>CAYWPB010000026.1:0-21008 GCA_964458725.1 uncultured Nevskia sp. | reverse complement strand
GGTTACGACTGGCCGCTGCTGGGGCAGATCTTCGGCTTTTTCGCCAAGGCCGGTGCGGTGGTGTTCGGCAGTGGCCTGGCCATCGTGCCCTTCCTCTACGGCGGCGTCGTCACCGAGCATCACTGGCTCGATGAAAGGCAGTTCGTCGACGCGGTCGCGGTGGCGATGATCACGCCGGGGCCGGTGGTGATCACGGTCGGCTTCATCGGCTACCTGGTCGCGGGCTTGCCGGGCGCGATCGCGGCCGCGTTCGGCACCTTCCTGCCGTGCTATCTGTTCACCGTGATCCCGGCGCCGTACTTCAAGAAGCACGGCAAGCGGCCGGCCATTGTCGCCTTCGTCAACGGGGCCACCGCGGCTGCGATCGGCACCATCGCCGGCTCGGTGGTGGTGCTGGGACGGCGCTCGATCGTCGACCTGCCGACCCTGCTGGTGGCGCTCGCCGCCGTAAGCGTACTGTGGAAGTTCAAGAAGATTCCGGAGCCGGTCGTCGTCGCCGCTGCGGCGGTGCTCGGCCTGCTGCTGTATCCGCTGGCGGCGCAGATCTAGCCGAGAGGTGCGTGTATGAAATGGGTGACCCGAGAACGTCCCAAGATCGACCGCATCGCCTGTCCCTGGCTGGTGGCGCGCTTCATTGACCGCGAGCCGGAGTTCCTCTATGTGCCGGCCGGCCAGGTGTTCGAGGTAGCGCGAGCCAGCGGCGCGATCCCCTATGACATTCCCGGCGCGGAGCTGTCACATGTTGGCGAGCTGTGCAGCTTCGATGCCTTCCTGAAGAAGTACCAACTGCACGATCCGGCATTGCAGCAGCTGGCCGGCATCGTGCGCGGCGCCGACACCTCGCGGCTCGAGCTCACGCCGCAATCCGCCGGCTTGTACGCCATCTCGCTGGGTCTGTCGCACCACTTCGCCGACGACCAGGAGATGCTGCGGCACGGGCTGGTGATGTACGACGCGCTTTACGCCTGGTGCAAGTCGTGCCAGACCGAAACGCACAACTGGCCGCCGAAGCTGAACTGAGTGCGGCGCGTTCTTGCCATCGCGCTATGCGTGCTGCTGTGGCTGCCTGCGGCGAGCCTGGCCTACCGGCCGTTCGACGGCACCGATGCAGGCGTCGCCGGCTTGCACGAGCTGGAGGTCGAGTTCGGGGCGCTCGGCTACCTGAAGCAGGGCCGGCAGCAGTTCTGGTCTGCCCCCGCTCTGGTTCTGAACTATGGAGTTGTTCCCGATGCGGAGCTGGTGGCCGAGGGGCAGTTCCTGTACGCGCTGAACGAAATGGAAGGCGAGGCAAGGACGCAGCTCGCCGACCCGGAGCTGTCGTTCAAGCAGGTGCTGCGCCAGGGCAGTCTGCAAGGTTTCGACGGCCCAAGTCTCGCCGCGGAATACGGCCTGCTGCTGCCGGAGTTGCACGGCGAGGGCGGTGCCGGAGCCAGCCTGGCGGGGCTGGTGTCGCAGCGTTGGGACTTGGGGACGGTCGATCTCAACCTGCGGGTCGTCGAAACGCGTGTGCATCACCTGGACCTGCTCGGTGGTGCCATCCTCGAAGGGCCGTCGCGCTGGCCCCTGCGGCCCGTGGCCGAGCTGTTCATTGAGCGCGAGCGGAACGAGCCGCGCACCCTGTCCGGCCTGGCCGGCGCGATCTGGCAGCGCAGCGACCGCCTCGCCTTCGACCTCGGCCTGCGCTGGGCGCGCGCCGGCGGGCAGAACCTGCGCGAGCTACGCGCGGGGCTGACCTGGACCTTTCCCAGCGGAGGCTGAAGTCATGCCGATACCGTCGCACTGTTGCCGCGCGCTGCTGGCCGGACTGCTGATGGGCTGCGCGGCATGCAGCGGCGCCGACGGCGCGGCACCCCTGCCGCTGCGCAACCTCGCCGACCTGCCGCTACCGGGCGATACCTCGCGCTTCGACTACGAGAGTTACGATTCCGGGCGACATCTGCTGTTCATCGCCCATCTCGGCGCCAGCGAAGTGCTGGCGTTCGACACCCAGGCGCAAAGGGTGGTCGGACGGATTGCCGGGGTGCGGCACGTCCATGGGGTGCTGGTGGTTCCCGAGCTGGGCTTGGTCTACGCCTCTGCCACCGGCACCGACGAAGTGGTGGCGATCGACGAGGCGCGGCTGGAGGTCGTGGCGAGGATGCCCGGCGGAACGTATCCGGACGGCATGGCTTACGTCCCCGAGCTGCACAAGCTTTACGTCTCGGACGAGACCGGCGAAACCGAAACGGTGATCGACACCCGTTCCAACCAGCACGTGACGACCATCGAGCTGTACGGCGAGGCTGGCAACACCCAGTACGATCCGGTGACAAGGCACATCTTCGTCAACGTGCAGTCGCGGCGGCAACTGGTCGAGATCGATCCGGCGAGCGACCGCGTCGTGGCCCGCGACAATCTGCCGGGTGCCGAAGGCAACCACGGCCTGCTGCTCGAGCCGCGGCAGCACCTGGCCATCATCGCCTGCGAGGACAACAACAAGCTCCTCGTCTTCGACCTGCGCACTCGTGTCGTCACCGCTACCTTCGATGTCGGCAAGGAGCCAGACGTGCTGGCCTACGATCCCGGCTTGAACCTGCTCTACGTCGCCGGCGAGGCTGGCGTCGGTTCGCTGTTCAGGCTCGAGTCGGGCAGTCTGGCCAAGCTCGCCGACGGCTTCGTCGGACCCAACGCCCACGTCGTCGCCGTCGACCCGGCGACGCACCGCGCCTACTTTCCGATCAAGAAGCTCGACGGGGGGCCGGTGCTGCGCATTGTCGAACCGCAGCGCTGAACCCTTCAGTCTGCGCAATGGGCTGGAATTACCAGCGCTCGGTCAAATAAACGTCACATACTCTCCGGATCATTCGGGGATCACCAATGACACCCTCAGGGAAACCGATGGCCGCAAAGGCCGTAGCGCAGTCGCGCCCGCTCCACCTTGGAGCCGGGCTGGTTCTGGCCTTGCTGCTGGCGGCCTGCGGTTCGTCCAAGCCGGCCAACAGCGGCGGGGCGGGCGGCTCCTCCGGCGGCGGTACCCAGGCCAGCGTCTGCGGCAAGCCCCTGCCGGCGACCACGCCGCTGCTGATCGCCAACAGCGGCCGCAAGCTGATGCCGCTGGGTCGTCTCACCACGGTCGGCAATTTCCCCACCGGCGGGCGGCTGTCGCCGGACGGGCGCTTCTACTGGTCGGTCAGCGCCGGCCACGGCCGTGACGACGTGCAGATCGTCGAGGTTGCCAGCGGTAAGGTGACGCAGGTGCTGCCGCTGCCCGGCGCCTACGGCCAGATGGTGTTCGCGCCGGACGGCAAGACCGCCTACGTCTCCGGCGAGCCCAAAGGCAGCAGCACGCCGTCCGGTCCCACCATGGGCGATGACGGCGACGTGATCCATGTCTACCGCGTCGACCCCGCCAGCGGCCTCGCCGCCGAGCAGAAGCCGATCAGCCTGCCGGCGACCCAGGGCGGCAGCGCGCGCTCGCAGAGCTTCCCGCCCAGCACTACCAGCCTGCCAAGCTTCCCGGTGGGGCTGGCGATCACGCCGGACGGCAAGACCCTGGTGGCCGCGCTGTACAACGCCGACAAGGCGGCGCTGATTGACGTCGCTTCCGGCGGCAGCACCATCGTCAACGTCGGCGCCTACCCTTATGCGGTGGGCTTCGAGCGCAGCGGCCGCTATGCCTACGTCAGCAACGCCTTCGACGGTACCCTGTCGAAGATCGACGTCACCACCGCCAAGGTGGTGGCGACCATCAGCGGCTTGGGCGGCCCCGAAGGCACCTACGGCGTGGCGGCGGACCACAACTCGCACCCGCAGTACGTGCTGGCCGATCCGAAGCGCGATCTGCTCTACGTCGCAATCACCAACCGCGACGGCGTCGCCGTAGTCGACACCGGCAGCGACACGGTGACGCGATTCATCTCGCTGCGCCGACCGGAAGGCTATGGCAGCCAGCCGGTGTCGCTGGCGCTGGCTCCCGACGGCATGACGCTCTATGTCGCCAACGCCGGAGAGAACGCGATCGTTTCGATCGCGCTGGCCGACCGCGTCGACGGCAGCGCGAAGCAATACGACGTGGTCGGCAAGATCCCCACCGCCGACTACACCAGCGACGTGGCGCTGACACCGGACGGCTGCACCCTGGTGTGGGCCGCGGCGCGCGGCGCCGGCGCCGGGCCCAATGTCGGGTACGGCGGGCCGCCGCCGGCCCGGGTCAACAACGACTCCAGCAAGGGCCCGTACCCGAGCTACGTGCCGGACATGCTGGTCGGCCGGGTGGGCGTATTGCCGACGCCGAGCGATGCCGCCTTCGCCGCGATGAGCACGGTGGTCGATACGGCGCAGCGCCCGGAGAACAGCCAGGCGGCGCCGGCAAACACGCCGGTGGTGGGCGCCGCCGGCGGTCCCAGCGACAAGATCAAATACGTGTTCTTCGTGGTCAAGGAGAACCGCACCTACGACCAGATCTTCGGCAGCGATCCGCGCGGCGACGGCGATCCCACGCTGGAAGTGTTGGGGGACAACGGCGAGGCGCTCGGGCCGCACAAGCCGGGCACCGCCACCCCGGGCAGCGGCGTCACGCCGAACCAGCACGCGCTGTCGCGCATGTTCGTGCTGCTCGACCGCTTCTTCGAGAACAGCGAGGTCTCGGTCGACGGCCACGCCATCACCACCGGCGCCTACGCCAGCAACTACACGCTCAAGACCATGCACGCGGATTACTCCAACCGCGGCCGGCCGGCCAACCAGGAAGGCGTGTACCCGGTCAGCTTCCCGCCGCGCGACTTCCTGTTCGACCAGCTGGTGAGCCAGGGCGTGAGCTTCCGCAACTACGGCGAGCTGGCCGGCGGCGCGGCGCCGCTGATCAGCGACGATGGCCGCAGCACCTACCTGCAGGTGCTGGCCAACAGCGACAACGTCGCCTACGCCGATAACGTATTTATCGGCTGCGTCACCAACACCGCCTCGCAACTGACCATCCCCAACACGCCGGACTGCGCCTTCGACGCCGGCCTCGGCACCACACCCCCGCTGGCGCTGTCGCGCATCAACCAGTTCAACCTGAGCTTCGGCGCGCAGCTGCTGGCCGGTGCGGTGCCGCACTTCAACTACCTGATCATGCCCAGCGACCACACCAACGGCACCACGCCGGGCGGCCGCGACCCGCTGGCGATGTGCGCCGACAACGACCTCGGCGTCGGCCAGCTGGTGGACATCATCTCGCACTCCAGCATCTGGCCGCAGAGCGTGATCTTCGTCGTCGAGGACGACTCGCAGGACGGCGCCGACCACGTCGACGCGCACCGCGCACCGGCCTTCGTCATCGGCCCCTGGGTCAAGCACGGCGGACAGGTGGTGCATACCCGCTACGACCAGCTGTCGGTGATCCGCACGATCGAGCTGATCCTGGGTCTGGAGCCGTTGTCGGTGTTCGACGCTGTTGCAACGCCGATGTACGACAGCTTCGCCACCACGCCGGACAACACGCCGTACACGGCGATCCTGCCGACGCAGGACATCCAGGCGGTGAACCCGGCCAACGCCGCCAACGCGGCGCTGTCGGCGCGGATGCCGTTCGACCGGCTCGACGCGGTGCCGCAGGAGATCAGCGACCGCATCCTGTGGCAGCGCGTATACGGACCGAATTCCACGCCGCCGCCGCCCGGACCCAATGCCTCGCGTCTGGAGCAGCGGCGGGCACGGGTGGCCATGGACGCTTACCGCCATGGCGGCGACGTGCACGCGGCCTTGCAGGCTTTGGGCGACGACGACTGAGGCAGGAGCGGCAGCCGCTCGCAAAAGCGTAAACAACAGGCAGTAGGATGCGCGGCCTGCCTGCGGGGCGAGCAGCCGTGCGGCGGCAATTCAGGGAGCAACACCATGAGTTTCAAGAACGATGCGCTTGCGGCGGCGGGATCCTGCGCCGCGGTCTTCCTGCTGGCCGCCTGCGGCTCGTCCTCGTCCGTTTCGGGCACCAGCGGCGGGCAGGGCGGGGTGATCACCGGCCGCTGCGGCGGCACGGTGCCGGTGGCAGCCGCCACGCAGATCCCCAACAACGGCCGCACTCTCACGCCGTACGGTCGCATGACCACGGTTGGCAACCTGCCGACCGGCGGCGCGCTGAGTCCGGATGGCCGCTTCTACTGGTCGGTTTCCGCCGGTGACGGTCGCAACGACGTGCGCATTGTCGACGTCGCTAGCGGCGAAGTGGTGCAGGTGCTGCCGATGCCGGGCACCTACGGGCAGATGGCGTTCTCGCCGGATGGCACTACGGCTTATGTTTCGGGCGAGCCGAACAGCACCGCGTGGAAGCCTGCTGGCCCCACCATGGCTGACGCCGGCGGCGCCGTCCACGTGTTCAAGGTCGATCCGCTCAGCGGCATGGCCACCGAACAGGCGCCGATCTTACTTTCCGCAGGCGCCTCCGGCTATCCCACCGGCATCGGCGTCAGCCCCGACGGCAAGACCCTGGTGGTGGCGCTGTACCACGCCAACAAGGCCGCCATCATCGACGCGGTGAAGAACCAGGAAACCAGCGAGATCAGCGTCGGCAACTATCCTTTCGCCGCGCGCTTCGAACGCAGCGGCAAGTATGCCTACGTGTCCAACGCCCAGGATGGCAGCCTGTCCAAGATCGATCCGGCCGCGGGCAAGGTGGTGTCGACCATCGCCGGGATGGGCGGCGGCACGGGGGACTACAACTCGCAGCCGCAGTACCTGCTGGCCGATCCCAAGGCCGACCGGCTCTATGTCGCCGTCACCAACCATGACGGTATCGCCGTGCTCAACACCGCCACCGACCAGGTCCAGCGCTTCGTCTCGCTGCGTCGCCCGGAAGGCTATGGCGCGGCGCCGACGGCTTTGGCCTTGGCGCCGGACGGCAACACGCTGTACGCCGCCGAAGCCGGTGAGAACGCGGTGACGGCGATCGCTCTGAGCGACCGCCCCGGCAACGGGGCCAAGGCCTGGTCGGTGATCGGCAAGATCCCCACCGCCGACTACACCCAGGACGTGGCGGTGACGCCGGACAGCTGCACCCTGGTGTGGACCGCCGCGCGCGGCCTAGGCGCCGGCCCCAACCCGGACTACGGCGTGTCCTGGGAGAACAGCTACGGCGCGCCCTACGGCAGCTACGTGCCGGACAAGCTGATCGGCCGGGTCGGCGTGCTGCCCTTGCCGGGCGACGCCGGCTTCGCCGCGGCGAAGCCGACGGTGGAAGCGAGCATCGTCCCCGGCGACGGCAGCGGCCGGCTCGCCGACGCCCCGGCGGACACGCCCATCGTCGGCGCCAACGGCGGACCCAGCGACAAGATCAAATACGTGTTCTTCGTAGTGCGCGAAAACCGCACCTACGACCAGATCTTCGGCTCGGTGCCGCGCGGCGACGGCGATCCCAACCTGCAGGTCGCGGAGGACAACTGCGGCGCCCAGAACACTGCGTTCGAGGGCGTCGACCGCAAGCATCCTGGCTGCGGCACCACGCCCAATGCCCATGCCCTGTCGCGCAAGTTCCTGCTGCTCGACCGCTTCTTCGAGGACAGTGAAGTCTCGGTCGATGGCCATATGATCACCAGCAGCAGCTACGCCAACAACGCGCTGACCAAGGCGGTGCCGGCCAACTACACCGGCCGCAACACCTCCTCCGACACCAGCTCGGCCGTGGCACTGCCGCCGATGGGGCTGATCTTCGATCAGGCGGTGCGGCAGAACGTCACGTTCCGTAACTACGGCGAATCCACCGCCTTCCTGCCGCCGGACAGCCAGGACCGCGCTAGCACCTTCCTCCAGGTCGCCGCCAACAGCGATCTGGTCTACCTCGCCGGTGTCGCCACCGCCGCGTCCTTCGCCTGCTCCTCGTTCAAGAGCGTGCCGGGCTATCCCAACCTGCCAACCTGCACCTTCGACTCGGGTATGGGCGCACCGCCAGCCTTGGCCGGCTCACATATCGACGAGTTCAACCTGCAGTTCCAGGCGCAGCTCCTGACCGGCACGGTGCCGCACCTCAACTACCTGGCGATGCCGGACGACCATACCAACGGCACCGGCGTCGGCCTGATCCAGCCGCTGTCGGAGGTGGCCGACAACGACCTCGGCGTGGGTCAGCTGGTGCAGCTGGTATCGCATTCCCCGATCTGGCCGCAGAGCGTGATCTTCGTGGTCGAGGACGACAGCCAGGACGGCGCCGATCACTACGAGGCGCACCGCGCGCCGGCCCTGGTCATCTCGCCCTGGGCCAGACACGGCGGCGTGCTGGTCCACACCCACTACGACCAGTATTCGGTACTGCGCACCATCGAGCTGATCCTGGGCCTGAAGCCGCTGTCGATCTACGATGCCAACGCCGCGCCGATGTACGACGCCTTCAATGCCGCGCCGGACAACAGCAGTTACGACGCGATCACGCCCGAGCGTTCACTGACGGCGCTCAACCCGGCCAACGCCGCCAATGCCGCGCTATCTGCGGCGCTGCCGTTCGACCGAGAAGACGCCGTGCCGCAGGAACTGGCCGACCGCATTCTGTGGCAGTCGGTGTTCGGCGCGGACTCGGTGCCGCCGCCGCCTGGCCCGCATGCCTCGCAGCGCGAGCATCTGCGCACCATGGCGGCCGTCAAGGCGTACCGCGAGGGACGCGACGTGCGCGCGGCGCTGCGCGCCCTGGGCGACGATGACTGAGCCGGGCGGCAGCCTTGCGCGAAGACACTGTCATCCGCGCTACATCCGGCCGTCACAAAGAAGTGCCAAATTCGCGTTCGCTAAGGAAAGCACCCCGTGACGCGAGCGCGGGCATGGTCTAGCCTCAAGGAATGAGGAACGATCGGCTGCGCCGTGCCGGGGGTGAACGTCTACTTCACCTCATGGAGAGCGCGATGCGTAAATCCCCCGCTGTACTCCTCGGCCTGTCCTGCGCAGGCCTGCTGGCCTGCGCCTGGGGCGGCAACTCCGGTGCGGCGCCGCCGGCGCCCGGCACCCTGTTGCCGACCGGCCAGACCATCACGCCGACGGCCGCGCCCGGCTCGACCTTCGAGCCGCTCAAGCCGGGACTGGCCGACAACCCCGACTACGCCGTGGGCCAGGCGATGAGCGAGGCGCTGAGCCCGGACCGCAAGACCCTGCTGGTCCTGACCAGCGGCTACAACCTGGTGAAGAACACCGCATCCAAGGTGATCCCGGCCGACTCCACCGAGTGGGTGTTCGTCTATGACGTGAGCGCTGCGGCGCCGGTGCAGAAGCAGGTCCTGCCGGTACCCAACAGCTTCGCCGGCATCGCCTTCGCTCCGGATGGCAGCCGCTTCTACGTTTCCGGCGGCAAGGACGACAGCGTCCACACCTATGCACTCAGCGGCGGGCAGTGGGCCGAGTCCGGCCAGCCGATTGCCCTGGGGCACACTATTGGCAACGGCCTGCTCAAGACCCAGGCGCCGGTCGCCGCCGGCCTGGCGGTGACCGCCGACGGTAAGCGCCTGGTGGTGGCGAATCTGGAGAATGACTCAATCTCGCTGCTCGAGCCGGGGAGCGGCAGCGTCGCCGAGCTGGATCTGCGTCCGGGCAAGAACGGCGCCGCGCCCGGCATGCCCGGCGGCACCTATCCCTACTGGGTGGCCATCGCCGGCAACGACACGGCCTATGTCTCCAGCCAGCGCGACCGCGAAATCGAGGTGATCGATCTCTCCGCCGCCGTGCCGAAAATCAAGGCGCGCATCGCCGTGCCGGGCAATCCCAACAAGATGCTGCTCAACGCGGCGCAGACGCGGCTCTATGTCGCCGCCGACAACGCCGATGCGGTGTCGGTGATCGATACCGCCAGCAACATGGTGCTGCGCACCCTGCCGACCTCGTTCAGCGCCGGCGGGCGGGAGGACCGGGATGAGAACGAGCAGGCTGAAGCGGAGCGCAGCCACCACGGCGAGCGTCGCTTCCGCGGCGCCGCACCGAACAGCCTGGCGTTGTCGCCCGACGAGTCCACGCTCTATGTCACCAACGGCGGCACCAATTCGGTTGCCGTGCTGCGGCTGGGGCGGAGCGGGCACGAGCGCGAGGACGGCGAGAGCGGCCTGGCCGGGTTGATCCCGACCGGTTGGTATCCGCAGGCGGTGCAGGTCAGCGGCGACGGCAGCATGCTCTACGTCGTCAACAGCAAGAGCCTGCCCGGGCCCAATCCGCACTACTGCAAGGACGGCGGGCCGACCTGCATCGCCGGCTCCCAGGTGTCGTGGCAGCCGGGCCAGTACATCCTGCAGCTGGAGAAGGCCGGCTTCCAGACCGTCCCGGTGCCCGACCGCGGCACCCTGGCGGCGCTGACCGCGCGGGTGGCGGTCAACGACGGCTTCGCCCGGCGCGGCCACGAGCGCGACGCCGAGCTGATGGCGCAGCTCCGCCGCCGCATCAAGCACGTCATCTACATCGTCAAGGAGAACCGCACCTACGATCAGATCCTGGGCGACCTCGGCAGCGGCAACGGTGATCCGAGCCTGGTCGAGTTCGGCGCGGCGCTGACGCCGAACCAGCACGCCATTGCCTCGCACTTCGTCGATCTCGACAACTTCCACGATTCGGGTGAGGTCAGCGGCAACGGCTGGGCCTGGAGCACCGCGGCGCGCGAGAGCGACTACGGCGTCAAGACCATCCCGCTGAACTACTCCGGCCGCGGCGCCGGCTACGACACCGAGGGCGAAAACCGCAACGTCAACATCGCCCTGCCCAGTGTGGCGGCGCGGCAGGCGGCCAATCCCAACGTGCCGTCCGATCCCGATCTGCTGGCGGGCACCGCCAACGTCGCCGCCACCGATGGTCCCGAGGGCGAGGTGCAGCAGGGTTACCTGTGGAACTCGGCGCTGCGCGCCGGCCTGACGGTGCGCAACTATGGCTTCTTCTGCGATCTCAACCGCTACAGCGCCGCCGCCGGCGCGGCGCAGATTCCGGAAGATCGCACGCCATTCGCCGACAAACTCACCGTGACCTACGCTTCGGATCCGGCCCTGGTGCCGCTGACCGACCCGTATTTCCGCGCCTACGATAATGCGTTCCCCGACTTCTACCGCGAGCGGGAGTGGGAGCGCGAATTCGCGCAGTTCGTGCAGAACGGCAAGCTGCCGGCGCTGAGCCTGGTGCGCTTCATGCACGACCATACCGGCAGCTATGCCACCTCGCTCGACGGCGTCAACACGCCGCAGGCCGACGTCGCCGACAACGACTACGCCGTCGGCAAGCTGCTGGAAACCCTGTCGAAGAGCTCCTATGCGCGCGACACGGTGGTGTTCGTGCTCGAGGACGACGCCCAGGACGGCCCCGACCACGTCGACGCCCACCGCAGCATCGGCTTCGTCGCCGGGCCCTACGTCAGGCAGGGCGCGGTGGTCAGCACCCACTACAGCACGGTCAACATGCTGCGCACCATCGAGGACCTGCTCGGCATCGAGCACCTGAGCCTGTACGACGCTTACCAGCCGCCGATGAGCGAGGTGTTCGATCTCGACCAGGCGCACTGGAATTTCACCGCCCAGTTGCCCTCGATCCTGGCGCCCTGCACCGGCGGGCAGACCAGCGGGTGCAGCCAGTTGCCGGTGGACATGAAGTCCGCGCGGCTGGGGCCAGTGGCGCCGGCGCCGCTGCACGACGCGCAGTGGTGGGCGCAGCGCACCGCGGACATGGATTTCTCGGCGGAGGACCGTCTCGACGCCGATCAGTACAACCGCCTGCTGTGGCAGGGCATCAAGGGTGGTGAACCGTATCCGGAGACGCGCAGCGGCAAGGACCTGCGGCACAACCGCAAACGGCTCCTGGCCAGTGCGGCGCAACAGCAGGAGGCGGGCGGCACGCAGTGATTGTGGTTCGGGGGTACTAGAAGAACGCCCCTCTCCCGCGCGCGGGAGAGGGGCTCACGATTTCGGCGCGCGCGGGGTGCAGGTCGGAAGGCCGCGGTCTACCGGGGCGCGGCCGCAACCATGCCTTCATACTCAAGCTGCATAGTTCAATTCTCAACGATTTCTTGAGCTTGATGCTGAACCCGGTGCCGGGTTCGCGTCGCGCTCCTCTTCAAAACCAGGACCTCTCCGGACATGAACCGTGCCCGTCGCCCGATCGCCTTCGTCTTACTTGCCGGCGCCGCCACCGCGCAGGCGCAGACGGTTCCTGGCCCCGGCGTGTCCGATCTCGACCTGGTGCAGATCACCGCCAACCGCTTCGCCGAGCCGGTGCAGGAAGTGCCGAGCTCGATCGAGGTCGTCACCGCCGACGAGCTGCGCGCGCGCGGCGTCAACGACCTGCGCACCGCCCTGTCCCTGGTCGGCGGCGTCTACGTCGCGCCGGGCGGCGACCAGGGGCCGGGCGGGGCGGTGCCGGGACTGCTCGGCCAGCGCGAGGTCGACGATCTGTTGCTGCTGGTCGACGGCGTGCCGCAGGGCGGGGCCTTCATCCCGCAGTTCGCGACCCTGGACCTCAACAACGTCGAGCGCATCGAAGTGGAGCGCGGCCCGGCGCCGGTGTTGTACGGCACCACCTCGTTCGAGGGCACCATCAACATCATCCATTTCGCCGCCGGCCAGGCCGCGCGTCGCGCGGATGTCGCGTACGGCAGCTACGGCACGGTCGAAACCGGCACCTCGATGGTGCTGGCGCAGGGACCGGTGCGCGCCTCGCTGGGCCTGGATGGCGTGCGCGACCGGTATTCGGATTCACGCGCCGGCCTCGACCGCGCCCACGCCCTGCTGCGCAGCGCCGCCGATCTCGGCGGCGGCACGGCGCGGCTCGACCTGGACATCAACGTACAGCACCAGAAACCGTCCAGCCCACGGCCGCTGGCCGACGCGGGCGGCCGGTTCGACCCCGACGTGCCGCTGGACTACAACCAGAATCCGGCCGATGGCAAGATCGACAGCAACCGCTTCCAGCTCACCGCCAGCTACGACAGGAACCTGGCGCTCGGGTCCTGGAGCACCACGCTGTCGCTGACCCAGACCCATTCCCAGCTGGTGCAGGGCTTCCTGCGCGACGAGGGCGACGAGGACACCAGCGACGGCAACGCCGGCGGCTTCCATCAGAAGCGCGACCTGAGCGAGGCATATTTCGACAGCCACCTGACGCACCGCTTCAACGACAGCGTGCAGGCCACCTTCGGCGCCGGCGAGCTGTGGGGCCTGGCGCACCAGAACAGCCAGCTGTTCGGCTACACCCTCAGTCCGGGCGACGGCAGCCTGCCGCCGCCCAGCAGCGCCGGCAATCCCGAGCCGCCTGGCTACCTTTCCGACCAGCGCAGCCTTGCCGCCGCCTACACCCAGGTGCGGTGGAAGCTGACGCCGGGTTTCGGCCTGCTCGGCGGCCTGCGCCTGACCCACAGCGACGAGCGTCGCGGCCGCAGCAGCGACGACCCCGACGAGACCAGCCTGGAATACGCCGGCACCACCCGTCTCAACGGCTCGTTCGGCGCCAACTGGCGCGTCTGGCAGGACCCCAGCGCCGACCTCGACGACGTGGTGCTGTACGCCAACTACGGCAACACCTTCCAGCCGCCGGAGATCGACTTCGGCCCCGATGTGGAAGGGCCGCTGCTGCGCCCGGAAACCCTGCGTAGCTACGAGGCCGGCATGAAGGCCGACGGCTTTGACGGCCGCTTCGACGCGGACTTGAGCTTCTACTATGTCGACTTCGACAACCTGATCTACAACACCACCGACAGCGCCGGCGAGCCGACGCAGAAGAACGGCGGGCGCGAGCGCTACAAGGGCGCCGAGCTCGAGCTGAAATACCGCGTGCTGCCGGAGCTGCGCCTGAGCGCCAACTACAGCTACAACGACGCGCGCTACCGCGACTTCGTCGACGCCGACGGCGATTCGCTCGCCGGCCTGCGCCTGCCGCTGTCGCCGCGCAACCTGGCGGCGCTGGGCCTGATCTACGGCGACTCCACCGGCCCGCAGGCCTCGCTGGTCGGCAACTACGTCGGCAATCGCACCCTCGACATGGGCAACAGCCGCGTTGCCAGCGCCTTCATCACGCTCGACACCACCGTCGGCTGCGTCTTCGGCCGCTACACCGCCTCGTTCAACGTCTACAACCTCACCGATCGCCGCGACGCGATCCAGCAGAGCGAACTGGGCGAGGACCAGTACTACCAGCTGCCGGGCCGGCGCATGCTGGCGAAGCTGTCGGTGGCGCTGTAGCCGCTTGCTTGCAGTGACAGCCTCCTGACAAGACTTCGCGCATACAAACCTATTGCGGAGGCGTAGCATCGGACGGGCAGCGCCTGTCTGCGGCGACATCTTGCCGTCATCCGGCGGGCGCAGTCTCGAAGCCCCCAAGCAACACCATCAACGGAGGATGCGCATGAATACCGAAGCCATCGCCAAGCGCCTGGTCGCGCTGTGCCGCGAGTTCAAGTACGAGGAAGCGCAGAAGGAGTTGTACGCCGACGACGCCGTCAGCATCGAGCCGGAAGGTCTGCCGCCTGGTGCGCTTGGCAACGTCAAGGGCCTCAAGGCGATCATCGAGAAGGGGCACCAGTTCAACGCCATGGTCGAAACCTTCCACGGCGGCACGGTCAGCGACCCGGTCGTCGCCGGCAACTGGTTCGCTCTCAACATGGTGCTCGACGTCACCTTCAAGGGCCGTCCCCGCACCAAGATGGAGGAGATCTGCGTCTACCAGGTGCGCAATGGCAAGATCGTGAAGGAGCAGTTTTTCTACGACGCCGGATAATTTGCAGTCGTCATTCCGGCGAAAGCCGGAATCCAGGGAATTCAGCACCGCACAATGAGCTCTGGCCCCGGCTTTCGCCGGGGTGACGATTAATCAGAGGTTTTCCGAATAGCGGCCGGCGTCAGCCGGTCGCTTCACTGGCTCAGCGTGCTCCCCGGATACTGCCCCGGCACCAGCACCGGCAGCTCCAGGTTGGTGATGCTGACGCTGTAGGGATTGGGCGGCGCCGCGATCGAGGTGTCCAGCGCCGAGGCGATCGGCGGGATCGAGGTGCCCAGCACCATGTTGACGATGTTGGTGGCGCCCGGCGCGCTGGCAGCGCTCAGCACCGCCGAATACTGCACGTGCTGCGGATAGAACAGCAGGCCCACCACGTCGCCCTTCTGCAGGCGCTCGCCGACGCCGGGCAGCAGCACGGCGCTGTCGTTGGTGCCGACGTTGTTGCTGTGGTCGCCCTGCACGAAACCGCTGACCTCGTCGTCGACCAGGAAGGTGCTGCCGCCGCGCTGGATGCCGACGCCGACGTAGGCCACCGCGGTCTGTACGGCGCCGCTGCCGGCGCCGACCGTCAGCTTGCTCATGCGCGGCGAGCCCGCCAGCACTTCGCCGTCGCCAGCGATGGTGGTGACCGGCGCGAACACCGGGCTGGTGGCGCCGGCCGGCACGCTGGCGCTGAGCGTCGCCAAGCTGACCGGCACGGCGCCGGCGCCGCTGAGCGAGCCGACCGGGTAGGCGGGCACGCTCAGGCCCACCGGTGTCACGTTCGGTGCGCCGACGGTGTCGGCGACTGAGATGCAGACTTTCGGGATCGCCTGGTAGACGGCCGAATCGCGCCCCTTCAGCTTCTGGTCGAACCAGGCCAGGATCGAGGTCACGCCTTGCACCTTGCCGCAGTTGGCGGTGCCCTCGAACTGGTTAGCCAGCGGGTTCATGTGGCCGCCTTCGGTGGTCAGCATCCGCACGTCGGCGCCGGTGCCGGCGAAGTAGCTGTAATTCCAGTACGCGTCGTTGAGGTTGAACAGGGTGTCGCGGTTGCCCTGCAGGAACAGCGCCGGTACCGGCCGCAGCTTCGCCTGCGTCTCGCCGAAGCCCCAGGGCTTGCCGGCCGCCTCCTGCTGCTGGAAATACGCCGCGCTGTGGGTGAAGAAGAACGGCGTGATCTCGGCACTCTGGATCGGTCGCGGCTGCGTCGTCGGCAGCGCCAGCGCATTGTCGAGGTCGGCGCGGGTGCGGATGGTGCTGGCCTGCGGCCCCTGCACGCCGACGGTGTTGCACTGCGCCGCGACCAGCGGCGTGTTGTGCACGCCGGTATTCGGCGTGGCCGAGGTCGAAGCGGTGGTCGCCAGCAGGCATAGCAGGCCGTCGAAGCTCAGCTTCACCGCATTGCCGGGAGTGAGGCTATAGAGCAGGTCGTTCCAGGTGCCATTCGGCACGATGGTCTTGATGCGCGCGTCGAGCGCCGCCAGCGGCATCTCGAAGCCGCCGCCGTAGCTGTAGCCGATGGTGCCAACGTTTAGGTCCTTGGCTACGCTGCTGTTGGGCAGGGTCTGGATGCCGTAGTCGGCGGCGTGATCGTAGGCCCAGTCGAGGATGTGGCGCGCGTCCTGAACTTCAGCGGCGGGGTCGATGATGCGTGCATTGGCATCGGTGGAGTCGCCGTGGCCGCGCTCGTCGTAGCTGATCACCACATAGCCGTGGAAGGGCAGGGCCTGCACCAGCTCGTCGATCGAGGCGAAGTGGGTGTCGGTCGGATGCAGGTTGCCGTTGGCGGCGAGGGTTTTGAGGCGGTTGCCGCCGTAGCCGTGGCTTTGCAGGATCAGCGGAAAGGTTTCGCCCGGGCAGCGCGGCGGCGCCAGCACCGAAAACGCGATAGTGGTGGTGGGCTGCGGGTTCGCCGTGGCGTCGGTGTCGGTGGGGATGTCGTCGGTGATGTTGTGGTCGCTGGCCGCGGCCGGCGTCGGGTTGGAGCAGGAGGTGCCGGGAGCGCCGGGACCTCCAGATGCGGCGCCGGAACTCACTGGGCTGGAGCTGCCGCAGGCCGCGAGCAGCAGGGCCAGGCCGCCCGCCAGGAGGCCGTTCTGGATCTTCATGATTTTGTCCTCGCCGAGTCTAGTTTTGTTGTGTCGCTTTTATGACGATGACTATACGCCGTGGCCGCAGTTGCGGGTCACGTGGCCAAGAATTACTTCAATCGCGGCTGTCGATTTCCAGCCACTGTAGGGTTTCCGTAAGCACCAGGCCGGCGCGCAGGGGCCGGCCGGGCCAGATGCCGCGGACCGCAGTGGCATAGGCGAGCAGCTGCGCGCGGTAGCGATCCGCCAGCACGGCTGCCGCGGTTCCGGTGGCGGTCTTGTAGTCGAGAATCCACAAGGTCGCGCCGTCGTCCACCAGGCGGTCGATGCTGCCGCTGCGCTCGCCGTCGCTGTAGGGCAGCTCGTTCCAGGCGCGGACATAGCGCGCGGAGTCGAAGAAGCGTGCCAGTTCCGGCGCCGCCAGCGTGGCGCGGGCGGCGGCCAGCCAGGCGGTGAACTCCTGCGCGTTCACCGCGCCTTGCAGCTTCGCCTGCAGCCGCCCGCGCAACCCTGGTTCGTCCAGGCGCTGGTCCTCGCTGAGCCATTGCAGCAGCGCGTGGATGCCCCTGCCGCGTCGCGCGGCGGCCGGATCGGCGGTGGCTTGGTCGCCGTTTTCCGCTGCCAGCGCGCTGGGCGTGGGCGCGACCGTGATTGGCGCGGGTAGGGGACGGCGCAACCGCGCATCCTCCGCCGGCGGGATACCGGGACGCGCGGCGGGCGCGCCGGCTAGAACCGCACCGCTGCCGTAATGCAGCGCGCCCGCGGCCACTCCCGGCAAGGGGGGCGCCGCGCCCGGTCCCAGGCGCCGCACTGCATCCCAGGCCAATTCGTGCCAGCTCGAGCGGCTGCCCTGCCGCCCCTGGCGGAAGCCGCTGACGTGCAGGAACTGCCGCGCGCGGGTGGCTGCGACGTAGAGCAGGTTCAGGTCCTCGCGCGCCTCGCGCGCGGAGTGGCGCTCAGCCAGGGCCTGGCTCAGCGGATCGCGCTCGTCGCCGGGACCCGGCACCAGCACCTGTTCCGGCCGTTCGGCTTCCGACGGCCACTCGATCAGCCAGCGCGGCGTGCGCGCCGCCTGCACCCGGCCGCTGTTGACCAGGAATACCGCCGGCGCCTCCAGCCCCTTGGCGGCGTGGATGGTCATGACCCGTACCTGGCCGCCGCCAGCCGGCGGCGGCGATTCATCCGGCGCCTCGGCGCGGATCAGCGCCAGGTCCCGCAGGTAGTCGAGGAAGCGCGCCAGGCTGGGATAGCGGCCGCTGTCCGCTTCCAGCGCCAGCTGGATGAAGGCGCCGAGATTGGCGCGCACCCGGGCCGCGGCCACCACGGGCAGGGCCGCTTCATAGCGCGCAGCGACGTCGGCCTCGCTGTAGATGCGGTCGAGCAGGTCATGCGCCGGCAGTTCCGCCGCCAGCGGCCGCCAGCGCTCCAGGCAGGCCAGCGCATGGCGCAGCTGCGGTCGTTCCGCGGCGAGCGCGGCCAGGGCTTCGAACCAGGTGCGCGTGCCACCGGCCGTCGTCGCCAGCGCCACCAGGCAGTCGTCGCCAAGGGAGAACAGCGGCGAGCGCAGTACCTGGGCCAGTTCCAGGTCGCGGTGCGGGGCATTGAGGAAGCGCAGCAGCGCCACTAGGTCGCGCGCTTCCGCCGTGTCCAGCAGGGTGCCGCGGCTGCTGCCGACATAGGGGATGCCGGCCGCGGTCAGCGCCTGCTCCAGCAGCTGCAGGTGGGTGCGCGAGCGCGCCAGCACCATCACGTCGTCATACTCGATGGCGCGATTGCCGTGTTCGCCGCGCACGGCCACGCCGGAGTCGACCAGGGCGCGGATGCGCTGTGCCACCAGGCGGCCCTCGCGCTCGGCGCGGCTGGCTTCCTCCAGCTCGCGCGGCGTGCTCAGCGGGTCGCGCAGCAACAGGCCCAGCTGCGGATCGGGCAGCAGTTCCTCTTCCTGCGGCTCGGACTCCACCAGAGGCGCCACCTCGACCCGGCCCCAGTCGTGCTTGCGCCAGGTGCCGTGGCGCTCGAAGCCGATCGCGTTCCCCGCGTCCGGCGGTTCGAACAGCGCGTTGACGAAGTCGATGATCGCCGGCGCCGAGCGGCGGGAGTCGTTCAGCGGCACCGTCGCGGCGTCGAGCCGCGCCCGCAGCCAGCTCGCGGCGGTGCCGAGCAGTTCCGGGTTCGCGCGGCGGAAGCCGTAAATGCTCTGCTTGGCGTCGCCGACGATGAACACGCTGCGTGAACGCCCGGCGTCGCCCGCCGCCATCTCCTCGAGGAACGGCAGCAGCAGCAGCCACTGCGTCGGGCTGGTGTCCTGGAATTCATCGATCAACAGGTGGTCGATCTTCTGGTCCAGCTTGTAGCGGATCCACTCGGCGTTGCCGGCCCCACGCAGCAGGCGATAGCTGCGCCACTCCAGGTCGGCGAAGGTCAGCGCCTGCTCGGCCTCCAGCTCCTGCTCCAGCGCGCGCAGCGCCGCAGTGCCCAGCTCGAGCGCCGCGCCGCTGCGTTCGAAGCAACTCTGGCGCAGGTACCGGTCCCGATGCTGCTCGACCGCGCGCAGCACCTCGCGGTGCGCCTCTTCGAAGTGCTCGTACTGCGCCTCGCTGAGCCGCTCACGCCTGGCCTTGGTCAGCAGGAAGCGATAGGGGACTCCGTCGCGGCGGAACAGCGCGCCGAGCAGGGCGTGGTAGCGCGCCTCGCCGCTGCTGTTGAGCGCTTCTTCCAGGCGCGGCGTCTTGAGGTAGCGCGCGCCTTCGGTCTGGTACTGCCAGCGCAGCAGGATCTTGAGACGGGCGTTGAAGGCATCGCCGTCGAGATTGGCGTCAGGGGTCTGGTCCAGCTCCAGCGCGGCGCGCAGGCGCGTGGCGGCATGCTGCAGCGGCTGCTGCTCGCCTTCGACATAGGCCCACCAGTCGGCGCGGCGGCCAAGAAATTGGAACACCAGGTTTTCCAGCGCCCGCTCGCCGTGGCCCATCGCGATCAGGGCGCGCAGCGCCTGTGCCGGCGCGGAACCGGGCTGCTGGTGCAGTTCAGCCAGCAGGCGCCGCCAGGCGCGACGGTAGAGGCCGTGCTCGGCCTCCGCCAGCGCAAAGCCTGGCGACACGCCGGCCTCCAGCGCGAAACGCGCCAGCAGGTCCTGGCAGAAAGCGTGGAGGGTCATTGCCCGCAGTGGGTAGGGATCGAACAGCAGCGCTTCGTAGAGGCCGCGCGCCTGCGCCAGGTACTGCGGCGAGGCCGGCAGGCCCAGGTGCTCCAGCTCCGCCGCGACCTCGATTTCGCTGGCGTAGGCCAGCTGGCGCAGGCGCTCGCCGACGCGCTGGCGCATCTCCGCCGCCGCCTTGCGGGTGAAGGTCAGGGCCAGGATGCCGCCGGCGGGCTGGCCTTCCAGCAGCAGGCGCACGATGCGCGACACCAGCAGCCAGGTTTTGCCGCTGCCGGCCGAGGCGGTGACGGCGACGCTGCGCCGCGGGTCGAGCGCCGGGTTAGACATCGCCGCCGCCCTCGCGCCAGTCACCGCGCCGACACAATCCCTGGAAATCGCACCAGCCGCAGGTGCCGCTGTCGCCCAACGCCGGCATCGCCGCCCCTTCGGTCAGCCGGCGGAGAGTCACGGCCAGCCGCTCGCCGACACGGGCGCGCAGTTCGTCCAGGCCGGCGTCGATGCGCAGCGCCTTGTGCTCCTCGCGCAGCGGCAGATACTCGACCGCGCGCACGCGCTCGTCGAGCAGGGCGTAGTGCGCCAGCTGCACCGATTCGCCGGATTCCACCTCGCCGCGCCGCGGTGGCCGGCCGGTCTTGTAATCGACGATGGTGAGACCACCGCCTGCTTCGGTCTCGACGCGATCCGCCTTGCCGACGAGGCCGTGCCGGGGCGTGAACTCGCAGCGGTACTCCACCTCGGCCCGCACCTCGCGCGACTGGCGCTGTTCCAGCCAGTCGAGCAGGCCGGGGATGGAGCCGCGGAATTCGGTGATCCAGACGTGCGCCAGCGCGCGGCTCTGCAGGTCCGGCGCGAACACGGCCTCGGCGATCTGCTCCAGCCGCGCCTGCGCCTCGGCGCGGTTGGCCGGCGTCACCGCCGCCGCGAACGGCGGTGGCAGCTCCCGCCCGGCCGGCTGGGTGAAGGCCTCGAGGATGCGATGCACGCGTTGGCCGTAGTCGCTGCGGTCAGGGTCCTCGTCGGGCGCCTGCTCGGCGCGCAGGCCCAGCATGCGGCCGGCGAAGAACTGGTAGGGGCAGTCCACCAGCCGCTGGTGCGCGGTGGCGCTGATCTCGCGT
>CAYWPB010000025.1:0-21584 GCA_964458725.1 uncultured Nevskia sp. | reverse complement strand
GGTTCACGCGGCGGCTGGACCGTCGGTAGCGATCCCCTCGAACGCAGTGGGCGGCTTCGTCCCGCCGGCGGGACGGCGAGGAGCGCCAAGCGAGAGTCCGGCCACGGTGGAGCCTGGGTCGCCCCCAGAAAGCCTGCCAGAACGCGCACGTGCGCGTTTTTCGGCGCGTCCGTGTGAGGGCTGCGGCGCGCCATTCGTGCCACGTCGCGACTGGCATCGCCACTGCTCCGGCGCCTGCCGTGCACGAGCGATCCGAACTGCGACGACATGAACGAGTGCACGACCGAGAGCTGCGTGATGGGCGGCTGCAATCGCACGATCCGCGCCGACGGTGCGACGTGCACGGGCGGGCTCTGCCTGAACGGCGGCTGCTGCACCGGCTGCCCGATCGGGGGCACGTGCGGCCCCGACGGCGCCCCTGAGGCCCGAAGCCCCCCTGATGCACAAGGAGACGCACGAGGCGATCGACGCCGCCGCGCACCAGCTGGCGCGCAACGACGAGGCGGTCAACCGCCTGGCGGCGACGTTGCGAAAGTACCCGCCGCGCTTCATCGTCACCTGTGCTCGCGGCAGCTCGGACCATGCGGCGACGTTCGCCAAGTACGTGTTCGAAACCCAGCTCGGCCTGGTCACCGCCTCGGCCTCGCCTTCCACCAGCTCGATCTACGCCTCGCGCCAGAAGCTGGACGGCGCGCTGTACCTGGCCATCTCGCAGTCCGGCCGCAGCCCCGACATCGTCAACCACGCCAAGGCGGCGCGGCGCGCCGGCGCCCGGGTGGTGGCCCTGGTCAACACCAAGGAGTCGCCGCTGGCCGAGGCTGCGCACACCGTGATCCCGCTGCTGGCCGGCGGCGAGCACAGCGTCGCGGCGACCAAGAGCTACATCTGCTCGCTGTCCGCGATCCTGCACCTGGCCTCGCGCTGGAAGGACGAGGCGGCGTTGATCGATGCCTTGGCGGCGGTGCCGGAGCAGATGCGGCAAGGCTGGGCGCAGGACTGGTCGCCCCTAGTCGAAGGCCTGGCCGAGACGCGCAACATGTTCGTGGTCGGCCGCGGCTTCGGCCTCGCCGCCGCGCAGGAGGCGGCACTGAAGTTCAAGGAGACCTGCGGCCTGCACGCCGAAGGCTTCAGCGCCGCGGAAGTGAAGCACGGCCCGATGACCCTGGTCGGCCCCGGCTTTCCGCTGCTGTTCCTGACCCAGCCGGACGACAGCCTGTCCGGCACGCTCGACACCGCCCGCGAGTTCCATGCGCGCGGCGCCCAAGTCTGGGTCGCTGGCGCCGACCTGCCGGCCGATGTGCCCGGCGTGCTGCCGGCCGCGCCGGTGCGGCACCCGGCCTGCGCGCCGCTGGTGCAGATGCCCAGTTTCTACAAGGCGGTGAATGCGCTGGCGGTGCGGCGCGGGCGCAATCCGGATGCGCCGCCGCATTTGAACAAGGTGACGAGCACGGTATGAGCGGCACTCGAGCCTTCATTAACGGCCGCGTGCTGGCCGACAATGAGCCGGAAACCGGCTTGGCGGTCCTGGTCGAGGACGGCCGCATCCTCGACGTGGTGCGCGACAGCGATCCGGCCGTAGCGAAGGCACAGCGCCGCGACCTCGCCGGCGCCCTGCTCCTGCCCGGCTTTATCGACACCCAGGTCAACGGCGGCGGCGACGTGCTGTTCAACGACACGCCGACCGTGGACGGCGTGCGCCGCATCGCCGCCGCGCATGCGCGATATGGCACCACCGGCCTGCTGCCAACCCTGATCAGTGACAATCTCGCGGTGATGCGCCGCGCAGTCGAAGCGGTGGATGCGGCAATTGAACAGCAGGTGCCGGGCGTACTGGGCTTCCATCTCGAAGGCCCCTTTCTCTCCGCGCAGCGCCGCGGCGTGCACGACGCGGCGAAGCTCCGCGCCATCGACGCCGAGGGTATGGAAATCGCCTGCGCGCTGAAGCGCGGCCGCACCCTGCTGACCCTGGCGCCGGAGTGCGTCGACGCCGCGGTGATCCGCCAGATGGTGGCCCGCGGCGTGATCGTCGCCGCCGGCCACACCGCCGGCAGCTACGATCAGGTACGCGCCGGCCTCGATGCAGGCATCCGCGGCTTCACCCACCTGTTCAATGCCATGACGCCGCTGAGCAGCCGCGAGCCCGGCGCGGTCGGCGCGGCGCTGGACGATGCGGCGAGCTGGTGCGGCCTGATCGTCGACGGCCACCACGTGCATCCCGCCACCTTGCGCGCGGCGATCCGCGCCAAGGCGCCGGGCAAGATGATCCTGGTCACCGACGCGATGCCTCCGGTCGGCGGCGCATCTCCCGAATTCCGCCTCGGCGACCAGACCGCCGTCTGTCGCGACGGCATCTGCCTGACGCCGGACGGCACGCTAGCCGGCTCCTGCCTCGACATGGCCGGCGCGGTGCGCAATACCATGCGGATGCTGGGGCTGTCGCTCGGAGAGGCGGTGCGCATGGCCTCGGCCTACCCCTCCGCCTTCCTCGGGCTGGGTGAGACCCACGGCCGCATCGCGCCCGGTTACCGCGCCGACCTGGTGGTGGCGGACGATGCGCTGGCGGTACAGCAAACCTGGATCGGCGGCGTGGCGGTCTACTCCGGACCGTGAAATACGCTGTTAAAGCGTGTACTTCACGCTGAACGACAGGTAGTCGCGATCGACGAAGGGGTTCTGCTTGATGAAGCTCTGGCCGACGTTCTGCTCCGGGTTGCCGAAGAAGAAGCTGTAGCTGAGGCTGAACTGCAGGTTCTGCAGGTATTGCAGCGAGGCGCCCACCGACAGGCGCAGGTCGCCGGCGCCGCCGAAGGCGCCGAAGGCGCCCGGCATCGAGGGATTGCCCTTGACGATCATGCCCAGGCTCAGCGGCGTGCTCAGGTCCCAGCCGTTAAAGACATTGCTGCGGCCGGGAATGGCCAGGGTCTGGAAGGCCCAGGAGTTGCGGTCGTAGAACAGCGAGTCGCCGTTGCCGACGGCGATGATGCCGGGGCGGGTCTTCACCGCGTCGACGTGGTAGGCGTGGACATAGCCCACCTCACCGACCAGGGAGACGTTATCGAACCACAGGTGCGGGTTCGCCGCATAGATCGCCGAGGCGAGCGCCTGGCCAAGGTCGCCGCGGGTGAACTCCGGGTCGACCGTGCCGAGCTGCAGCGACTGCACCGGGATCGACAGGCCCTGGCGGTAATTGATCTCGCCCGCCACGTTGAACGGCCCCACCACGGTGGAGAAGGTGCCGCTGTAGAGGTGGATGCCGTCGTACCAGGTCTGGAAGTAGGAGTTGGCGGTCTCCTCGCCCAGTACCAGGGTGGTGACCGGCTGGCCCAGCACGGTGGCGATGGTGGGATAGCCGCTGGTGAAATCGACCGAGGGATTGGGGTCGGTATAGCGCAGGTAGTGAAGCCCCAGGCTGGTGCCGGGCGTGACCTGTACCTTGAGGCCGATGCCGTATTGGCCGAAATCGCTCGGCTTGCGGTCATCGCCGCGCGGAATGAGGATGTCGTCCGGCGCGTTGAGGATCGGCCCGCCCAGACCCATGCCGATGGCGCAGGGATCGGTGCCGGGACCGAACAGGCCGGGACAGGTCTTCAGTGCCAGCGGATTGACCGCGCCGTAGGCGAAGGCGCCACCGGGGCCGACCGTGTCGGTGGACGAGAAGTAGTCGCCGACCGGGAAAATCTCGGTCTTCTTGAAGCCGAGCTTGTAGTAGCCCATCACGGTCCAGGCGTTGCCGATCGCCAGGCTGGCCGAAACCTGCTTGCCCGGCAGCAGGATTTCCTTCACCTCCACGCCCGGCGTGAACGCCTTGGTGGCGTCGGCGGCGGACTGGGAGATGGCCATACCGGAGAAGAACAGGCTCTCGCCCCAGGCCACCAGCTGCTGGCCGGCGCGAAGGTCCAGGCTCATACCCTCGCCCAGCGGCCAGGTGGCATAGGCGTAGGCATCGAGCAGGCGCACGCGCTGGCCGTCGTAGTAGCGCGCGCCTTCGCTCCAGTGGCTGTAGGGCGCGTCCTTGTTGATGGTGCCCGGCGAATCGGCGTAGTTGGGGTGGTGGTAGACCTGGTCGTAGAAGCCGTCGCCGCTCAGCACCACGCCGTAGTTGTCGTAGGAGAACTGCGTCTCGAGCAGGCCGCTGATGCGGTTGTTGATCAGGCTGTACTGCTTGAAGTTGCGGTCGGCGTCATCGGCGTTGACCGTGGTCGGCAGGCCTGTGTGGGTAAACCCAGTGCCGTTGGCGATGCCGCCGAGGTTGATCTGGAAGTCGTCGATCGGCCCGTTGATCAGGCTGTTGTCGGGCTTCTGCATGCGGATCGCCACACCGTAGTTGACGGTGAGCTTGTAGTCGGCATGGACGCCGCCGAGATCCACCGAACCAGCGTGCACCGGGCCGCCGAGCAGCAGCGCGGTGAACAGGGCCAGACGTTTGCGGACAAGAAACGGGACCGCACGACTCCCCTGAGCCATGAGCACCCCCTCCTCTTTTAATAGTGGTACGCAGCCTGTGCGGCTACGCTACGCCGCAGCAGTGGCCGCGGCTTAGTCCGAAATGACTAGCGGATTTTTCGCAATGCGGTGACGCCACCACGACCCGCTTCAACCAGGCGCCGGGTCTTCTTCGGAGCCTTGGCTGCCGCCGGTTTGCCGAGCTTCACCGCGGGGGCGAAGCTAAGCGGCCCGCCGCCCGGTTCGGTGGCATTGAGCAGCACCGAGACGGTGCCGTCGACCTGGTTGACCACGGCGAGATCGAGCTTGCCGTCGCCGTTGAAATCACCGGCGGTGATGGAATAGACCTGCCCTGGCTGACCGCCGCCGAGCGCAGCGGTCAAGGCGTCGGGCGCCGGTGCCGCGGCCGTGCCCGACGAACTTGTAGCCGCGGCCCGGCACCGTGACGATGTAGCGGTGCTCCTCGGGTGACTCGCCCAGGGCCCGCCGCAACAGGAAGATGTTGTGACTGAGATTGCCTTCCTCGACGAAGCCGCGCGGCCAAACGCCCTTGAGCAGTTCGTCCTTGCCGATCAGGCGATGCGGGTGGGCCAGCAGAAAGCACAGCAGGTCGAAAGCCTTCGGCGCCAGCGGCACCGTCTGGCCATCACGGAGCAGCAGCCGCGCGCCGCTGTCGCGGCGCAGTGCGAACAGCACCCGCGCCAGGTTCTGGTATGGCGGCAGGAACAGCGGGTCGAGCGTCACCGCCTTGCACGACAGCGCCTCGGCCTCGGCCAGGCGTCCTTCCGCGGCGCGCTGGCCAGCCAGTACTTGTTGCAGCACCGGTATGCCGAAGGCGCCACGCAGATGCGCCGCTTGCTCGGCAAGCCCGGCGCGGCGCAGACACAGGCCCTCTACAGCTTCTTCCTGGCCGACTTCCAGCGCCTCTCCGGCGACGCGAAGAGTGCGGCCACGGGCTACGGCCAGGCCCTCGAACAGGTGAACGCGGCACTGAAGGACCAGCCGGAGAATATCTACGGGCTCGACATCAAGGCCCTGCTGTTGGCACGCCTGGGCCGCAAGGCGGAAGCCCTGGAGGCGATCGGCTTGGCGCGGCAGGCGCTGCCGGCCGGTGGCAATGCGCTGTTCGGTACCGGCATCGTCAACACCCAGGCGCATATCCAGGCACAGTTCGCGGACCGGGATGGAGCCATCACCTCGCTGCAGCAGCTGGCGGCGCAGCCGAATGCAGGCGATTCGGCCAAGCCGCCGGTGACATCGGCGACGCTGCGCCTGGACCCGGACTGGGACGGGCTGCGCGAAGATCCGCGCTTCCAGAAGCTGCTGACGGATGCTGAAGCGAACAGCGCCGAACCCCTGAAAAAATGACGCCTACGGCGCCTTTTCCTCTTACATTTCTCTTACAACACAATTAAGAAAAAAAGACTAGGCTGACGCTCAGATGGCCTAGGGAAGCTGGACGTTTAACCGCTGTCCACGCTGCAGGGGAATCTGTTTCATTCGATCGGAACGACGTGCGACCCGTCAGGGGCCGCATTTTTCGTTGATCGCCATGGCGGGGGCAGAGGTTGAGAGTCGGCGGGGCCGTCGAAAAACCCTTAACTCTGATGAGGTGTTCCATGACACGACAGTGGAAGCAGCGCAAGGATGCGTCAAGGATGACGTTGGAAGCACGCCTGCGGTTGGGAATCGCGGCGGCATTCCTCGGAGCAGTCGGCACGGCCTCGGCCGCGGGTATCGCGGTTCCGGCGGGGGAGCGGTACGTCAGCCAGGCGGCGGAAGACGAACAGGTGAACTTCGCCCTCACCCTGCCCTGGCAGCATCAGGATGAGTTGAACGCCCTGGTCCAGCAGTTGTACACGCCGGGCGGCCCGCAGTATCACAAGTTCCTCAGCTCGGCCCAGTTCGACCAGCGCTTCGCGCCGACGCAGGCGCAATACGAGACGCTCAAGTCGCTGGCTCGCCAGTACGGCTTCACCGTCCGCGGCGAGTCCTCCTCGCGTACCGTGCTCGGCGTCAGCGCGCCGGCCTCGACCGTGCGCAACGTGCTGCGCTCGCAGCTGCACGTGCTGGAAACGCATGAAGGCAAGCGCTACCTCGCGCCGGACCGCGAAGCCGACGTGCCGTTCCCGATCCAGGCGCTTGGCGCCGAAATCGTGGCGCTGAACTCCAAGCCCCTGGTCAACCACCTGCGGGCCATGGGCGCGGCCAATCCCGAGGGCGCCAACGCCGGCACCGGCAGCAATGGCGGCTATGTGCCGAAAGACATCAAGAACGCCTACAACGCCAACAGCATCCAGAACGGGGGCGAGGCGGTGGCGGTGTACGAGTTGTCCTCGGCCACCTACAGCGACTCCACCACCTACGCCACCCAGTACGGCCTGAAGAACACCACCCTGGTGCAGAAGAAGGTGGACGGCGGTACCACCGATACCAGCGGCGCCGGCGAGGTGATGCTCGACATCGAGTTGATCATGGCGATGGCGCAGCCCACCACCATCTACGTCTACACCGGCCCCAACAGCTCGGCCGGCGCGCTGGACACCTACACCCAGATCGCCAACGACAACCTGGTGCACGAGGTCAGCACTTCCTGGGGCCTGGACGAGGCCAGCGAAGGCTCCAGCGGCGCCAACGCGGAGAACACCCAGTTCACCAAGATGGTGGCCGAGGGCATGGCGCTGTTCGCCGCCTCCGGTGACTGCGGCGCCTACGACAGCGGCGGCACCACGCTCAACGTCGATGACCCGGCCTCGCAGCCGAACGTCACCGGCGTCGGCGGCACCACCCTGACCACCACCTCGACGCAGCAATACACGTCCGAAGTGCCATGGGCCAATTCCACTCCCAGCACCCGCTGCGCCAAAGGCTCCGGCGGTGGCGGCGGCATCAGCTCGCTGTGGAACATCCCCTCGTACCAGCAGGGCATCGTCTCCAGCGCCCCGTCCGGCCAGTTCTCCACCACCAAGCGCAACGTGCCGGACGTCTCGCTCGACGCCGACCCGAACACCGGCTACATCGTCTACGACAGCGTCGACGGCGGCTGGCTGCAATTCGGCGGCACCAGCGCCGCGGCCCCGCTGTGGGCCGGCTTCTGGAGCCTGGTCAGCCACGGTGCCGGCACCGCGGCGGGCTTCGCCAACCCGACGCTCTACACCATCGGCAAGAACGCGACGAAGTACGCCAACGATTTCCACGACGTGACCAGCGGCACCAACCTGCACTACAGCGCGGTGACCGGCTATGACGACGCCAGCGGCTGGGGCAGCTACAACGCGGCCAACCTCTACGCCGACGTGATCTCGGCAGTGGGCGGCAGCAGTTCCAGCAGCAGCTCCGGCGGCAGCTCCAGCTCGAGCAGCTCCAGCAGCTCAGGTGGCGGCAGCAGCAGCTCGAGCTCCAGCAGCGGCGGCAGCTCCAGCTCGAGCAGCTCCAGCAGCTCGGGCGGCAGCAGCAGCTCGAGTTCCAGCTCCAGCGGCGGCAGCAGCTCCAGCAGCAGCTCGAGCGGCGGCAGCAGCGGCGGCGGCACGCCGACCCAGATCCTGGGCAACACCGGCTTGGAGAGGGGCACGGAACCGTGGAGCCTGAGCAGCGGCGTCCTCAACACCAACGCCGCGGAACCGCCGCACGCCGGCAGCTGGGAGGCCTGGCTCGATGGCTACGGCACCAGTCACACCGACACGGCCTCGCAGAGCGTGGCGATCCCCACCGGCAAGACCAGCGCGACCCTGGCTTACTGGTTGCACATCGATACCTCGGAGACCACCCGGACCACCGCTTACGACACGCTGAAGGTGCAGGTGCTCAACAGCTCGGGCACGGTGCTGGCGACGCTGGCCACGTACTCGAACCTGAACGCCGCGGCCGGTTACGTGCAGCACACGGCGGACCTGTCGGCGTACATCGGCAAGACGGTGACGATCAAGTTCACCGGCACCGAGGATTTGTCGCTGCAGACTTCGTTCGTGCTCGACGACGTGACCTTGACGGTGAAGTGAGTTGAATATGCCGTTGGCAGACGGTGCAGGGAGGGCACCGTGATCTGACGGCCGCGTAAAGCGGTATGGGCCGGGCGCCGCAGGACGCGGCGCCCGGCCTTTTTTTGTCCGACGAGGCTATCCCAGCCGCCTCCAGGCGCGCAGCGGATACCACAGGCACAGACCCAGCGGCAGCCCCAGCGCGAACCACGCGAACCAGCGCAGCGGCCCGCCGCCGAACAGGGCTGCCACCAGCCCCAGCGCGGCCAGCAGGGCCAGAGCGGCAGGCGCGCGAAGTACCTGCCAGATCAAGGAGCGGCGATGCGGTTCACAGCGGATCATGCGTTCCCCTCCGGCAGATTGACCTGGCCGCGCTCGTAGGCGGCGACGCGCGTGTCGAGCACCGAACGCCGCCGCACGAGCCACAGGGCCAGGCCACTGCCGAGCACGATGATGGTGACGAGATCGAGCAGGGCCCAGATCAGCTTCAGCACCAGGCCGCCGTAGTTGCCGAAATGCAGCGGCCGCGACAGCTCGATCGCGCGCAGGTACCAGGGCAGGTTCTCGGCCCGCATCGCCTGCCCGGTTTCGGCGTCCACCAGCACCGGCGTATACAGCTGCGAGGTGATGATGCTGCCACCGTGCGCCCACACCAGGTAGTGCCGCGGGCTGCCGTAGGGATTGCCGGGGAAGCTCACACTGCTGATCGCCTGGCCCGGCAGGGCGCGACGCGCCGCGTCCACCGCCGCCTGCACCGGGCTGAACTGTTCCGGCAACGGCTTGCCCTGGTAGGGCGCCAGCAGCTGCGGCAGCACCCGGCTCTGGTACAGCAGGAACAGCGGCGTCGCCACCGTGTTCATCACGCCGGTGAAGCCCACCACCGCGGCCCAGGTGAGCGTGACTATGCCGAGCAGATTGTGCAGGTCCAGCCATTTCAGGCGGCGCGAGCGGTCCAGGCGTACCGTGCCGAAGTCGAGCTTGCGCATGAACGGCCCGTACAGCACCACCCCGGATACCAGCGCGGTGGTGAACAGCAGGCCCATCAGGCCGAGGAACAGTTCGCCCGGCAGCCCGGCGAGCAGCTCGACGTGCAGCTCCAGCATGAGGTGCATGAAGCCGCGCTCCGGCCCCGGCTCGTCCAGCACCTGCGCGGTGCGCGCATCGACGGCGACGCGGTGGCTCAGGTCGGGCTGGTTCTGGTCCGGCGTCAGCGCCACTTGCACGGTGTGGGCACGGTGCTCGTCCCAGAACAGGAACTGCACCGACTCATGCGGGTAGCGCTGCCGCGCCGCGGCTACTACCTGGTCCAGCGGCGCGTCTGGCGCAGCTTCCGGTAGGACCGCCGCCGCGGTGTTCCGCTCCAGTGCTTTAATCTCTTTGCTGAAGATCAGCGGCAGCCCGGTCAGGCACAGCAGCAGCAGGAACGCAGTGCAGACCAGGCTGGTCCACTTGTGGACCAGGTACCAGAAACGGATGGTGCGGACGTCGAGCATGGGCATTTACCAGCGGTAGCTGACCGTGCCGAGCAGGGTGCGCGGCGCGCCCGGCTGGACGTAGAGCGCGTCGTAGCTGCCGGCGTAGTAGGTACGGTCGAGCAGGTTGTTGGCCTTGAGCTGGGCGCGCAGCGGGCCGCGTTCGTAGTACAGCGCCGCATTGAGGAGGAAGTACGACGGCAGGTCAAAGCTCTGGCCGTAGAGGCTGTTGCCCTGGCTGTCGGTGGGCAGCTCGCAGGCCGCGCCGAGCGCGGTGGGATCGCAGCCGGCCTGGTGGGTGTAGTAATTCCCGCCGATGCCGAAACCGAAACCGCGCAGCGCGCCGTCCGGCAGCGTATAGCGCGACCACAGGCTGGCGCTGTTGCGCGGCACGCCGCGCAACGGGCGGCCGATCGAATCGGCATTTTCAGCGCTGAGCACGGCGCTGTCGGTGTAGGCGTAGGCCAGCAGCAAGTCCCAGCCGCGCAGCGGGCGCAGCGCCGCGTCCAGCTCGAAGCCGCGGCTGCGCTGGCCGCCGCTCTGGGTGACGTGGGAGGGATCGGTGATGATGCCGCTGGCGACATTCTCGCGGCGCAGCCGATAGGCGGCAGCGGTGAAGCGCAGGCGACCGCCGTAGAGCTCGCCTTTGAGGCCGGTCTCCAGGTTGCGCCCGGTTTCGGGCAGCGCCGGCGCGCCGCTGGCCAGACTGCCGGACTGGGGCAGGAACGACTGGCTGAAGTTGAGGTAGGCCGCCAGACCGTCGACGAACTCGTACGTCAGGCCGGCGCGTGGCGTGAACTTGTGCGGGTTCTGCCCCGCCCCGTCGGTCTCGCTGCCGGCGCGGTCGAGGCGGCCGCCGGCGGTCAGGGTCAGGCGCGACGTCAGCTCGACCTGGTCCTGCACGTAGACGCCGAGCTGGCGCGTGTTGGTGCGCGACAGCGGGCCGAGGTCGGCGGGACGCTGCGGCAGTACCGAGCTGTCGTAGTGCGGGTCGAACAGGTCAAGCGGCAGGCCCGCTACGCTGCCGGCGACGAACTGGCCGACCGCGTCGGACACTTCATAGTAGTAGTCCAGGCCAAGCACCAGGCGATGGCGCATGTGCCACAGTCCGAAGTCGGCCAGTGCCGAGTTGTCGGCGCCGAAGGTGCCCATGCGACCGGAGCGAAAGTAGGCGCTGCGATTGAGGCTGCGCAGGCTGCTGTCGCTGAAGCCGGCCGGATAGAGAATCTGGTCCCAGTCGAAGCGGTCCCAGGTGTAGCGCAGGTTCTGGCGTAGCGACCAGATCTGGTCGATGCGGTGCGTCAGCTCGTAGCCGGCGTTGAGGTTCCATTCCTGGGTGCGGCCGGGCCGGTCCGGCTCCTCGATGTTGCGAGTGATGGGGATCTGGCCGTTGGGATTGGGCAGCACCGTGCCCACCGCCGGCAGCGGGAAGCCCATCTTGTTGTCGTCCCTCTGGTAGCTGGTCAGCAGGGTCAGGCGCGTCGCCGGGTTCAAGTCCCAGGTCAGCGCCGGCGCGACGTAGAAGTGCGTCGCGCCGGAGAAGTCGCTGAAGCCGTCCAGGCTGCGGTAGAGGAAGTTGAGGCGGCCGTAGAGCGTGCCGTCGGCGTCGAGCACCGCATTGGCATCCAGCGCCGGCTCGTAGTAGTGGCGCGAGCCAGCGGTGAACTGCGGCTCGACAAAGTTGGCGCGCTGCGGCCGCTTGCTGACCAGGTTGACCAGGCCGCCGGGTGAGCCGGCGCCGTACAGAGTGGAGGCCGGCCCCTTCACCACCTCGACCTGCTCCAGCCCGAACAGCTCGCGGTTGACCATGATCGAGTTCTTCGACACCGACAGGCCGTCGAGGTAGGTGTAGCCGGCGGCATCGAAGCCGCGGATGCGGAAGAAGTCGTAAGTGCCGTAGTAGCCGCCCGGCATGACGCCGGCGACGTTGCGCAACGCATCCTCCAGGGTGATGGAAGCCTGGTCGCGCATCAGCTCCTGCGTCACCACCTGCACAGACTGCGGTGTCTGCAACAGCGGCGTGTCGGTCTTGGTGGCGCTGCTGGCACCATCGCTGCCGTAGCTGGACCCGGCGATGTACGAAGCGCGCACCGTCACAGCGTCAAGCGTGGCGGTGGAAGCCTCCCCCGTGGGCGATTCGGCCTGGCTGGCGCCGGCCGCCATCGCCAATAGCGCGCAACCGTGCCGCAGCCACCTGACCAGATTCCGGCGCGCCGTGGCGCCGGCCTCGAACTGAAAATCCATGACTCTCCCTTTCCGGCGCATGCGGCCGGGACGATCGTGTGGCGACCGCCCTGGCTGGCGACCCGGCAAGGGGCTGGCTAGGCGTTGGAACGACATTTCGTACCCTTAGGTACGTTACTTGGTCAAGATCAGCTTGCGCGCCCGTGTCTCGCGCAGCCGGTACCACTGGCCGTGGTGCTCGATCAGCAGCTCGCCGGTGGAACCGAGCAGTTGCTGGCTGTTGACCTGGCGCACGCCGGCCTGCCGTTGCTGCGCATTGCCGCGGCCGGTGGGCACGTTGATGTAGAGACGGAGCATCAGGCGTGCCCCACCCTGCGCGGCGGGCCGCATAGCCGGCGCAGCAGCTGTGCCAGGGCGCCGGACCTGCGGCGCGCGGTCGCCCGCTTCGGCCGTGGCGCCGCTGCGGCGAGGAACACCGGTTCGCCGGTGTCGGGAATGCCTTGGATGTCGATCAGCGGGCGCTTCATCGGGTTCCTTGTATTCAATGGACGCGGCTCAGGCCGTGCACAACACGCAGCTCCTGATCTCCGTAGCCGTCGCCGCGGAGGCAGGCGTGGACTTCCGCCGGAGTGGCGGCGATGGCATCGGGTCGCAGCGCGCACAGCGAGGCCAGCGGCAGTCGCGCATAGGCGATGCCGACGGCGCGCAGGCTCATGCGGCGCGCCGCCATCAGCTCCCAGGGATGGTCGCTGAGCAGAACCCAGGCGCGGCGCGGACGGCCGCTGTTTTCGACGTGCTGCCTGATCAGCGACAGACGCAGTCCCGGGCAGGCGGGCGCCTCCGGCGCGACGACGCAGCGCGGAATGTGACTGAGGCCGTAGGCATCGAGCAGGCGCACCGCGCGCTCGGCGCCGATGTGGGTCAGATAGTGCAGCTCCAGCCGCGGGTCCGAGGCCAGCGCGGCGACCAGCTGCAGGCTGCCCGGGCGCAGGATGCAGCGGAAACGCCCGCAGTCGTTGAAGTGGGCGAAGTAGCGCTCGCGGCCGAACTCGATCAGCTCCGGGTCGGAGGTATCCATCAGCTGCGTCAGCGTCTCCCAGAACGGCGTCCGCGCGGTCCAGTTACGCTCGAACCAGCGCCGCGGCACCTCGATGCCGAGATCGCGCATCGCCCAGCGCATGGCGTACTCGATGCCGGGCGCCGGATCGAGCAGCAGGCTCTCGGGGTCGAAGATCACCGTCGTGGTACCCGGTGCGCGGGGCGCGGCGTGCTGCATGCTCTTTCCTCCCGGCGAAGCCGGAGCAATCGTGGCGATTGCCCTTGCTGGCTGCCGGGAGGTGGCTGGCTGGGCGCGTGTCCGCAGGCGGGCCCGGGGAATGCCGTGGCCGCTGCGATGACTAAATAATAATGATTCTTATTTGCGAGTCAAGCGCGCCACGAAAAACAAAAGCCTCCTCGTCCGCAATGGGACGAAGAGGCCGGTGCGACGGTGTATCGCGGCTTACAGCGCGTCGGCGCCGGTCTGGCCGGTGCGGATGCGGATCGCCTGGTCGAGGGTGTAGACGAAGATCTTGCCGTCACCGATCTTGCCGGTGTGGGCGGCCTTGCTGATCGCTTCCACCGCCGCGTCGACGCGCTCGTCGACGATCGCGACCTCGATCTTGATCTTCGGCAGGAAATCGACCACGTACTCGGCGCCGCGGTACAGCTCCGTATGGCCCTTCTGCCGGCCGAAGCCCTTGACCTCGGTCACGGTGATACCGGACACACCCAGGTCGGACAGCGCTTCGCGCACTTCGTCGAGCTTGAAGGGTTTGATGACGGCGACGATCAGCTTCATGGCGCGGCTCCGGCTCTTTGTTGGGTCGGGGAGCCTCGATTCTAACCGCTGCGCCCGCCCTTGTCCGGAATTTCGCGCTGCCCCGTTCGCGTGCATGCGGGGCGGCGCGCTGCACCAGCTTAGGGAGCCTCTGATCAATCCCGGTAGGACACGGGATTGGTCGGAGACTCCCTAGGGCTTGGTCGGCAGCAGGAAGCCGTATCGATCGAATACCGCGCGCGCTTCAGGCGTGCGCAGGAACTCGATATAGGCCTTCGCCGCTGGATTGCCGGCGCCCTTGGCGGTGATCACCGCGCCCTGCTCCAGCACCGGATACTGATCCTCGGGCACCCGCCAGTATTGACCGGTGCCGGCGATCTTGGGCGCCACCACCAGTGACAGCGCGACGATGCCGGCGTCGACGTTGCCGCTCTGCACGAACTGCGCGGTCTGCGCGATGTTCTCGCCGCGCACCAACTTGGGCTGCAGCGCGTCCCACAAGCCGGCCTTCTCCAGCGCCGCCTTCGCGGCGCGGCCGTAGGGCGCGACATCCGGGTTGGCGATGGCGAACTTCTTCACCGCCCCGCTCTTCAGCACCGCCAGGCCCTGGCTCACATCCACCGCAGGGTTGGTGCTCCATAACACCAGGTGCCCGGTGGCATACAGGGTCAGCGAGGACTCGTCGGCCTGACCGTCCTTGGCCAGCTGCTTCGGGTAAGACATGTCGGCGGACAGGAACACGTCGAACGGCGCCCCGTTCTTGATCTGCGCCAGGAAGTTGCCGGAGGAGCCGGTGGTGGGCTTCAGCTCGACCTCCGGATGGGCTTTGGCGAAGGCTGCGTCGAGGTCCTGCAGACATAGCGTCAGGTCGGCGGCGGCGGCAATGTTCAAGGTCTGGGGTTCGGCCGCCTGGGCGGCGCCCAGGCACAGGGTGCCGGCAAGCAACAGCAGCAGCTTCCTCATGGAATCTCCAGGTACGGGGATCGATGTATTTTCAGAAATATATCGCATTGCCGTGCAACACGTGGACGGCAGGTCCGATCCCGTTTTGACATAAAGATACAAGTTTTGTATTTTTGTATCTCTGTTTGACGCGGAGTACGAGCATGCACGCAGCGACGCAGGATTCCATGGCTTCCGCCGCACCGTTCACGCCTGGCTTCATCCCTTCGCGCCATGGCGCGCGCCGCTCGGAAGCGCGCAAGCTGCTCGGCGCGCTGAGCCGCGTGACACGCGCGGCCGAGCCCACGCCGCAACGCTGGCGGGAGATCGGCGAGGCGCTGATGCAAGGCGACACGCCGATGGACCGGCTGGTGGCGTGGATGTTCGAAGCCGGCATGGAACGCGCCCGCCCGCTGTTCGAGCGAGCGCTGGAACGCGGCATCGCCTCCGTGCCGGACGCGCCAGCCGAACTGCGCGCCTTTTTCGCCTTGGTGGAGCGCCAGCCCGACTGGGTGGACATGGCGCAGGTCGCTGCCGGGGCGAAGATCACCGACCGCGGCGGCATGGACTACTTCTGCGTCAACCGCGACCTGTCGCTGATGGGCGGCTACCAGGCCTCGGCGTTCAACAAGACCCTGCTGCTGACCGGCGCCCTGCAGAAAGGCCCGGTGCGGCGCGTGGCCGAAACGGCGCAGTGGTTCCTGGACTGCACGGCAGCGGGCGGCATGGAACGCTTCGGCATCGGCTTCAAATCCACCTTGCGGGTGCGCCTGATCCATGCCCTGGTGCGGCGCCACGTGCAGCGCCTGCCGCAATGGCGCATGGCCGAATGGGGCCTGCCAGTGAACCAGATCGACATGGCGGCGACGGCGCTGGCCTTCCCTATGATCATGCTGCTCGGCGGACGCGCCTTCGGCATCCTGCCGACGCGGCGCGAGTCGCTGGCGGCGATGCACCATGGCCGCTATGTCGCCTGGCTGATGGGCGTGGAGGAGCGCTGGCTGCCACGCACCGAGGGCGAGGCACGCAAGCTGCTGTATGAGCTGTCGCTGAGCATCACCAATGCCGACGAGACCAGCGTGCAGCTCGGCCAGGCCCTGATGGACGAGCCGCTGCATCGTGCCTACCGGCGGCTGCCGCGGTTGCAGGCCCGTTACCAGCGCGCGCGCCATCTCAGCGTCAGCAGCCTGTTCCTGAGCCGCGCGGCGCGGCGCGGCCTCGGGCTGCCGGCCAACAGCCTGCCCTGGTACCCGCTGTTGCGCCTGCCCTGGAACCTGCTGCGCCACACGCTGGCGCGCCTGGTGCCCGGCGGTACCGCGCGGCTCGAACGCCGCGGTCGCCAGGCGGTGATTGACTTCCTGCACCAGATGACCGGCGACGCGCAGCAGAACGTTGGCCACTCGGCGCGCCAGCTCACAGGGGAGACGGCGTCACGCTGAGTCTCTCGGCTAAACTGGGTGGCATGTCCGCCTCCCTCGCTGCCCGTTTCGCCAAGGCCCTCGCCGACACCGCCGGCACCGACGACGAGCTGACCGCGCGCGTCCTCGACGCCGCACTGGAGCAGTTCCAGCTCGCCGGCCTGCGCCGCAGCAGCATGGAGGACGTCGCCAAACGTGCCGGCGTCAGCCGCGTCACCATCTATCGCCGCTTTCCGCAGAAGGACCGGCTGGTGGAAGCGGTGCTGCTGCGCGAGTGCCGCCGCCTGGTCGACGATGTGGGGGCCTTGATCAAGCCGCTGCGCAGCATCGAGGAGCGCGTCGAGGAATCCTTCGTCTTCCTGCTGCGGCGCCTCCACAGCCACCCGCTGGCAACACGACTGCTGGCGCTGGAGCCGGAGGACCTGGTGCTGTACATGACGATCAAGGCCGGGCCGGCCATCGCGCTCGGCACCGAGTTCATCGCCGGGTTGATCCGCAACGCGCAACGTGAAGGCAGCCTGCCGCCGTACGAGGCGCGCAATGTCGCCGAAGTGCTGGCGCGCATGGCGCACTCGCTGTTCCTGACACCGCAGGGCGGCACCCCGCTGGGCACCGATCGCCAGGCCCGCGCCTTCGCACGCGGGACTATTCTGCCAATCCTGCTGCGCGACGCCGCGCCGAAGTAAGGCTCAACGCCTGCCGCGGCGCGGTGGCTGCCGCAGATGCGGCTCGAATTCGGGCAGGTGCGCATCCACCACCCGCTCGGCCTCGCGTTGCATGCGGCGATAGGCCGCCAGCATGCGCAGTCCCGCCGCGGTCACTTCCGCGCCACCACCACCCTTGCCGCCCTTGACCGGACTGACCAGGGGCTGCTCGAAACAGGCGTTCATGGTCTCCACCAGCAGCCACGCGCGGCGGTAGGACATGTCCAGGCTCTTCGCCGCCGCCGAGATCGAGCCGCTGCGCTGGATTGCTTCGAGCAGGTCGGCCTTGCCCGGACCGAGCGCGATGTCCTCACCCAGCATCAGGCGCAGGCGCAGCTGGGCCTTCAGGATCATGCGCAGCGGCCGGCGTGGCGGGTCATGCAGCGCAGACTACACCACCGGCGGAGAGGACTTCAGGCAAGCGCCGCGTGCGTCCTGACCGGCCGATCGAAACCCTTCAGCCTGACATCTCCAAGATCCTGGAAGCGCAAACCCTTGCCAATGCACAGCTCCACCACGGCGGTAGAAACCAGGGTCTGATCGGGTTGCGCGTGGGCACACAGGCGCGCGGCGAGATTGACGGTGGATCCGAAAAAGTCGCCGTGACGCTCGACCGGTTCGCCGGTGGCGGCGCCGATGCGCAGCTGCAGTGGCTGCTCACCGGCCGTCGCGCGGGCAGCAATTTCCCGCTGGACCCGGCAGGCGCATTTCACCGCGCAGGCGGCGGAGACGAAGGAGGCCATGATGCCGTCGCCGGTGTGTTTGACCTCGCGCCCTCCCAAGGCGAGCAGAGCCGAGCGGACAATGCCGTCGTGCGCCTGCAGGATATCGACCATGGCCTCATCCCCCAGTTGCTCGGTCAGCTTGGTCGAACCGACGATGTCGGTGAAAACGATGGTGCGGATGCACGGATCCAGACCGCCGCCTCCGGGCATCAGGACCGCCCCGGCGTCGTTGACCGCTCCGCCGCCGATGAAGCCCTCCGCCACCTCCGGCTGCACCTCGATGAGCCGCCCGGGCGCGAGTCCATGGGCTTCCATATGCACTCTCTCCGCGGCTTCCGGGTTGGGGGCATCGACCAGGCAGAAGATCTTGCCGCAGCCCTCGTTGACCCAGTATTTGATGAAGTTGACTCCGTGCGCTCCCTGCTTTTCGATGTCGGCCGCGTGCGCCTTCGCGACGGCTTCGGCCGTAACGCCTTGCAGCTCGTGGATATCGATGAACAGCGGCATGGTGCCCCCCGGTCCCCAACCCCGCTACAGTGTAGCTCGCCCGGCTTCAGCCACCACTGAAATCGGACACCCGGTTGCGGCCGGCGCGCTTGGCCTCGTACAGCGCCCCGTCCACCTCGTGCACCAGCGACCAGACGCTTTCGTTCTGCAGCGGCACGCGGGTGGAGCAGCCGATGGAGATGGTGATGCCCAGGCCGCTGGTCTCGACGCGGGCGCGCATCACCTCGGCCACCTGGTGCGCTGCCGGCAGCGAAGCGCCGGGCAGCACGGCGACGAACTCGTCGCCGCCGAAGCGTGCCACCAGGTCGTCGGAGCGTCGCAGGCAGGCGCTGAGGATCCGGGTCAGCTTCTTCAGCACCTCGTCGCCGGCGAGGTGGCCATGATCGTCGTTGTACTGCTTGAAATGATCGACGTCCATGACCAGCACCGACACTGGCTTGCCCAGCTCGCCGCACTGGGTCCAAACCTCGCTGAGGTAGTCGTTGAGGCGGCGGCGGTTGGGGATCTCGGTCAGCCCGTCGAGATGAGCCATCTTGTCGAGGCGGCGGTTGGCGGCCTCCAGCTCGCGCGTGCGCACCAGCACCAGGCCTTCCAGCTTGAACTTCTCCAGCGCCAGGCGGCGGCCGCGCAGGCGCGACACCAGCATGCCGATGGCCACGCCGAGAAAGCCGAGTGTGGTGAGGTTGATGGCCCGTCCCCAGGCGGTGTTGAACCAGGGCTGGACCACGGTGAAACGGTACGGTGCCATCTCGCTGACGTGGCCGAGGCTGTCGCGGGCACGGGCGCGGAACACGTAGTCGCCGGGCTGGAGCTGGCGGTAGGTGTGGGTGCGGGCGTCGGACCAGTCGCTGTAGTGCTGGTCGAAACCTTCCAGCCAGGACTGGTAGCGCACCTCGCCGGCGCTGCGGTAGTCCGGCAGCGCGTAGCGGAAGCGCAGCGCCAGCTGCTGCTGGGTGTAGCGCGGCGGACTGGCCGGACGCAGCGGCAGCGGCTCGCTGCGGTCCTGGTCGTCGAGATGTTCGACCGAGCGCAGGCTCAGCGCCGGGCTGGCGGCGACCGGAGCGGCAAGTTCGTCATGGCGCAGCAGCTGGCCGTTGGCGGCCAGCAAGGTGGTGCCGCGCCCGTCGTAGGCCAGGGCCTCGATCGCACCGTGCAGGATGCTGTCCACCGGTTCCCGCTGCCAGGCGCCGCCGGCCGGACGGCGGTAGACGCTGCGGTAGCTCCAGGCCCATTGGTCGCCGTTGGGCGCCAGCGACAAGCTCAGCTCTTCGTCGTGAGCACGCAAGCTCTCCAACCCATCCAGCGTCGTCGGCTCGAAGTGTTCACCGGTCCAGCGGTATACGCCGGCGGCGGTGGCGGCGACGATGGCGCCGCCATCCAGCGGTGCGATCGCCGCCGCCGCCAAGCGGCCGTAACGGATGCCCCGCTCCTCGGCATAGGCCCGCGATTCGACGATGCGCGAGTTGTCGTCAGCCAGCCGGATGCGGTGGACGCCGCCGCGATCGGAACCGACCAGGAGGTCGTGCGGCCCCAGCTCGACCAGGCTGCTGACGCGGCTGCTGCCAAGGTCGGCCGCGTTGAAGCGCAGCTTCCACTGCCCCTGCTCGCGCCGCAGCAGCGCCAGGCCGGTCTCGGTACCGACATAGATCAGGTCCGGGTCAAGGCGGGAGCGCTGCAGCAGGTAGGGGGCGATGCGGGTGTCGAACAAGTTGCTCGCGTGCCCGCCCCGCACCAGCTTGACATTGTAGGACTCGGCCAGCAGGGCCTGGTCCGCGTCCAGCGGCAGCAGATCCCAGGCTTCGAAGTCGGTCCAGTCGAGGCGATGGAACACGGCCGTGCCGTCCTGCTGAAACGCCTCGTAGACGCCGGCGTCGGACAGGGCCAGCCAGCGCCCGTTCCACTGCGCCAGATGGTGGATGCCGCCGCTCAGACCGCTCTCCGGGCGCACCACGCTCCAGGCCGCGGGCCAGCTGACATGGAACACGGACAGATTGCTGAGCGTCAGCAGGCCGCCGTCGGCGGCGGGCACGATGCCGTTGAGAGCGCTGTTGTCGACGCGGAAGCTGCGCACGCTGTGGTGCAGCGGGTCGAGCAGGTGCAGCTGCCCGTCCTGCCCCGCCAGGGCGATGCTGCCGTCGGCCAGCTCGCGCCCGGTCATCATGAACGAAGACGGCGGAAAGCCCGGCGGCATGGCGTAGTCGCTCAGGCTGCCATCGCGGAACTCGCGCCAGCGCCCGTCGCGCGCCAGAGTCAGCAAGCCTCCGTCCGGCAGGCGCAGCAGGTGATAGACCAGGTCCTTGAGGTCCTCGCTGCCGGCCACCGGCTCCCAGCCACCGTCCTTGAGGCGCTTCAGGCCCTGCTGGCGGAACTGCACCAGGACCTCACCCTGCTGCTCGACGATGGTGCCGTAGTGGTCCGCATAGCGCCACAAGTGCACCGCGCCGCTGCGCGGCTCGTACTGGAACAGGTGGCCCAGGGCCATGAAGAACACGCCCTGCGCGCTGACCAGGGTGTCCCAGATGTCATCGAAGCTCTCGCCATGCAGCAGTTCCTTGTAGAGCGGCGTGAGATCGTGGAACTGCTCGACGCCGGCGGCGTCGCGCTCGATGTAGCCGACCAACCCGTAACCACCGACGTAGACGCGACCGTGGCCGTCGGCGGCGAGGGAACGGGCGATATCGCCGTTGGGCAGGCGGATCAGCTTCCAGCGCGCGCCATCGAAGCTGAGCACGCCGTCGTTAGCGGCAACGTAGACCGCGGCCGTGTCGTCCTGGGCGAGGTCGAAGGTCTGCGGATAGGTTTCCAGGTCGGGGGTATAGCGGGTGATCGGCGGCGTGCCCGGCGGCGCGGCGCCGACGGCCGGGCCCGCCAGCAACGGCAACGACAAACACAGAGCCAAAGCCTCGTGGCGCCACGCGCATCCGGCGCGGACCTCCCTGTCCATCCGGGCGCGGCACCACCTCCGAAGGCGGCACAGCCGGACAGCAAACATCGTTCCCTTTCCTTGATTTATTAGGTGCCCGGGGCGGCCGGGCCGGCTACAGCCTAGCGCCCGCCGTCACCGCCCGGCAAACCGCGGCGCCGGCAAGTGTTAAGTGCGTCACAAAAACCAGGCCTCTCCCTGCCCGCTTCACCCCGCCGGGGCATTGCGGCAAACTTGCCGGCCGGCGCGGCCCGGGCCTTGAACCGGCGCCACGCAATCCCCATCCGGCAGGTGTTGCCTGACTTTATTCAGCTCGAACCCCATGACGACGGAAACCCGCGAATTCCAGACCGAGACCCGCCAGGTGCTGCGCCTGGTGATCCATTCCCTCTACTCGCACAAGGAGATCTTCCTGCGCGAGCTGATCTCCAATGCCTCCGACGCCTGCGAGAAGCTGCGCTTCGAGGCCC
>CAYWPB010000024.1:0-21663 GCA_964458725.1 uncultured Nevskia sp. | reverse complement strand
CGCGAGCTGATCTCCAATGCCTCCGACGCCTGCGAGAAGCTGCGCTTCGAGGCCCTGGCCAGGCCCGAGCTGCTCGGCGGCGAGACCCTGGGCGTGGAGCTGATCCCGGACGCCGCCGCCGGTACCCTGACCATCAAGGACAACGGCATCGGCATGAGCCGCGAGGAGGTCATCGACAACCTCGGCACCATCGCCCGCTCCGGCACGAAGAAGTTCCTGGAATCGCTCAGCGGCAACGAGGCCCGCGACTCTCAGCTGATCGGCCAGTTCGGCGTGGGCTTCTATTCGGCCTTCATCGTCGCCGAGCGGGTCAGCGTCATCACCAAAAAGAGCGGCAGCGAGGCCGTGCGCTGGGACTCGGATGGCGAAGGTGCCTACGAGATCCAGTCGCACCACAAGGAGGACCGCGGCACCGAGGTGATCCTGCACCTGCGCGCCGAGGACAAGGAGTTCCTGCAACCCGAGCGCCTGCGCGAGCTGGTGCGCAAGTACTCCGACCACCTGAGCCTGCCCATCGCCCTGGTCCACGACGGCAACAGCGAGACCCTCAACCAGGCCAAGGCCTTCTGGACCCGCCCCAAGTCCGAGCTGAAAGACGAGGACTACCAGGCCTTCTACAAGCACTTGACCCACGACTGGGAAGAGGCCCGCGCCTGGGCCCACCACAAGGTGGAGGGCAACCTCGAATACACCTCCCTGCTGTACCTGCCCAAGCGCGCGCCGCTGGACCTGTTCGACCGCGAGCAGTCGCGCGGCGTGCAGCTTTACGTGCGCCGCGTCTTCATCATGGACAAGGCGGCCGAACTGCTGCCGCCCTGGCTGCGCTTCATGCGCGGCCTGGTCGATTCCGCCGACCTGCCGCTGAACGTGTCGCGCGAGCTGCTGCAGAACAACCGCACCGTGGAGAAGATCCGCGCCGCGCTGGTCAAGCGCAGCCTGGATCTGCTCGAGGATCTGGCGGCGAGCCGGCAGCAGGACTACCTGGAGTTCTGGCAGACCTTCGGCACGGCGCTGAAGGAAGGTGTCATCGACGACGAGAACCTGAAGGAGCGCATCGCCAAGCTGCTGCGCTTCAGTTCAACCACGGTCGAGGGCGATGGTCTGACCTCGCTGATGGACTACGTCGGCCGCATGAAGCCGGAGCAGAAGACCATCTACTACCTCACCGCCGACACCCTGTCCGCCGCGCGTAACAGCCCGCACCTGGAAGGCTTCGCCGCCCGCGGCTACGAGGTGCTGCTGCTGACCGACCGCGTCGACGAATGGGTCACCAGCCACCTGCCCGAATTCGAGGGCAAGAAACTGGAAAGCGTGGCGCGCGCCGCGGCCGATGTGGAGTCGGTGATCGAGACCGCCGACAAGGCAGCCGCCGAGTCCGCCTACAAGGACACGCTGGAGCGCCTGCAGAAAGCGCTGGCGGGCAGGATCGCCGCGGCCAAGGTGTCGGGCCGGCTGACCGAGTCGCCGGCCTGCCTGGTCGCCGGCGAGCACGGCATCTCGCTGCGCATGGCCCGCATTCTCAAGCAGGCCGGCCAGGCCAATCCCTTCGCCACCCTGCCGATCCTCGAGCTGAATCCGCAGCACCCGCTGGTGGAACGGCTGAGGGAGACGGGCGACGAGACGGCGTTCGCCAACCTCGCGCGCCTGCTGCACGACCAGGCGGTGCTGGCCGAGGGCGGCCAGCTCGACGACCCGGCGGCCTTCGTCAAGCAGGTCAACCAGCTGATGCTGGAAGGTCTGGCGCCGAAGTCGAAGATCCTGCTGGGCTGACGGCGTCGCGAAAGCCCGGATGCCTACCGCCTACAACCGCATCTCAGGCCAGAGCCTGGAGCGCATCGCGGCGCTCAGCGACGGCGTCTTCGCCGTCGCCATGACCCTGCTGGTGCTGGACCTGCACGCGCCGGCGGCGGAAGCGATCCACTCCGAGGGCGAGCTGGCGAACAAGCTGCTGCCGCTGCTGCCGCGGCTGCTGGCCTATCTGATGAGCTTCCTGACCCTGGGCATCTTCTGGGTCGGCCAGCAGACCCAGCTCAACCACATCGAGCGCGCCGACCGCAACCTGGCGTGGGTGCATCTGGGCTTCCTGTTTGCGGTGACCTTGCTGCCCTTCGCCACCTCGCTGCTGGCGGAGTTCATCGAGTACCGCACGGCGCTGCTGCTGTATTGGGCCAACGTGCTGGCTCTCGGCCTGGCGCTGACCGGCAGCTGGCTCTATGCGCGGCGCCATGGGCTGGTGAAGGCCGACGCGCCGCCGGAGCTGGACCGCCTGATGCTGGGGCGCATCATGGTGGCACAGTCGCTGTATGCCCTCGGCGCGGCGCTGTGTCTGTTCAGCACCTATCTCAGCATCGGCTTCATCCTGCTGGTCCAGCTGCACTACGCCATCGCGCCGCGCACCAGCCGCCTGCTCCGCTACTGAAATCCGCGGACATAAAAAAGCCCGGGTTTCCCCGGGCTTGGAAGGTGCCGCTTGTACCCCTGAAGCTTAGAAATTGTAGGTGGCGTGGAACGTGGCGTAGTCGCGGTCCATGTAGGGATTGGCCTTGAGCAGGCTGTCGCCGATCAGCTTGTTCGGGTCGCCGAAGAAGAAGTTGTAGCCGACGCCGACCTCGAGATTGCCCAAGTACTGGAAGTTCGCGCTCACTCCCAGGCGGGTGTCGCCCTCGCCGTACAGCGCGCCAAAGGCACCGGCCATGGACGGATTACCCTTGACCAGCATGCCGAAGGAGATCGGCGTGGACATGTCCCAGCCGTTCCAGATGTTGTGCTTGGTCGGGATGGTCAGGGTCTGGAAGCCCCAGGCGTTGCGGTTGTAGAACAGCGAGTCGCCGTTGCCGTGCATAATGATGCCGTTCGAGGACTGGACCGGATCGACGTCGTTGACGTGGATGAGGCCGGTCTCGGCGGTGAAGGCCAGGTCGTCGTAGAAGAACTTCGGGTTGGTGACGTAGATCGCCGACAGCAGGGCCTGGCTGGTCTGGCCGCGGGTAAACACCGGGCTGACCACGCCGGAGATGGTCGAGTCCAGCGCCACCGAGGCGCCGTCGCGGAAGTTCAGCTCGCCGGCCACGTTGAACGGACCGACCACCGAGCTGAAGGTCAGGCCATACAGGTGGATGCCGTCGAAGTATTTGACGTTGTAGGTGGTCGGCACGTACTGGTTGATGATGGACGTGTCGACCGGTTGCCCGGTGAGCGGATTCGTGCCGAACGGCGCAAACCCGACGTTGAGGTTCACCGAAGGATTGGTGTCGTGGTAGCGCAGGTAGTAGCCGGAGACATTGGTGCGCGCGGTGATCTGGTACTCGAGGCCGCCACCGTACTGGCCCCACTTGCTGGGCCGCAGATCCGGGCCGCGGTAGGAGTTGATGGTGCGCGGCGAATTGACCAGGCCGCCGACTGGCTGCAGCAGTGCACACACAGTGTTCTCCAGCGCCGTCGCCCCGGGCTGGCCGAGGAGCTGGATGATCGACGCCAGATTGGCGACGTGCAGGTTGCTGATTAGGCCCTGACAGGAGTTGGCGCCGCCGTACAGCGGATTGGCCGAGCCGTAGACGAAGGTCGCGCCGGGGCCGACCGCGTCCGCCGGCGAGAAGTAGTCGCCCTCGGGGAAGATCTCGTTGGCGCGGAAGGCGAGCTTGTAGTAGCCCACTGCCGACAGGGTGTTGCTGATGCCCAGTCGGAATGAGATCTGGTTGGTCGGCAGCAGGATGCTCTTGACCTCGGCGCCGGGCACGAAGGCCTTGGTGGCGTCGGCGCGGCTCTGCGCCAGGGCGATGCCGGACAGGAACAGGCTCTGGCCGTAGGCGACCAGGTGCTGGCCGCCGCGGACGTTGAGGTTCATGCCCCAGGGCAGAGCCCAGTCGGCATAGGCGTAGGCGTCGAGCAGGCGCACGCGCTGGCCGTCGTAGTAGCGGGCGCCGTCGGTCCAGTGGCTGTTGGGGATGCCCTGGGTGTTGTTGGTGTCGGGTGAGTTGTTGTCGTTCGGGTGGTGGTAGACCTGGTCGTAGAAACCGTCGCCGCTGGCGACGATGCCGTAATTGGCCCAGTGGAACTGCAGCTCGCCCAATCCAGTGATGCGGTTGTTGATCAGGCTGCCGGCGTGGAAGTTGCGGTCGCCGTCATCGTAGTTGGCGGTGGTCGGCAAGCCGGTGTGGGTGAACGAGAAGATTTGAAACGGCTGCCCTGGCTGCTGCGTCGGCAGCAGGTAGGACTGGAACTGGTCCACCGGACCGTTGATCAGGGCATCGTTGGCATTGCCGGTACGGATGGCGGCGGCATATGACACCGTCAGCTTGTAGTCGAGCGAGGCGTCGCTCCACAGATCCAGGGTACCGGCATGGGCGGCACCGCAACAGACCGCGCCACCGAGAAACAGCCCGGCCAACCGCGTCCCTTTCCTGAGCACAAACGTGGGTTGTCCCCCGCGCTTCGTGGGCATTCGCAAACCCCCTCCTCTTCGTTGTAGTCGCTACCTTATCGGCCGCGCGCAGGCCGAGCCTCACCCAAATTGGTGAGTGCGACTTCTTTTCTCAGTTTGTTGAATCAGCAGAACATTTGCCCGCGCCAGTACGGTAATAAACCTTACCTCAGTGGGCGGCGCGGGCGGTTCCGGCGGTGCTCGCCAGCGCGCTCGCCGGCAAGGTGGCGCGCCATTGCTCGAGCCGGGCGCCGATCAGGGCGCCTTCGGCCATCTGCGGCTCGGAGTGGACTTCGTGGTCGCGGTTTTCCCATTGCTCGACCAGGCGGCGAGCCTCGGCGAAAGCCGCGGTGAACGAGGTGGTGTGATGCAGCGCCTGCTGCAGGTAGGCGCGGCCGAAATAGGTGAAGTCGGCATCGTCGGCGCAGCCGAAGGAAGTGCGGTCGGCGCGCGCCGCGGTGAGCACCAGGGTGTGATCGTCGCGCAGGCTGTCGAGGAAGCTGCCGCTGTAACAGGCCGAGACCACCACGACTTTCCAGCGGATGCCCGAGTCCTTGAGGATCTGCGCCAGGCGCGGCGCGTTGAAGGCGCTGAAGCTGAAATCCTCCAGCTCGACCGCCAGCTCGGCGTCGCGCGAGCCGTGGCTGGTCAGGTACAGGAACAGGATGTCCTGCTGCGGATCCATCTTGCGGCCGATGGCGTCGAGCGCGCGCTTCAGGTTGGCGGCGGTGGCCAGCGGCAGCTCGTCCACGGTCTGGCGGTTGTTGACCAGGGCCAGGCTGCGCTGCGCCGCGCCGAAGCGGGTCTGGAACAGCCGGGTGCCGTAGCGGGCCTCCTTCATGAACACGTCCTGCTCGCCATCCGGGGCATAGGCGACGAAATACAGGCTCGGCCGGCCCGGGCGGCTGGGCGCGATGCCGGCCAGCGCCCGCTCCAGCAGCTCGTCCTGGCGGCCGAACACCTCCTCGGCGATCAGCGGCGGCGTCTGGTCCTTGCTGGCGCGGTCGGCGTTGTAGTCGTGATGCCATAGCGGCACCGGCGGCATCAGCCAGGCGGCGGCCAGGAAGCAGGCGATGGTCGCGGCCGCGCCGAACATCGCGCGGCCGTGCCGCATCGCCTGCAGCGCCGCGAGCAGCCGCGGCACTAGCAGGAATACCCATAGCAGGTAAAGCCAGTAGACCAGCCACGGCAGCCGCGGATACCGTTCCGACAGCAGCGGCGCCAGGTGGTGTTGGGCCAGGTCGGCGACACTGTCGGTATACAGCCCGGCAGCGGTCAGCAGCGCGGCGATCGGCCACAGCAGCTCGGCGCGACGGGCCAGCCGTGCCAGCAGGAAGGCGACGAACACCGTCAGCAGGTCGTACGCGACCAGGCTCTCCGTTCCCCAGCGGCTGAAGCGGCGCGGCGCTTCGACGTTGAAATAGTCCAGCAGCAGCGACAGCGGCAGCTCGCACAGCAGGATCAGCAGCCAGAACAGGCCCGGCCCCAGGCGCAGCGAGTCCAGCCGCGGCTTGCGCAGCAGCGCCAACAGCAGGCCGGCCTTGAGCACGCCGAAGAAATTGCCCAAGCCGGACCGCCGCGGCGCGGGCTGCGGCGGTGGCAGCGGCGCGAGCAGGGGCGCCGGCGGCAGTTCCGGCGCAGCCGGTTGCTCCGCGCCGGGGTCTGGAAGTTCGGACATGGCGGGAGTATGCCGGGGCAGTACGGCGCCCGGAAAGGCGGTGTCGCCCGCCGCGGCATTCCTGGTGACACCGCCGCTTCCGACATAAAAGGCGGATCGCGAACGATCTGCCTTTTCTCCGGAGTGCCCGGTCAGACGCCGGCGGTGAGGTCCGTCGACAGCGCCATTTCCCCTGGCTTCTACCTGTGCTACCGGCGCCAGCATGCAGCGGCGCTCCGCGTTCTTCTCGAGTTTGTGCGGGCGGCAACGGCATTAGGACCTACTACACAGCATGCGCCTCGCCGGATTCCAGCGGTCGTTGCCGCGGGACGAACGGCACCTGGCGAAACATTCGGCCGGCGGATGCGGCCATTCGGCGCCGCTCGTGCACCTGCCTGCACCAGACAGTTTTTACTGCGCTGGTGCATGTACGCGAGAGGTCGATGAAAAAGGGGGTCTGGCTGGGCTTGTGCCTGCTGGCGCTGGGCGCGCGGGCGGCGGACGCCTATCGCATCGAGCCGGAGCAGACCCAGCTATCGTTCGACGTGCGCCGCTTCGGCGTGCAGTGGATCGGCGCCCGCTTCCGCCAGCTCGAGGGCAGCTTCAGCGTCGATCGCCGTGGCGGCGGCAACCTGATCGATGTCACGGTGCGCACCGACTCGCTCGAGGGCCCCGATGCCGGCTGGAACCGGCGCCTGCGCTCGAGCGAATGGCTCGATACGCAACGTTACCCGCTGATGCGCTTCCGCTCGACCCACGTCGAATTCGATCACGCCGGCGGCGCGGTGGCCGTGGGCCAACTGACCCTGCACGGCGTCAGCCGCCCGGTGAACCTGAGCATCAGCCAGCTGGACTGCCAAGGGCGCCTGCCCGACCAGCGCCAGGTCTGCGCCTTCACCGCCTCCGCCAACATCCGGCGTTCGGAGTTCGGCCTGCCGCATGGATTCTGGGTGGCGGGCGATGCGGTCGAGATCCGGGTCAAGGGCAGCGCGGCGCGCAGCGACGGCCATCTCACTGCCGCCAGCGCCGAGCCGCCCCCGCTGAACTGAACCCCGCCGCGGGGCAAGTCAAGAGGCGCAGCGCCGGGAACGGCGGCGGTCCGGACACTGTCGGGCCGCTGGCGGCGGCCATAATGCCGGTTCCTGCCAGCGGTGCCACCGCGACGGAGAAGCGATGAACCTCAAAGCCCGCATCGAGCGCGCCGTCGCGCGCGGCGTCCTGCGCCTGCCCGCCGCGCTGCAGCGCCTCCTCGTCGGCGCGCCGCTGGGTCTGGCCGGCCGCACCCTGGACCTGCAGATCCAGCTGCTGCTGAAGCTGCGCCGCCTGAGCGGCACCAAGCCCTGGCAGTCCTATCCGCTGCCGCGGGTGCGCGCCGATTTCGACGTCGAAGCGGCGATGCTGGGACCACAGGCGCCGACGCTGGCGGAAGTACGCGCACTGGCGCTGACCGGGCCGGCCGGGACCATTCCGGCGCGCCTGTACCGCCCGGCGAACCTGCCGCCGTCCGCGCCGTGCCTGGTGTTCTATCACGGCGGCGGCTTCACCCTTGGCTCGCTCGATTCGCACGACCTGCCCTGCCGTCAGCTTGCGGCGCACACGCCCTGCCTGGTGATCGCGGTCGACTATCGCCTGGCGCCGGAACATCCGTTTCCCGCCGCGGCGGACGATGCGCTGGCGGCGTTCCGCGACGTCGCGCGCCGCGCCGCCGAGCTCGGCGTCGACCCGGCGCGCATCGCGGTCGGCGGCGACAGCGCCGGCGGCAATCTCTCGGCGGTGGTGGCGCAGGATGCGCGCCGCGACGCCGTGGCACCCTGCTTCCAGCTGCTGATCTATCCCACCACCGACCTGACCATGTCGGCCGAGTCGATCCGCACCTTCGGCAAGGGCTTCCTGCTGGAGAAGACCCGCATGGACTGGTTCCGCGGCAACTACCTGCTGCCGCAACAGGACCGGCGCGAGCCGCGCGCCTCGCCGCTGTTCGGCGATCCCAGGGGTGTGGCGCCGGCCTTGGTGGCAACCGCCGGCTTCGATCCGCTGTGCGACGAGGGCCAGGCCTACGCGCGCAAGATGCGCGAGGCCGGTGTGGCGGTGCAGGAGCTGTACAGCGAAGGGCTGGTGCACGGCTACTTCAACACCAGCGGCGCGGTGCGCCTCGCCGCCGGCGCCGTCGCGGTGATGATCGAGGCGCTGCGCCTAGCGTTCCTCAAGTAGGACGCGCGCCTACATCGCGGTGATCGGCAGTCCAATGACAAAGCTGGCGACGTAGCCGTTGCTGCTGTCGCCGGACAAGACCATCTCCATCTTGGCGTGCGTCTCGCCGGTGTAGACGTGGTCGCCGACGTTGGTGGTGTTGTTCTTGCCTTCCGAGCTGTATGGCGACACCGTGGTGTCGATGCTGTCGACCAGCAACTGCGGGAAGAACAGCTGCGTGGTGTTGCTGCCGTCGGTGAGCGAGGCCGAGCTGTTGTAACTGGAGCGCAGGCGCAGGTGGATGTGGGTGGTGCGGCCCTGATACCAGCCCGGCACGATGGTCTTGAAAGTGACCGCGCCGCTGGAGTCGGTGACCTGGTAGCCGCGCAGCCAGCTCTGGCCGAGGGTGCTCTCCACCGACTCGTTGGAATACACGCCCGAGGCGTTGCAGTGCCAGATATCGACCTGCACGCCGGACATGGCGGCGCAGTTGTTGTCGAAGTCGTAAACGTACAGGTGCAGGGTCAGCGGGATGCCGCTCTGCGTGCTGCTGCCATCGAGGTTGGAGCGGATGTCGCTGCGGTTGTAGCCGGACGCGCTGTCGTCGGTGAAGTATGGGCCAACCTCGCCTTCCGGCGTCAGGGCGCAGGAGGCGGAGCTGCCGCCCGAGCTGGAACTGGAGCTCGAACCCGAGCCGCTGGAACTGCTGCTCGAACTGCCGGAGCCCGAGGAGGAACTGGTGGTGGCGTCGACCTCGCTGCTGCCACCGCTGCAGCCGGCCAGCGTGATGCCGCCCACCGCGCCGCCGAGCAGGCCGAGCGCGCGACGCCGGCTCAGCAGCTTTTCGATCGCTTCGCTTTGCATCGCTCGCATCCCCGCTTCCGTTGGCGGGTGCATCTTGCAGGCGACAAACGACCGCGCGACATTTCTTTACAAGCGCTTTACCGCATGGAGGCCAGGGTTCGAGGGACGCGACGCTCAGCAGCCCGCGCGAATGTCCTCGCACTGTTGCCAATGTCCCGAGCGATCCGGATAGTCGCGTGCCGAGCGGAAATGCCAGCTCATCTTCACTGCACCCTCGCTGCCGCCGTCGTCGACCAGGCGCTGGTCGGCGTCGGCATAACCGGCCTCGCCCGGCTTCTTCAGCCAGCGGTCGAACCAGGCCAGGGTGTAGTGCTGGATCATCGGCTGGCCCCAGCCGCCGCGGCAGGCGCCGGTGCTGGTGTCCGGGCACCAGGAGGTGGTGGGAAACGGCAAACCCGGGCTCCAGTCCTCGTGAGAGCTGCCCTGGACGGTGAACTCGAACACCGGTGTTCCCGCCGCCTTCCAGGCGTCGTAGCCTTCCGCCTTGTGCTCCTCCGGGTCAGGCGGATCGAGGTAGGGCGTGATGAAGACGCCGTACTCCGAAGACTGCCCCATCGCCGGCACGCGGGCGCCGAAGTTGGGCAGGCCGCGTTCGATGACGACGTTGAACGCCGGCGTCAGGACTCCCAGCTGATACAGGATATTGGCGGCCCCACCGCCCTGGGCTGCGCCGCCTATGGTGCCGCCGCCGGGCTTGAGCAGGCCATCCCAGGCCACCGCCACCTTGACCGGATTGTCCTGGTCGAGCTTGCCCGGCCAGGGATCGGCGCCCGGCGCGCCAAAGCCCTGCACGACGGACACACCGATCGCTCCAAGCGAGTGGCCGGCGATGCCGAGGCGGTCGGGATCGACGACGGCGTGCGCCGGGTTGTACGCCGTCGTCGCGGTGGGGTAGCTGTTGGCGCAGCTGATGTTGTTCGGATATGGCACAGCGGGCGTGGAGCGGAAGAAGTCGATCGCGTCGACCAGCCCGGTCCAGAACACTGAGGGCTCGACGTTGGTGCCCTGCCCGCCGCCGGGCGTGGTGAAGTCGGACAGGCCCTGCCCGCGCGGATCGAAGGTGAGCACCACGTAGCCGTTGCGCACCAGCAGCTGCGCCGCCCAGTAGTACACGCCCTGCGGCGCCTGCACCGAGCCGTTGTCGATCACCACGCCCGGCAGGGTCGCGCCGGCGGGAATATTCTTCGGCCGCCACACCTGCCCGCTGAGGCGGGCGCAGACGGAGTCATAGAACACCACGGGCGTGACGACGGCCTCGTTGTTGTAGAACTGGTCGCCATCCGGTCCCTGCGCCTGCGGCCAGCGGTAAGGATCGCCGGCGCAGACCAGCGCGCCGGCGGCGCACAGCGGAGTCAGCGGCGAATTCAGATTCAGCGAAACGGCGGCTTCGGGATTGTTCAGGACTTCGTTCGACACCGTCTCCAAGGTGGTGGCGAGCGTGGCCGGAGCGGCCAGCGCGGCCAGCAGCTGGTCGAGCGGCGTCGAGGAGGCCAGCAGCCAGCTTGGATCGGCGGTGTCGCGCGCCACCAGGCTGGTGAGGTTGATGTCGCTCTGTTGCAGCAGGCGCGATTCGAACGCCGGATTGTTGAGTTCCTCGGTCGGTGCCTGCAGCGCCTCGGCGAAGTTTCGCGCCTCGCACTGGGTCCACTGCACAGATGGGTAGACGGCGTTGTCGCAGCTGCGGTCGAGATTCGGGGCCTGGGTCGGTACCACGGCTCCACCCGCCGACTCCGCAGCGCCGCCGGTTGGATCGGCCGGGCTGGAGCCGCCGCAGCCGGCGAGCAGTCCGCCGCCCGCCGCGACCACCAGCGCAAACACCGCTTGCCTGCTGTTCATCGCCCCGACTCGTCCGTACGCAGCACTTCGGCAGATGCTAAGCCCGGCGCCGCTTCCGGGCACGTAGAAAATCCGGACAGGCGCTTGTTGGTTTCGGCCATTCCCGTTCCTCCAGTTCCCTTCTAGATCCCGACCACGCACGCACTGCGCACCGCGCGCGGCACCGTGCGCAGCGCGGTCTCGAACACGTGCCGCCGTCGCCGCGGATCCATCATGTTGTAGCCGAACACTTCCAGGTCCTCGGGGCCCGGCTCCAGGCGGATGACGCGGATGCCGGCGGCGCGCAGCGCGGCGACTTCGCGGTCGACGATGCGGGTCATGTGGCGCCGCACGCCGCGTTCGACCTGCTCCAGCAGGGACGCGGGACAGTCCGGCATGGTCGAGGCCATCGGCGCCAGCACCACGGCTTCGCTGACGCCGCTGCCAAGCAGGAAATCCGCCGAGGTCGGCGAGGCCACGCCGCCGTCGAGATAGGTGCGGCTGCCGATGCGCACCGGCGGGCACCAGCCGGGCACGCCGTAGGAGGCGCAGACCGCCTGATTCAGCGGCGCCTTGGGCGCATCGTCGCGGCCGAAGGCGACGCGCGCGCCGCTGGCCGCGTCCACCGTCATGATCCAGCAGGCCGGGTGCGGCGCCCACTCGCCGGCGGGCACGACGCTGTCGACCAGGCGCTGGAATGGCCGCATGTCGCAGCGGCCCTGCGGCAGCAGGCCGCTGAACGCCGCCAGCGGCCCTACCCGGCCGCGCAGCCCGTGCAGCGCCAGCCTTGCCGCCGGGAAACGCAGCGCCGGCCGTGGTGGCAGCGCGCCGCCGCTATCCGTGTCGTGATTCCAGACGCAGTCATCGGCTTCGCCGCGCTGCGACCGCATCATCCGCTCGACGCTCACGCCCGCCGCCAGCAGCGCGGCCAGGACCGCGCCAGCCGAGGTGCCGATCAGCACATCGGCCTCGCGCACATCCCAATCCAGCTCGCGCTGCAGGCTATCGAGCGTGGCGATCTGCCAGGCCGCGCCGGCCACGCCGCCGCAACCCAGCACCAGCGCGCGCCTGCCCGCCTTGTTACGCGACGGCATACGCTTTCCTCAGTTCGTGCCTGCGCCGGCAGCGGCTGGCTCATGTAGCTGTCGAGGTCGAAGCGCGCCAGCAGGCGGCGCATCTCCAGGGTGCTCCAGGGGAAGCCGGTGCTGTTGCGGCCGTTGGCGTCGAGGTAGTAGCTGGAGCACCCGCCGGTGTTCCACACCGTGCCCTGCAGGTCGCGCTGCACCTTCTCGTTGTAAGCCGCCTGCACCTCTCGCCGCACCTCGACCCGCGCCAGCTTGCCTTCACGCATGGCGCGCAGCGCGCTGACGATGTAAGCCAGCTGCGCCTCGATCACGATGAAGGCCGAGTTGTGGCCGATGCCGATGTTCGGCCCCAGCACCAGAAACAGGTTGGGGAAGCCGGCGACGGTGGTGCCGCGGTAACCCTGCGGGCTGCCGGCGAAGACCTGCGCCAGCGAGCGCCCGTCCGCGCCGTGGATGTGGTGCGAGCCGGGCTGGTCGGTGACGTGGAAGCCGGTGGCGAGGATGATCGTGTCCACTTCGCGCTCGCTCCCATCGGCGCCGATCAAGGTGCGGCCGCGCACTGCCTTCACTCCGGTGCCAAGCACCTCGACGTTGGGCCGGGTCAGCGCCGGGTAATACGTATTCGACAGCAGCACGCGCTTGCAGCCCAGGGTGTAGTCGGGCGTAAGCGTGGCGCGCAGCGCCGGATCCTTGACCTGGCGGTGGATGTGGCCAACGGCGATGCGCTGCGCCTGCTTGAGCAGTGCCGGGTGGCGGAAGCCGATGCCGAAAGTCTCGAAGCCGGCATAGAGCGCGCCGCGCCAGGCCGGCGTGATGTAGGGCAGGCGCAGCACGCCCTGGCCCAGGCCGGAGAACTCGCCGTCCGCCTTGGGCAGCACCCAGTGCGCGGTGCGCTGGTAGACGTGCAGCTTCGCCACCTTCGGCTGGATCTCCGGCACGAACTGGATCGCCGAGGCGCCAGTGCCGATCACGGCAACGCGCTTGCCGGCCAGCTCGTGGCTGTGGTCCCAGCGCGAGGAGTGGAACACCCGGCCCGGGAATTCCCTGAGGCCGGGCAGGTCCGGCAGCTGCGGCTCATGCAGGTAGCCGGTGCAGGAGATCAGCACGCGGGCGCTGTAGCGGCATTTTGGCGTGCGCACCTGCCAGCGCATCTCCTGCTCGTCCCAGTGCGCCGACTCCAGCGGCTCGCTGAAACGAATGTAGGGCTCGACGCGGCGGCTGCGGGCGGTGTCGCGCACGTAACCCAGGATTTCCGCCTGGCCGGCGAATAGCCGGCTCCAGTCCTTCTTCTGCGCGAACGAATAGGAGTACAGGTGCGAGGGAACGTCGCAGGCGCAGCCCGGATAGGTGTTGTCGCGCCAAGTGCCGCCGAGGCTCGCCGCCTTCTCCAGCACCACAAAATCCTTCATGCCCTCGTCGAGCAGCCGGATCGCCGCGCCGATGCCGCTGACGCCGGCGCCGACAATCAGCACCTCGACGGTGCGCGCTGCCTGCTTTGCGGCGGTCATAGCGGCGCGAGCAGCGTGGAGGGGCCCCGTGTGCCGCAGGCGCATGGGGATCCTAGCGTCGCGAGTCGGCGCAGGCATGAGGCAACCCAATCTCTCCCCACTATCGATACCGAAAGCCTCATGCCCGGTTCTCCTTCGCGGCCAGCGACTCGATGCGCCGCGTATAAGCGGCGCGCGCCTGCAGGTCCAGCCGCTTGAGCCCATCGCGGTCGTCGAAGGCGCGGCGCAACCCGCGCTGCAGCCAGTGCGGCGTCACATCCAGCAGCGCCGGCGTCACGCCGAGGTAGCGCGGCACCGCCACTTCGCGGCGGCCGTGCTTCACCGCATCGACCACGGCGGCCGCGACTTCCTCAGGCGAAACGCTCGGCAGCCGCGCGGCGTCGGAGCCCGAGGCCAGCTCGGTCGTCACTTTGGACGGCATGATGGTGCTGAAGCCCACGCCGCTGTCGCGGTATTCCTCGCGCAGGGTCTGGGTCAGGCCGACCACCGCGAACTTGGTGGCGCAGTACACCGCCAGCCCCGGGATCGGCACCGCCCCGGCCATCGAGGCGACGTTGACGATGTGGCCATGGCCGCGTGCCAGCATCTGCGGCAGCGCCGTCTTGCAGCCGTGGATCACCCCGCGCAGGTTGATGTCGATCTGTGTGTCCGACATCGCCGCCGTCTCCTCGGTGAAGGCGCCGATCGGCATGATGCCGGCATTGTTGACCAGCACGTCGAGCGGACCCAGGGCATGGCGCGTCGCCTCCAGGAACTGGGCGAAGGACGCCGGCTCGCGCACGTCCAGCCGGCCGCCGTAGCCGTTGAGGGATTCCGCCGCCTGCATGGCCAGCGCGGCGTCGATGTCGCCCAGGCTGACCCGCGCACCTTGCGCCGCCATGGCCTTGGCGATGGCGAGGCCAATGCCGCGCCCGCCGCCGGTGATGGCGACGACCGCGCCCTTCAGACGAACCGCGTTTGCCATAAGCTTGCTCTCCTTCAGATCCGCGCCGCGAAAAACCGCAGCGAGGGCATTGTGGGGAGAGGGCCGCCGCGGACGTGAGGCGGCGCGCCGACAATTTGCTTATCATTTTCAGCCATGAAGGTCCTTGACAGCCTCCATCGGCCCACCGTCCCGGTGTCCTACCTGCAGCTGCTGCTGGAGGTGGTCACCGAGCGCGGCCTGGGCGCGCAGGAGCTGTTCGCGGGCGGGCCGGTGCGGCCGGAACTGCTGAACCAGTCCGGCGCGCGCATGTCCGCCATCCAGTGGGGCCTGCTGGTGAGCAAGGCGATGCATCTGATCGCCGAGCCGGCGCTGGGCTACGAGTGCGGCCTGCGCATGCGCCCCTCGGCCAACGGCTTCCTCGGCTACGCCATCCTCAGCTGCGGCTCGATGCGCGAGGCGCTGGAGCTGCTGTCGCGCTACTTCCAGACCCGGCAGCGCGATTTCGGCATGCGCTTCTCGATCGAGGGTCGGCAGGCCACCATCGAGGTGCGCGAGCTGCACCCGATCCTGTCCTCTCCGTCACTGCGCAAGGCTGGCGTGGGCAACGAGATGTTCGAGACGGGCCAGATCGCGGTGCTGCGCCGCTTCTTCTACGAGCACATCCTGCTCGGCGTCGCCCGCGGCGCCGCGGCGATCCTCGGCCGCGAGCTGGACCAGTTCAACCTGGAGATCGACTTCGACTGGCCGGAGCCCGCCTATCACGCAGCCTGGCGCAAGCGACTGCCCCCGATCCGCTTCTCGCGCGGCGCCAACCGGCTGCGCTTCCCGCTGCGGCTGCTGGAGCTGCGCCCGGTTCTGGCCGATCCGCAGGCTTCGAAGCAGGCAGTGGAGCTGTGCGAGCGCGAGCTGCTGCAGCTCGGCGGCGCCGGCGACAACACCACCCTGCGGGTCTGCGCCGAACTGGTCCAGCTGCCGCACGGCGGCTACCCCGACCAGCCGGCCGTCGCCGCGCGCCTGCACCTGTCCAGCCGCACCCTGGCGCGCAAGCTGGGCGACGAAGGCAGCTCGTTCCAGCAATTGCTGGACGACGTCCGCCGCCGCGACGCCTGCGAGCTGATCGAGACCAGCCAGCTCGATCTACAGGACATTGCCACCCGCCTCGGCTACCGCAATCCCGCCAACTTCACCCGCGCCTTTCGCAAGTGGATGGGCGAATCTCCAAGCCAGTACCGACGCACATTCCAAAAGGCGATCACGGTGGCCGATGCGGATAATTTCCCCTCTAACTAACCGATGTCATCACTGCCCGCAGATCCGGTCACAAGTGAACGGACAGAAAAAAGGGGCGCGACGCGCCCCTTTTCTCGACCGCCCTGCCCGGCTCAGACCACGACCAGGCGCACGTCGATGTTGCCGCGGGTGGCGTTGGAGTACGGGCAAACCTGGTGGGCCTGCTCGACCAGCGCCTGCACCTGCTCGCGCGGCAGGCCCGGCACGTGGACCTTCAGCTCGACTTCGATGCCGAAACCAGCGGGGATCTGGCCGATGCCGACGCTGCCTTCGATGCTGGTCTCGGCCGGCAGCGCGAGCTTCTGCTTGCCGGCGACGAAACGCATCGCGCCGATGAAACAGGCCGAGTAGCCGGCGGCGAACAGTTGCTCCGGGTTGCTGCCGGCACCGCCGGCACCGCCCAGCTCGCGCGGCGTGGTCAGCTTCACGTCCAGCACGTTGTCGGAGGAAACGGCACGGCCGTCGCGGCCGCCGGTGGCCTTGGCATGGGCGGTGTACAGGACTTTTTCGATCGACATGGCACAACTCCTTGTCACTTCGGTTGGCGGCGATTCGGGAAGATCATCCGGTTCGCCGCCAGCGCCGGAGATCGCGTATCACACTATTAAATCGTGCGCTATTTATTTATTCAAAAAATGTCATGCATTCTGCGCCAGGTTGCGCCGCAACAGATCCAGCCGCCCCTTGATCGCGGTCAGCTCATCCAGGCTGCAGCCGGCGGCGCAGAACACGCCGTAGGGCACTTCTTCCGCCTTCTGGCGCAGCTCACGGCCGGCGCGGGTCAGGCTGACGATCACCTGGCGCTCGTCGTCCTCGGCGCGACGCCGGGCGATCAGACCAGAAGCTTCCATGCGCTTCAGCAACGGCGTCAGGGTGGCCGAGTCCAGATAGAGGCGCTCGCCGATCTCCGACACCGTCAACCCGTCGCGATCCCACAGCACCAGCATCGCCAGGTACTGCGGATAGGGCCGGGCCAGCCCGCGCAGCAGCTTGCGGTACAGCTTGGTCATCGCCAGCGAAGTCGCGTACAGCGAGAAGCAGAGCTGGTCGCCGAGAAGCAGCGAGCCTTTCGGCTGGGCGGAGACCTTGGTGCGCTTGTTCGACATGGGCCGAATATTAAATAGCGCACTACTTAATTGCAAGCTATTTATAGCATCGAAGAAGATATCGCCATGTTTCTGCACGCAATTGAATCACCTCCCGGCACCGCCTCGACGCCATCCCGGCAAGGCGGATTACCGCCGACTGCGCGTTACGCGCACGGCGCGCTAGAATCCGCGGGCCTTTCCACCCGTACCGGCGCCCTGGCGCGCCTTCTTCCCGACCGAACGATCCATGAGCACAGCACCCGCCCCTACCCAACCCTACGTCTCTCCCTGGATGGACGAAGATCTCGTCATGTTCCGCGACGCCGTGTCGCGCTTCGCCGAGTCGGAGATGGTTCCGCACGATGAGGAGTGGCGCAAGCAGAAGCACGTCGGCCACGAGATCTGGCGCAAGGCCGGCGCGCAGGGCCTGCTGTGCACCGACATTCCGGCCGAGTACGGCGGCGCCGGCGGCGACTTCCGTCACGAGGCGGTGGTGTACGAGGAAACCCAGCGCCGCGGCCTGTCCGGCTTCGGCCAGGGCGTGCACAGCATCTGCGCCCACTACATCCTCAACCACGGCACCGAGGAGCAGAAGCAGCGCTTCCTGCCGCGCATGGCGCGCGGCGAACTGGTCGGCGCCATCGCCATGACCGAGCCGGGCGCCGGCTCCGACCTGCAGGGCGTGCGCACCAAGGCGGTCAAGGACGGCGACGACTACATCATCAATGGCTCCAAGATCTTCATCACCAACGGCTACCTCGCCGAGATCATGATCGTGGTGTGCAAGACCGACCCAAGCCAGGGCGCCAAGGGCACCTCGATCTTCCTGGTCGAGACGCCTGGGCTGAAGGGCTACCGGGTGGGCCGCATCCTCGACAAGATGGGCATGAAGGCGCAGGACACCTCGGAGCTGTTCTTCGAGGACGTGCGCGTGCCCGCCGCCAACCTGCTCGGCGGCCGCGAAGGCCAGGGCTTCTTCCAGCTGATGTCCGACCTGCCCTACGAGCGCCTGATCGTTGCCCTGGGTGGCGTCGCCGCGATGGAAGGCGGCCTGGAAGCGACCAAGCAGTACGTGCGCGAGCGCAAGGCCTTCGGCAAGACCGTGGCCGAATTCCAGAACACCAAGTTCAAGCTGGCCGAGATCGCCACCAAGACCCGCATCGCCCGCGTCTTCATCGACCGCTGTATCCAGGATCAGCTCGAGCGCAAGCTCGACACCGCCACCGCCTCGATGGCGAAGTACTGGATCACCGACACGCAGCAGGAGGTGCTGGACGAGTGCGTGCAGCTGCACGGCGGCTACGGCTACATGAACGAATACCTGGTGACCCGCATGTTCGCCGACTCCCGCGTCCAGCGCATCTACGGCGGCACCAACGAGATCATGAAGGAACTGATCTCGCGCTCGCTGGGATAATTCTGCGCAGAAGGCGAGCCACGGCTCAGCTGGCCGTGGCTACGCCAATGAAGAACCCAAGAATCATGCCGCTCGCAAAGGCGCAAAGAGCCCACTTGTAACGCGGCATGATTCGTTTGACTCCGTGCCCATCAACATAGGTGAGACGCAGGCCCACGTCGAACTCCCTGTTGTCGTGCGGACTCCTGAGCGGAGTCAACGCAATGAAGCTGACATGGGGGCCTTACGAACGCCTTAGGGCCTGATTTCCACCACAGTGCCATCCGGTGCGGCCTGGGCGATTTCGTCGACCTCGGCGTCCGTCACGGCGATGCAGCCTCGCGTCCAGTCCTTCAGCCGGTGCAGGGGTCCAAGCCATCCCAGGCCGTTCCGCATGCCGTGGATCATCACGTCGCCTCCCGGCGCCACACCCAACGCCGCCGCACGTTGACGATCTCGCAGACCCGGATAGGACAGATGCAGCGCCAGATGATAGCGGCTGGCTGGATTGCGCCGGTCGATCGAATAGATGCCCTCGGGCGTGCGTCCATCCCCCTCACGGACTTTTGCGCCCACCGGCTGGACGCCGAGGGCGATCCTGTAGCTGCGTAGTGCCACCGCGCCGTGATACAGCGTCAGGCGGCGCTGAGCCTTTTCGACGAGGATGCGATCGGCCAGCAGCTGCAGGGGCAGAGACTCTGGTTGCAGACGCGACGTGGTCACCGGCAGCAGGAGAGGCAGCAGTATCGCGAACCCGACTGCTGCAAGTCCTCCCGGTTTTCTGTGCATCCGCATTTCAATGCGGCGCGCGTGCGACACTCAGGCCGTAACCACCTTCCACACCCGGAAACCCACCAGCTGCCCGTCGAGGAAAGTGCCGGTCACCGTGACCAGCACATTGAAGGTTCCGCGCGCCAGCAGCTCGGGCGAATCCCTGAACAGGGCGCGATCCGACGGTGACATCTTCTGCTCGCTCTCGTAGACGCGCTCGGCCGAGTCGCCGTCCCAGCGCACCGGGTCGCCGACCAGGGCGGTGAACTCCGCCTTGCTCATGCCCAGGCGCAGGCCGCCCAGCTGCCGTGCCTGTGCTGCGTAGCGTCCATGCAGCTCGCGGCAGCCCTCCGCCGCCGCCGTGCCCGGCTCGCGGATCTCGAAGCCCGACAACTCCAGTCGCGGCACGCCGGAAATGAAGCTGACCACACCGTTCGAGCCGAGGTAGCAGACCCGTGCCTCGTAGTCGTCGGCGTCGTTCAATTCGATCAGCCGCGTCCGCCCCAGCCGCGCCTGCACATCGTCGAGCGTTCCGATGTTCAGCCTGGCGCCGAGGAAGGCGGTGAACCGCGCGCCATCCTCGCCCGCCTGCGACGGCAGCGCCGCGGCGGCGGCCGCCAACGCCATCAGCGCCGTCAGACCTCGAACATTCACGCTCCATCCCCTTTCCGCTACCATGCAAGGATAACCAAGCCCGCCGCCGGCTGCGCGAACGCCGAACTTCGCCGCGAACCGGCCGGTCCAAGCAGCACCAGCGGAACCAGAGAACCGCCATGAAAACCAGCAAGCTCAGGATCTTAGGCATCGTGGTCGGCGTGCTCGCGGCGGGTGCCGCGGTTGCCGGCAAACCACCCCGCAACACCGCTCCCGTGGTGCAGATGCCACCCAGCACCGACATCGCCGTCATCCCCACCGCCGAGGCCGGCCCGACTGTCAGCATGCCGCCGCCGCACGACGCATACGTCGCACCCGCGGCCAAGGCGCCGGCACCGAAGGTCGAAGCCCAGGCCCGCACCGAAAACACCAGGCTGCGCGGCGGCGAGACCGGCCCGGTGATCGAACTACCACAGAAGTAAGCACCTCTGGCGGGACGCTATTTCGCCGGAGCCGGTGACGGCTCCGTGCGCTCGGCAGCCAGGCGCTCGTCGAGCAATGTCCGCATCCCGTCCGCATAAGCGCGGCAGGCGTCCGGCGCGATGAAGGGATCCGGTTGCACGCCCTTGCGCCGCGCCTCCAGCTTTTCCCACAGATGTCCCAGACCGGGATGCACCGTGATGATGATGTCGCAGGGCAAGGCGGCGAACGCATCGACGCTCGCCCGGAAACGCTGTGACACATCCGGGTGGTCCTGGTCGCCGCTGTAACGGAAGCCCGGTGCCGCAATCGCGTTCAGGCTGTCCGCATAGACCACGTCCAGGCAGCGCTCCGCCTCGCAGGAACGCCAGGTCCAGCTCGTGCTCCCCGGCGTATGCCCCGGCGTGAAATGCGCCGTGATTTCCACCTCTCCCAATTTGAGTACCTCGCCGTCATGCACCGTGCGCACCGGCGCCTTCAGCGCCGGAAAGCCGATGTCGGCGAAGCCCGCCTGCGGGTCGTCCACCACCGGATGACCCAGCCGCAGCGCCTCCGCCCCGCGGGGGCTGGCCACCACCTGCGCGCCACTGTCGCGCTGCAGGGCCGCGATGCCGCCGGCATGGTCGAAATGCGTGTGTGAATTCAGGATCAGGCGGATGTCCTCCACCCGGAAGCCGAGCGACCGCACGTTCGCCTCGATCCGCGGCGCCGATTGCGGCAGGTCCCCGTCCAGCAGTACCAGCCCCTGCGACGAGGTCACCAGCACCGACGACAGGCCGCGCACGCCCACGTAATAGGTATTGCCGTAGATCCGGAATGGCGCGACCGCCTCGTTCCATTTTTCGCACTGTTCACAGCGCAAGGGCTGCGTCAGCCGGTCCGGCGTCGCGGCCGCCGCCGCGCAAGCCCATCCTCCCAGCACCAGCAGCGCTGTCGGCCGCATGTCCATGGCACCCCCGCTTTTGTATTGATCCCCTACTCTAGGCTGGGCGCTTGCCGAAGCCGTGTCGCCCCGGTGCAAAACCGGTGCAAGCTGGCCCCTCCTGCCGTTGAATCGCCACCCGCCTCCGGGGCATCATGGCCACGAAGGCCGCATGGACAAAAACGGCCCGCAACCACTCGATCAAGGGGAGCACCCATGAAAGCCATCCATCTCGCGTTTGGAACCGTCATGCTGGCCGCGGCCGGCATGTTCACCACCGCCACCTGCGTCGCCGCCGACAGCGCCGCCACCGTCACCTGCAAGGACGGCTCCAGCTCCAAGGGCGGTCGTGGCGCCTGCCGCGGCCATGGTGGCGTCGACAAGAGCGCCGCTGCCGGCGCTGCCGCAGCTGCTCCGGCAGCCGCCGCTCCCGCCGCGCCGGCCGCCGATACCGCCGCCGACAACAGCGTGACCTGCAAGGACGGCTCCTCCGCCAAAGGCGGCCGTGGCGCCTGCCGCGGCCATGGCGGCGTCAACAAGAATGCCGGCGCCGCGGCCGCCGCAGCACCGGCAGCGGCTGCTCCCGCCGCGCCGGCTGCCGACACCGCCGCCGCCGACACCGTGACCTGCCAGGACGGCTCCACCGCCAAGGGCGGCC
>CAYWPB010000023.1:0-21798 GCA_964458725.1 uncultured Nevskia sp. | reverse complement strand
GATCCGCTGTACGTGTTGTACACCTCCGGCACCACCGGCAAGCCCAAAGGCGTGGTGCGCGACCATGGCGGCCATGCCGTGGCGCTGCACTACTCGATGAGCGCCGTGTTCGATGCCAACCCCGGCGATGTTTACTGGGCGGCCTCCGACGTGGGCTGGGTGGTGGGCCACTCCTACATCGTCTACGCGCCGCTGCTGCGCGGCTGCACCACGGTGCTGTACGAGGGCAAGCCGGTCGGCACGCCCGACGCCGGCGCGTTCTGGCGGGTCATCGCCCAGCACGGCGTCAAGACCTTCTTCACCGCGCCGACGGCTTTTCGCGCCATCAAGAAGGAAGACCCGCAGGGCGCGCTGATCGGCCAATACGACCTGTCGAAGTTCGAGGCCCTGTATCTGGCCGGCGAGCGCTGCGACCCGGATACCATCCACTGGGCGCGCGAGAAGCTGCGCGTGCCGGTGGTGGGCCACTGGTGGCGGACCGGGCTGGGCTGGCCGGCGGCGGCGAACGGCCGCGGCATGGAGCCGATGACGGTCAAGCCGGGCTCGTCCACGGTGCCGGTGCCGGGCTATGACATCCGCGTGCTGGACAACGACGGCCAACCGGTGGCGGCCGACACCATCGGCAACATCGTGATCAAGCTGCCGTTGCCGCCGGGCACCTTGTCCACCATGTGGAACAACGAGCAGGGCTACCGCGACCACTACCTGAGCCGCTATCCGGGCTGGTACCTCACCGGCGACGCCGGCTACCTCGACGGCGACGGTTATCTGTGGATCATGTCGCGCATTGACGACATCATCAATGTCGCCGGCCACCGCCTGTCCACCGGTGCGATGGAGGAGGTGCTGGCCGCACACCCGGACGTGGCGGAGTGCGCGGTGATCGGCGTGGCCGACGCGATGAAGGGCCAGCTGCCGGTGGGCCTGGTGGTGCTGAAAGCGGGCGTGCAGCGGCCGGCGGAGCAGATCACGGCCGAACTGGTGGCTCGCGTGCGCGAGCACATCGGCGCGGTGGCGGCGTTCCGGCAGGTGGCGGTGGTGGCGCGCCTGCCCAAGACCCGCTCGGGCAAGGTGCTGCGCTCGACCATGCGCGCCATTGCCGACAGTCAGCCCCATGCGGTGCCGGCGACGATCGACGATCCGAAAATCCTCGATGAAATCGGCGGCGCGCTGCGGCAGCTGGGCTACGCCAAGGTATAAAAGCGGCTACGTCCGCCGAGCCCCTGGCAGCGGCGGTCAAGCGCCGCCACCCGGTTTCTGCGCTAATGGCGACATTAGAAACCGGAGGAGAACCGGCCTTGCCGCTCAGGCACATCCTGATCGCCGCCGTCCTGCTGATCGCGGGCTGCGGCTCCAGCACCGATCCAGCGGCCGTCGCCGACAGCGGCGCCGCACGCGACTCCGCCGCGCGCGCCGTCGCAGCGCTGAGCTTCCTGCATGTCGGGCCGGCGGCCGGCCCGGCCGGCCTCAACCAGGTGGTCGACAGCAACGGCCGCAGCGTGCTGCTGCGCGGTGTCAACGTGGTCGGCATCCGCGACGACTATGTCGACAGCGCCACGCCGCTGGTGCCGCAATATTCCGTCGATCCCGCGGCTTTCGACGGCGCCTGTCCGCAGCCCGGCCCCGGCTATACCCAGCTGGCGGTGTGCGCGCCGGATGCGGCGCAACTACGCAGCTTCGGCTATGACTCGGTGCGCCTGCCGGTATCCTGGTCGCTGCTGGAGCCGCAGCCTGGCGTGATCGATACACGGTACATCGAGCGTATCGCGCAGATCGTGGCCTGGTTCAAGCAGGCCGGCATCTATACCGTGATCGATCTGCACCAGGACGCCTGGAGCAAGTACGTGTTTACCGCGCCGGGCGAGATCTGCCCGCCGCCGTTCACCGCCGTGTCGGGCGCGCACGAGGCCGACGGCGCGCCGCAATGGGCCAGCAACCACCTCACGCCGGCCTGCATGGTGGACGGCATCCGCGAGCTGGACCTGGCGGTGGAGGAAGACTTCAGCCGCTTCTGGCTCAACGCGCCCGGGCCGGACAATGTCGGCCTGCAGGATCATTTCGCCGCCGTGGTGCTGGCGCTGGCGCGGCGCTTCCACGACGAGCCGGCGGTGGCGGGCTACGAGCTGTTCAACGAGCCGCTGCCGGGCCCGGAGGCGGTGCCGGAACTGGTCGACCTGACGGCCACCTTCCCGTTCTACGCCAAGGTGATCGGCGCCGTGACGGGGAGCCTGCCTGGCTTCCAGCAGCTGTTCTTCATCGAACCGGATGCTCTGCGCAACGTCACCGACCAGCGCAGCGAGTTCGCTCCGTGGTCGCTGTTCAGCAGCTATCCCAACGTGGTCTATGCGCCACACATCTACACCCACGTGTTCACGCCGGACGCGGAACTGGAATCCCTGCTGCCGGGGATCAGCGGGGTGCTGGCGCCGCTGTTTCCGCTGTCCTCCAGCTACGCCAACGCGGTCGGCGACGCCAGGGCCATGGGCCTGCCGCTGTGGGTGGGGGAGTTCGGCAATGACGTGACCGACGACGACACGCTGTTGCGCGGTCACTACGAATATTCGGACGCCAACGCCATTGGCAACGCACTATGGGCCTGGAAAGGCCTGCAGGCCACCGACAGCAAGCACTGCTACTGCGATCTGCAGGGGCCGGAGCCGGACCAGCTGTACACCTTCCCGAGCCGTCTCAAGTTCAGTGCGCGGGCCTATCCTGTCTACCTGGCCGGAACGCTGCTGAGCCTGGGCTACGATCCGGACACTGGCGGCTTCGACCTGCAGGCCAGCTCCGAACCGGTCCGTTCCGGCGACCGCGGCCATGCCACGGTGTTGTACGTGCCGGCGGCGGTGACCGCGCCCATACAAGCAGAGGGAGCGGAGCTGGAAGTGTTGCCGCGCGGCGACGGTTCGCGTGACGTGTATGCCTACCCGGGCGGCGGGGTGTATCGGGTGCATGCCTGAGGGCTGCGCCGGCGGGCGTGTCCGTTGACGGCCGCCCCGCATCTGCTTACAAGAGGGCGATGGCTTTGGCCCGGAGCTGCCAACGTGATCTCCAATCGCTCGATCCCTGACTGCGTAGTGATCCCCGAGCTCGGCTACCGCGACGTCAACGACGCGGCGGCCTGGCTGTGCCGGGCCTTCGGCTTCCGCGAGCGCCTGCGCATTGGCAGCCATCGCTGCCAACTGCTGGTGGACGGTGGCGGCGCCTTGGTGGTGACGGAATCGCCGGGCAAGCCGGATTTCGGTCACCGCGTGCTGGTGCGGGTGCAGGACGTGGCAGCGCTTTACGCCAGGGCGATGGCCGCCGGCGCGACCAACGTCCGGCCGCCGGAGGATCATCCCTACGGCGAGCGGCAATGCACGCTCCTGGACCCTGGCGGGCATTGCTGGACCTTCACACAGAGCCTGGCGGACGTCGACCCGGCGAGTTGGGGCGGGGAGCTGGTCGACAGCGCGCGCTGAGCCGCCGGAGTACCATGGGCACGGCCGGGCCTGTCGTGGCCTGGCCGGGAGGGTGCCATGGTCCTGTGTCCCGTTGCCCTGGCGGTGGGTTGCGCCAAGTGTCCGGTGTTCAAGGTCTGTCCGGCCAAGGGCCTGATCGGCGACTACAAGAAGGACGTGCCGCCGCCGGGCCCCGGCAAGAAGACCTGATTCGCGCCGGGACCGCTAGCTCATTGAGCTTGTTCCGGTCATTGGGCTCTCAGATCCCGGCTTTTTTTGCTTTGCGGCAATCGAAGCCGCGTCTACCGCCACTTGCGCGTCCTTGATGCTCTGCGCGGAAGGATCGTCGTAGCGCCTGCTCGCCTCCAGCGCCTTTTGAGCCCATTCGAGCGCCCCCTTGCTGTCGCCGTTGCGCAGCAGGGCTTCAGAGTGAATCAGCCACAGCCGCGGCCCCCACCGCACGTCGCGTTTGCCTTCGACGCGCTCGAACATCTCGACCGCCTTGCGACTGGCTTCCAGCGCGCCGGCTTTGTCGCCTTTACCCAGGTTGAGGTGTGCGACGTCGCCCCAGGTCAAGGCGACGGGGGCGATGCTCCGCCCGTGCGCCTGAGCCAGGACGTCCTGGAACTGCGCCTGCGCGCTCCCTGCATCGCCTCTCTTGAGCAGCAGGCGGCCCAGCCGCTCCCGATCAAATAGAGGCTTCCACCCGTCTGGCGCTTGTACGCGAAGTGCGATATCAAGCGCACCCTGCAGCAGGCGCTGTGCCTGTTCGAGGCGCCCTGAGGCCTCGTAGGTGTCGGCCAGCTCCCCGCTGGTACGTTCCACGTCGAACGGCTGGTTGGCCGTGGTCTGCCATCTGGCAAGCGCGGCTTCCAGCGGCACGGCGGCATCCTTCCAGCGTCCCTCCTGATTGAGGCAGGCGGCGTACAGCTCGAGTGCGTACACCGAGTTTTCATCGTCGGGCCTGGAGGAGATCGTCGCCAGCAGGGTCTTGAACATGGACAGCGCCCGTTCGCGCCGTCCGTATTCATGGAGCATCCAGGCGTGTTGGGCGGCAAGTGGCGAATAGCGCGGACTGCTTTCGCCGTAGGACCGACGCAGGAGGTCCTCAACCTGTGTGAACTGAAAATCGGCGCGGTCGTAGTTGCCGTCGGCCCAGTAAAACAGCGCGAGGTCGCTTCCGAATGTAGCCAACAGCCCGGTGTCGGGAGTCCGCTGCCGCTGTGCGATGGCCAGTCCGCGCTGGGCGTAGCTCACCGCAGCTTCGTCATCGCCCTGGTAGTAACGCACGCCGCTCAGCAGTTCCAGGGCCACGGCGAACCGCGGATCGTTCGGGGCATGCCGCTGGAACAGCCGTTCGGCGTTCTCGCCGGCATGCCTGGCTTCTTCGACCGTTGCCGGCGTGGCAACCAGCACCTGGCTTTTCAAGGACCACCACTGTGCACGAGTCGCAGTGTCATCCAATCCGGCGCGACGGATCAGGGGGTCCGCCCGATCGAGGATACTCGCGGCGCCCGCGACATCACCCTGGCTGACTGCCATGTCCACCTCGCCGAGCATCGCCTCGATCACCACCGGGCTGGCTTCGCCCCAGCGGGCCTTGGCCAGCTCCACCTGCCGTTGGTACAACCTGGCGTGGCGGTCGGTCTCGTTCAGTTCGCGGTAAATGCCCGCGGCCACGCCGAGCAGTTCGATCTGAGTGTCCGGATCCCCGCTGAACCGGCTCTCGATCTTGTCGGCGCTGACGTCCAGCAGTTCCTTCGCCGTGATCTGCCCGCGCGGCTTGTCCTGGGCGATGCGCGGATCGCTGGCCTTGAACACGTCGAGCAGGAAGTCCTTGGTGGCGGTGGCGCGCCGGGCTTCCTGCTGGGCGCGCCCGGCTTCGCGCGTGGCCCGCTGCGCCTGCCACAATGCGGCGGTCAGACCGAGAGCCAGTGCGACCACAACCGCCGCGGCGGCCGCGACCGCTACCCGGTTGCGCCTGATGAAGCGGCCTGTGCGGTAAGCCGTGGTATCCGGCCGGGCCAGCACCGGCCGGTTATCGAGCAGCCGCTGCAGATCCTCTGATAGTTCGCGCGCCACGGCATAGCGCCGCTGCGATTCCGCGTGCAGGGCCTTGAGGACAATGAGGTCCAGGTCACTGGAAGCGGCCCTGAGCCGCAACAACCGCAAGGATTCGGTCATTCGGCCGCGATCCTTGCGCAGCACCGTGCTGGGACGCTCGATGGTCTCTTTGTCCGCTTCGCGGGCGATTTCAGCGGCGGTACGGCCACCGCGGGCGTGCGGCAGGCGCTCTACCAGGAGCTGGTAGAGGATGCAGCCGAGGGCGTAGACATCGCTGGCAGGGGTGGCGGGCAGCCCCAGCACCTGCTCCGGTGCCGCATACGCCGGGGTCATCGCCATGGAGCTGCCCAGGCGGGTGGCTTCGCTGTCGTCCTCTTCGGCCAGCGCCTTGGCGATGCCGAAGTCCAGCAGCTTGACCTGCCCTTCCGGCGTCACCAGGACGTTGGAGGGCTTCAGGTCCCGGTGCACGATCTTTTTGGCATGGGCGGCCTGCACCGCCTCGCACACGGTGGTCATCAGTTGCAGCAACTCGGAAGTGGCCAGATCACGACGGCGCGCGTAGTCGGTGATGGCCCGCCCATCCACGTACTCCATCACCAGGAACGGCCTGCCATCCGGAGCCACGCCGGCATCCAGCACATGAGCGATGTTGGGATGGTCGAGTTGGGCCAGGATGCGGCGCTCGCGGTTGAAGCGGGCCACGACTGCGTCAGTGTCGAGGCCGCGCTTGAGCAGCTTCACCGCCGCGCGCAACTCGAAGGTGCCGTCGGCGCGCTGGGCCTCGTAGACTTCGCCCATACCGCCGCGGCCGACGAGCCGGACAATCTGCCAGGCGCCCAGGCGGGTGCCAGTGGGCATCTGGCTGCCTTCCGGACCGCCGGGATCCGTGGATGTCCCGGCGTCAGTGGCGGCGCGGGTCTCCGAGTCACCCCGAAGCTCGGCTTCGACTTCGGCCCGCAACGCCGCGTCCCCGCCGCAGAGTTGATCCAGGGATTCGGCACGGGCCTCGGCCGGTAAGCCCCGCACTTCCAGGTACAGCGCCTGAACCTTGGACCATCGGCTGGCGTCCATTGCTTTCCCCAGGCAGAACCGCATCCGGCCGATGTGTACCGGCCAGGGTTTAGATTAGAACGTCCGTTAGCGCCCGAATACCCGGAAAGCGGTGATTTTTGGGCGAAATCGGCGTACCCACCACCAAAAGCGGTTGTCAGCCCCCTCTGCGCCGCGAGAACCCCGTGGCACCAGGCCGGTCCAAGAGTACAGCCGGACCGTGTGCCGCGGCCCGCGCGGGAGAGTGCCATGCCCAGGCCCATGCTTGCCGTAATCCTAGCGATCTCTTTCCTGCCGACGGCCGCTGCCGCCGCGCCCGACACTGCGCCTCCGGCTGAACACCCGGGTCCGGCGTCGCCCGCCGAGACGGTGCGGCCTTGCCTGGTCGACGGCCTCAGCTGTCTGCGCCTGGCGCCGCGGCCGTTCCAGCCCTGCCTGGCGGCCGTGGACCGCTGCGGCGATCATTTCTCGCTGATCCCGATCGGCACCCATCCGCGCTTCATGCCGGCGGACTGGTCCGGTTCCGGGAAAGCCATTCGCCCGCCGGGGCGCTAATCGCCGCGGCACGGGGCGCCGTCAAGGGCGGCGCCGATGGGGGGACTGGCGCTGCGGCGATGCGCCGCGGCCGGCAAATGCAGTAAGGTAAGGCCCGTCGTACCCCAAACGGCTGAGGCCCCATCGCTGCGCCCTCGGCCAAACTGGCCGCAACGGCGCGGATCGGGACTCCAATCGACAGCCATATCCCCCGAAACGCGTTCAAGAATATGACTGAAACCGCGGCACTCCAGAACATTGTCATCGTCGGCGCCGGCCAGGCCGGCGGCGAGACCGCCACCGAGCTGCGCAAGCTCGGCTATGCCGGCCGCATCGTGCTGGTTGGCGAGGAACCGCAGGTGCCGTACCGGCGCCCGCCGCTGTCCAAGGCCTTCCTCAGCGGCGCCGCCACCGAGGAAAGCCTGTACATGATGCCGGCCGCAGGCTGGCAGAAGCAGAACGTGGAATTCATCGGCGGCGTGCGCGCGCAATCGATCGATCGTGTCAGGCAGCTGCTGCTGCTGGCCGACGGCCGCAGCCTGGCGTACGACAAGCTGGTGCTGGCCACCGGCGGCCGCGCCCGCCGGCTCAACACGCCGGGGGCGGACAAGCCCAACGTGTTCGTGGTGCGCAGCATCGCCGACGTGCGCGGCCTGCACGCCTACCGCGAGACCGGGAAGCGCGTGGTGATCGTCGGCGGCGGTTTCATCGGCCTGGAAGTGGCGGCGGTGCTGAGCAAGCTCGGCCTGCACATCACCGTGCTGGAAGGCCTGCCGCGGGTGCTGGCGCGCGTCACCGTGCCGGAGGTCTCTGCGTTCTTCGAGCGGGTACACCGCGAGGCGGGCGTGGACCTGCGCACCAATGTGCAGATCACGGCGTTCGAGGGCGGCCAAGCGGTGGAGCAGGTGCTGCTCGCCGACGGCAGCCGCATCCCGGCCGACTTTGTCGTCGCCGGCATCGGCCAGCTGCCCAATGTCGAGCTGGCGCAGGAAGCGGGTTTGGCGGTCGACAACGGCATCGTGGTCGATGAATACGCCCGCACCAACGATCCGCATATCTACGCCGCCGGGGACTGCGCCAACCACCCGAACGCCTTCTTCGATTGTCGCCTGCGCCTGGAGTCGGTGCAGAACGCGATGGAGCACGGCCGCGCCGTGGCTCACAACCTGCTCGGCAAGCCAACCATCTACAACGTCGTGCCCTGGTTCTGGTCGGACCAGTACGACCTCAAGCTGCAGATGGTCGGCCTGTCCGGCGGCTTCGACCGCATGGTGGTGCGTGGCGACTTCAACACGCGCGCCTTCGCCGCCTTCTACCTCAAGGATGGGCGCCTGATCGCCGCCGACACGGTCGGCCGGCCGCAGGATTTCATGTTTGCGAAAAAGCTGGTCGCGGTGCGCGCCGTGGTCGACGCCGCGCAGCTGGCGGACGAGGCAGTGCCCCTGAAGAATCTGGTGCCGGCGGCGTGATAAGTTAAGGCATGCCAAAACTGAGCTTCGTCGAACCCAGCGGCAAGACCCACGTCATCGACGGCGAAGTCGGCCTGTCGGTGATGGAAGCGGCGACACGCAGCCTGGTGGTGCCCGGCATCATCGGCGAGTGCGGCGGCTGCTGCACCTGCGCCACCTGCCACGTCTACGTCGACGAGCCCTGGTTCAGCCGCCTGCACGCCGCCGACGAGATGGAGCTGGGCATGCTGGAAGGCGCCATCGAGCCGCAGCCGCGGAGCCGGCTGTCCTGCCAGATCAAGATCACGGAAAAGCTTGACGGCCTGGTCGCGCACATCCCCGCCGGCCAGCTTTGAAATCCCTGCTTGCAGCGCGCCGCGTGGCGGTGCCGCGCGACCTCGGCGCGGTGTCGCGCATCGACCATGCCGCCGAGTGCGATCCGCGCGAAGCGGGGATGACCGAGGCCGGCGTCGAGGCGATCTGGTCGGCGCTCGGGCTCCTGTACCGCAGCGGCCTGCACCCGGCGATGACCCTGGCCCTGCGCCGCCGCGGCAAGCTGGTGATGAAGCGCAGCATCGGCGCCACCTCCGGCAACCTGCCGGGCGAGCGCGGGCCGCAGGTGCCGCTGCACCCGGATTCGCCGCTGTGCCTGTTCTCCGCTTCCAAGTCGGTCTCGGCCCTGCTGGTGCACAAGCTGGTCGACCAGGGGTTGCTGTGCCTGGAGGACCGCGTCGCCGACTACATTCCCGAGTTCGCCGCCCAGGGCAAGGGCCGGGTCACGGTGCGCCAGCTGCTCGGCCACCGCGCCGGCATCCCGGCACTGCCCGACGCCGATCCCTCGCCGGACACGATCCGTGACTGGGACCGCATCGTCGCCATGCTGTGCGAGGCGCCGCCGTTCGATCCGGATTTCGGCAAGCAGGCGTACCATGCCCTGACCTGTGGCTATATCACCGGCGAGCTGGTGCGGCGGGTGGCGCGGATCGAGCTGCCGCGGGCGCTGCGCGAGTGGATCGCCGAGCCGCTGAACTGCCGCTACCTGCACTTCGGCATGCCTCTGGAGCAGCGCGGCCTGCTGCCGCGCAATACGCTCACTGGCCCGCGGCCGGTGTGGCCGCTCACCACTTACGTGCGCCACGCGGTCGGCGTGTCCTTCGACAAGGCGGTGGAGCTGTCCAACCACGAGGCCTTCCTCTCCGGCGTAGTGCCGGCCGGCAACATCTGCGCCTCGGCCGACGATGCCTGCCGCGTGTTCCAGATGCTGCTCAACGGCGGCGAGCTCGACGGCGTGCGGGTGCTGGGCGAGGAGACGGTGCGCGAAGCGGTGCGGCCGCTCGGACCCATCCAGTACGACCGCACCCTGCTGGCGCCGCTGCGCTTCTCCGCCGGCTTCATGCTCGGCGAAAACCCCTTCGGACTTTACGGCCCGAAGTGCGGCCAGGCCTTCGGCCACCTCGGCTTCGTCAGTGTGCTGTGCTGGGCCGACCCGCAGCGCGACCTCGCGGTGGCCCTGCTCAACACCGGCAAGTCGCTGGCGCCTTCGGGCCTGACGCGGATGGCACGGGTGCTGAACGAGATCGCCAAGGCCTGCCCTCAGATCGCCTGAGCGCCTTTCAGTTGTAGTCGATCGACACCTCGCCCGGTGCCGGCCGGCCCGTGCCCTTCTCCAGCAGATCCTTGAGGCTGAGCATGAAGACCGCCCACTTGGTCGAGCAGTGGGCATGGAAGGGCGTGGTGTCCTGCCAGCCGGAATGGCGGAAACGGATGGTGGTCTGCTTCGCATCGCTGGACAAGGCGAAACCGATCTCGGTGCCGACCCATTCCTGCATGCCGCGCCCGGTCGCCCGCCAGCGCACCTGCTCGCCGGGCTTGAGTTCCACCACCTCGAATTCCTGGCAGAAGCTGCCGAACCAGAACTCCAGGGTCTTGCCGACCTGCGACACGCCGCGGGTGTCGGAGGTCCACCAGCGCGCCAGTCGCTGCGGGTCCGTGAGGGCCTAATAGGCGTCCGCCGTCGAAGCCTTGACGCCGATCTTGTGGTTGATTTCGCCGCTCATGGTGCGTTCCTCGTCTGTCCGTTGAAAGGGTGCGGACAGACTAGACGCCCGGCGGCGGCACCGGTGAGTGACAAGTGTGGCGGGATTCGCTTCGGGCTAGGCCTTCTTCTTGCGCGGCGCCTTGCGGCTCTTCGGCCTCGCCGGTGCCGGCTTTTTCAGCCCGTAGGCCCGCTCCATTTCCTCCAGCGCCTCGCCCGAGTACACCGCCAGGTGCTGCAGCTTGGGCAGGGCGTTGCGGCAGCCGATGTAGCCCATGCTGACGTGGTCGGCGTAGCCGACGATGGTGCAGTTGAGGGCGTAACCGTCGAACAGCACCGATACGGGATACATCGCCTCGAGCTGGGCGCCGCGGAAGTACAGCTTCTCGCGCGAGCCGACCACGTTGGAGATGACCAGGTTGAAGAACGGCGGCAGCTTGGACAGCTGGCCGGTCATCTGACCCAGGATCAGCGGCGACATGCCGAGCAGGGTGAGCTGGTCGAGCGCGCTGGGCGACATGTTCTTCAGCTGCGCCTTGGTGCGGGTGGTGACGGCATTGATGATCTCGAGGCGGCGCTTGGGGCTGGCCTCGTCGGTGCCGAGCGGGCAGACGAAGCCGGCGACGGCGTTGCCGGCCTTGCTGTCGGCGCGCGGCAGGCCCATCGGGAAGGAAGCGACCAGGGGCAGCTCGGGCAGGGCGTCGAGGTCGAGCAGATAGCGGCGCAGCGCGCCGGCGCAGATCGCCATCGACAGGTCGTTGATGGTGGTGCCGGTGGCGGCGCTGAGCGCCTTGAAGCGGGACAGCTCGAACAGCTGCGTCGCCAGGCGCCGCTGTGGCGTGATCGCCTGGTTGAACACGGTGCGCGGCGTGTGCAGCGCGGACATCAGGCCGCCTTCGGGATTGTCCTTCTTCACCGCCATCTTGCGCAGCGTGCGCGCCAGCTCCGAGCTGGAGCGCAGCTGGCCGCCGGCCAGTTCCATGGTACGACGGAAGATGTCGACGCGCGGCTTGTCCTCGTCCACCTGCAGCGGCACCTTGGACGGCAGGGCCCAGGGGCCGGCGGCGTTGGCGAAGCGCGGATCGGTGGACAGCCAGTTGCGGATGAAAGTCAGTGCGCCCATGCCGTCCATCGAGGCATGGTGGGCCTTGAGGTAGACGGCAAAGCGGTTGTTCTCCAATCCCTCGATCAGGTGGCATTCCCACAGCGGCCGTGTCAGGTCCATCGGATGGGAATGCAGGCGCTCCACCAGCACACCCAGCTCTCGCTCGCCGCCCGGATAGGGCAGGGCGGAGTGGCGCAGGTGATAGTCGATGTCGATGTCCGGCGCTTCCTCCCACACCGGGGCCAGGCGCTTGAGGCCCTTGCGCAGGACGCGCGAGCTGAACGGCGGCATGGTCACCGCCTGGCTGCGCATGTAGGCGAACAGCTCGCGCAGGTAATCCGGCGGCGCCTGATCCGGCAGCCGGAAGGTGAGCAGGCCGGCAACATGCATCGGCGTGCGCGGCGATTCCATGCGCAGGAAAGCCGCGTCAATCGTGCTCAGACGTTTCATCGTTTCACCATTTCCCTTCGCGCTGCGCCGCCGACTGGTCCGCACCGGGTCGTTGTGCGGCACCCGGCGGCTGGTACCCGGGGTTCCGGGGTGGCCGCCTTGTGTCGGTACGGTGCCTGAATTCGGCGCTGCGCGCCAGCACCGGAAGCGGGGGGTAGAACGCTGTTTTTACGGCCTAATCCGGTCAGACGAGAACGCCGGACGGCGCTACCGCCGGTCTACTCTGTACGGCCTAAGAAGGGGCCGTCCCCCTGCGTTATCCTTGGCGGCAATCGACCCCATCCGTACGGGAGAGCGCCTTGTCAGGCCACGCCAGCACCAGCTTCGACGCCGCCGAGTTCCGCAAAGCGCTCGGCTCCTTCGCCACCGGCGTCACCATCATCACCACCCGCGCGCCGGACGGCGCGCCGGTGGGGTTGACCGCCAACAGCTTCAATTCGGTGTCGTTGAATCCGCCGCTGGTGCTGTGGAGCCTGGCGAACACCTCGATGAGCCTGGCGACGTTCCGGGCCGCGCAGCACTGGGCGGTGCACGTGCTCGCCACCGACCAGGAGGAGCTGTCGGCGCGCTTCGCCCGGCGCGGCGAGTCCAAGTTCGCCGGGCTCGACGTCGAAGAGGGCGTCGGGGGCGTCCCGATGCTGCGCGGCTGCTCGGCCCGCTTCCAATGCAAGACCGCGTTCCAGTACGAGGGTGGCGATCACGTCATCTTCCTTGGCGAGGTGCTGGCCTTCGACCGCAATGAAATGGCGCCGCTGGTGTTCCATGGCGGGCGCTACGCCCATGCCACCCGCCGCGACCCGCTCGGTGCCAGGCCGCGCAGCGCCTACCTCGAAGGCAGCTTCGGCGACGACTTCCTCGGCTACCTGCTCGGGCGCAGCCATTTCCGCATGTTCGCGCAGATCCGCCAGCACCTCGAGCAGGCGCACCTCAGCGACCAGGAGTTCTACGTGCTGTCGGCGCTGACCCTCAAGCCGGCGCTGACCATCCGCGATCTCGACGCCGGCATGGCCGGAGTGCTGGACCAGAACAGCCATCGCGCCATCGAGTCGCTCGTGCTGCACGGCCTGGCGCGCGAGACGCAGCCGGAGGACGGCGCCGAAGGCCCGGCCTACGAGCTGACCGAGGCCGGACGCGAGTGCGCGCTGGGCGTGATCACCGCGGCCAAGGCAGTGGAAGCGCAGGTGCTGGACCGCCTGGGCGCTGGCGAAGCGCCAGTGCTGAAGTCCTTGCTCAACCGCCTGCTGGCGGTGATCGATCCAGAGTCGGCGGCGTTGTGGCAGGAACCGGCGTCGAAGACGCCGACGCCCTGACGCGGTGTACAGCCAGGGAAACTAGAACGGGCGCACCGGCTCGCCGCGGCGCCAGCGTTCCACCGGGCCGGCGGCGTTGAGCCGGCGCAGGAACTCCCACTCCAGCGCCGACGGGTCCGCCGGTTTCCCCTCGGCTTCGTCGGCCAGCACCGCCGCCACGTGCACTGCGGTTGCGGCGCCGAAGCGCAGCTCGCCCGACGCCGAAGGCCGGTGATGGCAGGCCACGGCGTCGATCAGGGGCAGGGGCAGGCCCCACAAGGCCAGAGTCTGCGCGCCGATGTCGGCATGGCTGCAGCCGAGCACCTCCTGCTCGACCCGCTCCATCGTGGTATTGCGATGAAAAGCGGCTTCGCGCAAATCCTGGTAGTCCTGCGGCAGATTGACCACCAGCATCAAGTAGCCGATGTGGTGCAGCATACCGGCCGAGAAAGCGGTCTTGCTCTCCTCCGGGTCGTTGAGCATTGCCGCTGCGAGTCTCGCCACCCGTGCCGAGTGGCTTTGCAGCGCCTCGAGCGAAAACCCGGCCTGCAGGTCGCTGGCGTGGATCAGTCGCGACAACCCGGCCAGCAGCGCCACGCTGCGCAGCGGCTCCAGCCCGAGCACGGTGGCTGCGTCGCGCACCGAGCAAATGCTGCGCCGCACGCCGAAGAAGGCCGAATTGGCCAGCTGCAGCACGCGGGTCGTGACCACCGGGTCCTGCTCGATGATGGCCGCCACCGAAGCGGAATCGGCGCTGATGCGCTCGAGTTCGGCAGCCAGCTCCCAATAGACCCGCGGCAGCACCGGCAGGCGGGCGAGCATGCCCAGCACGCGCTGCACGCCGGGCTGGTCGCGCTGGCGCAGCAGGCGGCAGATGCGCTCGATGCAACGCTCCAGGCCGCGGGCATCGCCACCGGGACCCAGCACCTGATGAGCCACCGACATCAGGCGGTGCATCTCGTCCATGCTGGCCTGCCGACATAACGCCAACCGCGCCGCCCGGGGTTGGCGTCGGTGCGCCTGCTGTAGTAGTTCCGCGCTGTCGCCGGCGCTCAGGCCGGGGCCGGTCACCACGACCTCGTAGGTGGCGCACTCCAGCGTGCGCCGCGCGGCTTCGCCATCGGCTGTATGCACCACCCATCCGGGGTGGTCCGCCAACTGTCCGAGCAGGCCGCCTGGGGTTTGGTCCCGTTCGTCCGCCACTAGGATGCGGAACATTGTCTTGCCCATCCGTCGCTCGGCGCAGTCCGCGCCTACGGCCTGGATCGACCGAATGTGCCGCCGCTGTATGGCAAAAACAGACTAGGCGCGGCTGCTCCGCAGCTCGGCCAGGCTGACTACGCGACAGCGCGGCCTGGGGTGGGATTTCGCGCTGACCCAGCGCAGCAGCATGCCGCCGCAGTCATGGCCATCGGTGTCGATGAAATTGGCGGCGCCAGGGTTCTCGGCCGCGATCACCAGGGTGACGCTGCCGTCGGCGTTGTAACGGGCGCCGTGCTTGTTGATGTCGACCCGGCGGTGGACGAAGTCCAGCGACTCCAGCCAGTGGTTGGCGAGCTGGAAGTTCCAGTAGGCGCACTCCGGCACCTCGCTGTCGATCACCAGGGCTTCGTCTGGCGCCAGGCGCCAATAGCCGTGGACGTAGCAGATCTTGGGATCGCCGCCGACCCGCATCGAATCCGCGGCGTAGGGCGCCGCATCCAGCTGGTTGGGCCGCTGCGCCACGCGTTGCGCCCAGTCGCCGACCAGCCGGGCGGTGCCGTGGACGAAGGCGCCGGCACGCTCCAGGCCGGCAGCAAGCGCCTGCGACGACAGTGGCATGGGCGCGGCTGCCGCGCCGATACGCTCGATACGCAGCTGCGCCGGAATCTCGCCGGCGCGGTCGAGGAAGGTCTGGCGCACGATCACCATGCTGGAATCGGCGGCCATCGGCAGCCAGTTGCCGGGGTGAGGATCGCGGCTCAGCACGATCTCGAAGCTGCCGTCCGGCTCGAGATGCAGGTCGGCCGCGTCGAGCTCGCCGGTGGAGGCCATGGTGCCGTCGATGGCGTAACGGTTGGCCTTGGTGCCGAACGACAGGTAGGCAACCGTGCCGCGACAGCCGCGGATGCGGTATTCGCGGTCGCCGGCGATGCTGGCGTTGGCGTAGAGGTTGTCGGGGTTGGGCAGGAAGACCTTGATGGTCTCGTCGGAGGCGGCGTAGAACATCGGGAAGTCGGGGTCGCCGTGCTCCAGCATCATCTGCAGGCCCAGCCGGGTGAAGCGGCTGAGCAGGCGCCAGCCTTCGGCGCGGTCCAGCAGGCTGTCCGGCGCATCGGGCCGCAGGATATCGCCGCCGGCCTGCTTCAGCGTCTCGCAGAAACGTTCCCAGCTGACCTCGGCGGTTGGCGGTGCGCCTTCGGGCATGTCAGTACATCGGATACTGGCTGGTGGGCACCACCTCGATCCGCTCCATCTCGATGAAGCGCTGCACGCTGTCCATCATGCGTTTGAGGTTGTGCTGGAACTTGGCCTCGTCGCCGGCGGCGTCGAAGAATACGTAAGGATCAGTCATCGCCGCGGCGGGGAAGCATTCCTCGACGATGGCGTCGTAGTCCGGTCCATCCGGCGTCAGGCGGCGGATGACGAGATTCTGGATGTACTCGAAATTGGACTGCGTCTCCACCGCGACAGCGGTGTGCGAGTTGTGCCAGACGTCCAGCCATTCCTCATAGCTCAGCCGCGCCGGTCGGCGCAACAGGGCGATCTGGGCGAAGCCGTCGGTGCGCTGGCCGGGGCGGGACTGGCGGCGGTTGCGCAGCGGCTGCGATTCGCTCACCAGGTAGGTGGCGTGGCGGATGCTGTGCGCCGCCACGGCCTGGTCCAGCGGCTCACGGAAGCGGGCGATGGCGCTGTCGACCCAGACGTTGAGGAAGCCGTGAGGCACCTTGTCCGGATCACCCTGGCGCAGCGCCGCGGCGGGTTCCACCGCGGCGTCCGCGACATTCACCTTCAGACTGCGCGCCCCGGCCTTGCCGGCGGCGTCGGCCAAGCCCGCGCGCAGGCGCTCGCCCCAAGCCCCGGCCGGCTCGGCCACGTCGCGCCACAGCGCGTAGATCAGCTTTTCCATCGCCCCATCCCCCGCGGCGCCGTGCCTGCCCCGATCAGGGCTCCACTCAAGGCATGTAGTGTCCGCCGTTGACGTCGAGCGTAGCACCGGTGACTACGCTGGCGTAGTCCGAGACCATGAACAGTGCGGCGCGCGCGCATTCTTCGTCCGGCGGGATGCGGCCGATCGGGATCTGCGATGAGATCTGCTGCTTCATGGTCTCGACCGGCACGCCGGTTTCCTTGGACTGCCACTGCATGTAGCCTTCGACCGGGGCGCCCCACATCCAGCCCATGTGCACGGTGTTGACGCGGATGCCATGCGGACCCAGTTCCTTGGCCAGGAACTTGGAAGCGACGGCGAGCGCGCCCTTGGAGGAGGCATAGCCGGCTTCGCCCAGCGGCGGCACCACGCGCGCGGCCATCGTGTTGATCATGACGATGGCGCCCTTCTTCTGCGCCTTCATCTGCGGCAGCACCGCCTGGGTCAGGCGCAGCGTGCCGAGCAGGTTGGTCTCCAGGGTCGGCACCCAGGAATCGAGCTTGGCGCTGGAAGCGTAGTCCATGTCGCCGTGGTAGTAGGCGCTGTTGACCAGGGCGTCGATGCGGCCGAACTTTTCCACGGCGGCCTTGGCGAGCTTCTCGCAGTCCTGGTCCTTGGTGATGTCGGTGACGACCTTCAGCACCGGGGTCTTCAGGCCCAGTTCGCGGATCTTCGCCTCGGCCTCGTCCAGCTTGGCGGCGGTACGGGCGGCGGCGACCACGCCGGCGGCGCCCTCGCGCGCGGCCTCGATGGCCAGCTTGATGCCCAGGCCCGGGCCAATACCGGAAACCACCACCACCTTGTCTTTCAGCAGCATGACGCTCCTCCAGGATTCGTTGATTGTCGTGACTTGGTCAATGCAGCCCGGCAGGCGCCGGTAATTCGGTTCAGGCCTCGGCGGGGGCGCCGGCCTCCAGGATGTATTTCTGCCGGTACGGCGCGAAGTCGCGGCGCAACTGGCCGGCGGTCATGCCGTAGGTCTCGGGCGCGTAGTCGTGGCGGCCGTGACGGGTCTTCTCGTCCTCGGCCAGCCAGGCGCGCATCCGCGCGTCGACGTCCGGCGGCAGCGGCAGGCCGAGGAACTGGTAGACCTTCTGGGCGACTTCCATCGGCTTCTGCACCGTGTCCTTGAAGCGCACATCGAGGAAGCGGCCTTCCGGCGCCGTCTCGCGCTGCTTCATGGTGTGGCTCAGGGCGCGGTGCATGGTGTCGTTCCAGTCGCGGCCGGCGCGCACCGCGTCGGCCTCGCTGCTGTAGATGCCCCACAGGGTGTGGATGAAGCTGGCGATCGAGGGGATCGCCTGCACCGGGTCGCGGTGGGTCTGGATCACCCGCGCGTCGGGGAACACCTTGAGCAAGGTGTCCATCCGCAGCAGGTGGTGCGGCGCCTTCAGCACCCAGCGCTCGCCGGCAAGCCCGCGCTGACGCTTCTGCCACTGCAGGAACTGCATGCAGCGCTGCAGGAAGCGATAGGGCGGAGTCTGGTCCTGCTGGTCGAGCCAGGCCATGTAACCAGGCACGTCGGCGTAGGCGTTGAGGCCGCAGAGGAAGGAATGCTCCATCAGGATGAATTCCTCGTCGGCCAGGTCCGCGTTCATCGGGTGGATCGCGGTCAGGGCCGGCATGGCCTGAACCATCAGGTCGACGTCGCCGCGCGCCTTGGCGATGCGGCCGTCCGGGTGGCCCGGCACCTCGTCGGCGAACGGCACCGGGTAGCAGGCTTCCCACCAGGCCATCCACCAGAAACGCGGGTCGCAGGCCAGCAGGCGGTGCAGCTTGGTCGTGCCGGTGCGCGGCAAGCCGACGATGACCACCGGAGCCTCCAGCTTCTCCTGCGCGATCTCGGGATGGCGTTTGTAGGCGTCCTCGATACGCAGGCGGTTGACCAGCTGGTTCACGAACTTCATGCGGAACAGGTAGCGCCCGGTCTCGGACAGCTTCGCCTCCTGTTCCAGCGCCTCGCAGCTGCGGTCGAGTCCCTTGCGGAAGGTCGGATCGCCGAAGTCGGTGGGGCCGCCCGCCAGCTTGAGGGCTTCCTCGATCATGCTTTCGGGATTGAGGGAAATGTTGCTGCTCATGCGGATTTCAGCTCTTTGGCGAGTTCGGAGAATTTGACGACGCGGGCGGTCGGGTGCACGTGTTCGACAGCGCCGACCCAGCGGAAGCAGTTGGTGCCGCGGTCGTGGCCGGCGGTCTCCAGCCAGTTCGGGTGGCCCGGGTCCTGGTGGGCGACGACGATGGTGACGCCGCCGTCGGCGTCTTGCTTCGCGCTGTGCTTGTTCAGGCTGATGCGGTGGTAGCGGTAGTCCAGCGATTCCATCCACCAGTTGCTGATCTGCAGATTCCAGAAGCGGCATTCCGGCACGCGGGCGACGTGCACGATCAGCGCCTCGTCCGGCTGCAGCTGCCAGTAGGAGTGGTAGTAGAAGATGTTGGGGTCGCCGCCGACGCGCTGGCACAGCGCCTGGTCGGCGGGCGGCAGCTGGTTGGGGTGCTTGAGGTAGCTCTGCGCCCAGTCGGCGAACAGGCGGGCGGTGCCTTCGACGAAGCGCGAGGCGTTGCCCAGACCGGCGTGCAGGCGCTGCGGCGACAGCGGCTGCGGCTTGGCGCCGGAGCCGGCGCGGCTGATGCGCATCGTCGCCGGCTGCTCCCTGGCGCGGTCCATGAAGGTCTGGCGCACGATCACCGCGTTGCTCTCCGGCTCGATGCGCAGCCAGTTGCCGGGCCTGCGCTCCTGGCTCAGGTGAATCTCGAAGCTGCCGTCCGGCTCGCAGGCGAGCTGGGCCGAGTCGATGGCGCCGGTGGGCTCCATGCGGCCGTTGGTCTCGTAGCCGCCCTTCTGAGTGCCGATGCTCAGGTAGGAAACGGTGCCGCGCTTGCCGCGGATCACGTACTCATGCCGGCCGCTGATGCGGGCGAACAGGTAGTGGTTGTCCGGGTTGTCGGCGCCGATCTTGCCGGTCTCGTGCGAGGGCAGGAAGAAGCCGGGGAAGTCCGGGTCGGCAAACTCCAGGTGCATCTCCAGGCCGATGCGCAGCAGCCGGCTCAGGTAGCGAAAGCCTTCAGCCCGGTCTAGGGCATCAGAGGGCGCCTCGGGCCGCAGAATCTGCTGCCCGGCGCGCTTCAGGGTGTCGCAGAACTCTTCCCAGACACGGCCGCTGATGACATCGGCCTCGACGCCAGCGGGGGCGCCATGATCCGCCTGCATGATTCCTCCAGATGGGACCCGGTTCGGGGGTACCGGATCGTTTCTGGGAGGCTAGTCCCGGGATGGCGGAGTGGCTTCACCTGTTCGGACTAAAGATGGCGCAGACCCGCGCCTGACGCGGGCTTCGGAAAAGCCGGGAAATGCAGCAGCGGCGGGGTTTGCGGCTTCGGGACGGGCCGGAGCGGCATCGCAAAACCTCAGCCTGTCATCCTGAGCGCAGCGAAGGGTGAGGGCTCGCGTCTAGGCGATGACTCAATGTCATCGCCTGCGAGACCGACGATTTCGCCGGGAGCGAAATCGAACCGCCGCAGGCGGGCCCGAAGGGCGCATCCCATGGATGGGATGCGTAACGCCCGGCCATGGATGGCCGGGCCGGGGGTGGATAGTGTGGTGAAGCCGCGCCAGGGATGGCAGGGAACGGCACCAGATCCTTCGCTGCGCTCAGGATGACAGCCTGAGTACAACACTAGGTTCTTAGCTCAGCTCAGGATGACAACTTACGCCCGGCGGGTCACCCAGGACCGCAGCGAGCGGATGCGGTCGAGCAGCTTGCCGCTGCTGGAGGTGGGCGGGGGCGGCTCGACGGCGCGGGCCACCTCGTAGCGCTGGTGCAGTTCCGGGGCGTGCAGCAGCTTTTCGTGCTGCTTGAGCGCCGAGTTGACGGTGATCTTGCAGGCGTTGTCGACAATCGGCTTGGTGATGAAGCGGTAGATCTGGCCCTGGTTGATCAGGTCGATGGCGGCGCCGGCGTCGGCGCGCTCGGTCAGGATCACCGAAACCAGCTCGGGATGGTGCTGCTTCAGCGTGCCGATCAGGTTAACCACTGGATGGTCCTGCACGCGGGTGTCGGAAATGACCACGCCGATGCGCTCGCGCTCCAGCAGGTTCACCGCTTCGTCCATGCTGGTGGCGCCGAACACGCGGCAGTCGGCGCCGAGAATCGCCTGGATCTGCGGCGGCACCCGCGCGTCGTCGTCCATCACCAGGACGGAGGGCAGGGGGCCTGTCGACAGCTGCGGCGCCGGGCCGTCGCCCGGTTTGGCGGCGACTGCGGCACTGGTGCGCGCGGCACTGACGGCACGGGCCACGGTGGTGGACAAGTCCTCGTTGGACCACGGCTTGTTGACGAAGCGGAAGATCTCGCCTTCGTTGATCGAGCCAATGATGGCGTTGAGATCGGAATAGCCGGTGAGCAGGATGCGCATGGCGTGCGGATTCAGCTCGCGCGCCGCGCGCAGCAGCTCGATGCCGGTCATGCCCGGCATGCGCTGGTCGCTGACGATGACGTCGACCATCTGCTTCTTCAGCAGCTCCAGGGCCTGCTGGCCGCCCTCGGCGAAGTGGACCTCGTAGTGGGAGCGGAACAGCATGCGCATGGTGGTGAGCACGCGCGGCTCATCGTCGACGAACAGCACGCGCGCCTTGGGGGCGGCGGGGGCGAGCACTGCATTCACTTGCACCAATCCTCCTACGCGGCGGCCGCCTGCGGCACCGCGTCCTGAACCATGTCCGGCATTGTTCCCGCCGTCTGTTTTCTCTGTCGCAGCGGCAGGTGGATGGCGAACTCGCTACCCTTGCCCGGGGTCGAGCGCACCTCGACCCTGCCGCCGTGCTCCTCAATGATACGGAAAACGATGGACAGGCCCAGGCCGGTGCCCTGGCCGACCGGCTTGGTGGTGAAGAACGGCTCGAAGATGCGCTTGCGCACGTCCTCGCTCATGCCGCAGCCGGTGTCGAGGATGCGGACGTCGACGCCGTCGGCGCCGGCCAGGGTATGGATGTAGATGCGGCCCTCGTTCTCGATCGCCTGGGCGGCGTTGGTGAAGAGGTTGAGGAACACCTGGTTGAGCTGCGAGGGCGAGCACTCGATCTGCGGCAGCTCGCCGTACTGCTTGACCACCTCGATGCGGCCCTTGAGCTGGTTGTGGCAGATCTTGAGGGCCGAGTCGATGCCGTCGTTGATCGAGAACAAGTCGCTGCGCGAGCGGTCGACGCGGGAGAAGTCCTTGAGGTCCCTGACGATTTGCCCGACCCGGTTGATGCCG
>CAYWPB010000022.1:0-21966 GCA_964458725.1 uncultured Nevskia sp. | reverse complement strand
GCGTCGCGGACCTCGGGCGAATCCGTCGCCCAGCCCCGCCCTGCGGGGGCCCACCGGAAACTCCTCCAACAACTACGGGCGGAGGCAGTTCCCGGAAAAACTCATCCCGCGGGTCATGGCCAACGCCCTTGCCGGCGAGACGCTGCCGCTGTATGGCGACGGTCTCAACGTGCGCGACTGGCTTTATGTCGGCGACCACTGTGCCGCGCTGCGCGAGATCCTGGCGCGCGGACGGGTGGGGGAGACCTACAACGTCGGCGGCTGGAACGAGCAGACCAATCTGGCGATCGTGCGCCAGATCTGCGCCCTGCTCGACGAGCTGAGCCCGGCCGCGGCGCCGCGCGAGAGCCTGATCCGCTTCGTCAAGGACCGGCCCGGCCATGACCGTCGCTACGCCATCGATGCGCGCAAGCTGGAACGCGAGCTGGGCTGGCGCCCGGCGGAGACTTTCGAGAGTGGCATCCGCAAAACCGTGCGTTGGTACCTCGAGCACCAGGACTGGGTGGAGCGGGTGCGCAGCGGCGGCTACCGCGAGTGGATCAGCCGGCACTACGGCACCTGAGCATGACCATGAACCAGGACAGCAAACCCGCAGTACCTGTCCGCAAGGGCATCCTCCTCGCCGGCGGCTCCGGCACGCGGCTCTACCCGGCGACCCTGGCGATCTCCAAGCAGCTGCTGCCGGTGTATGACAAGCCGATGGTGTACTACCCGCTATGCACCCTGATGCTGGCGGGCATCACCGAGAGCCGGCTGATCTCCACGCCGCAGGTTCTGCCGCGCTTCCGCCAGCTGCTCGGCGACGGTGCGCAGTGGGGGCTGTCGCTGCACTACGCCGAGCAGCCCTCGCCCGACGGGCTGGCGCAGGCGCTGATCATCGCCGAATCCTTTCTCGACGGCGCCGCCAGCGTCATGGTGCTGGGCGACAATATCTTTTACGGCCATGATCTTGCCGCCGACCTGCGCCAGGCCAGCGCCGCCGCGGCTGGCGCCACCATCTTCGCCTACCCGGTGCAGGACCCGCAGCGCTATGGCGTGGTGGAGTTCGACGCCTCCGGCCACGCGGTGAGCCTGGAGGAGAAGCCGGCGCGGCCCCGCTCGCGCTACGCCGTGACCGGCCTCTATTTCTACGACGCCGAAGCGACGGCGCTGGCGCACAGCCTGCGCCCCTCGCCGCGCGGCGAGCTGGAGATCACCGACCTCTACCGCCTCTACCTCGAGCGCGGCAGCCTGCGCGTCAGCATCATGGGCCGCGGCCATGCCTGGCTCGATACCGGCACCCACGATTCGCTGATCGAGGCCAGCCAGTACGTGCAGACCATCGAGAAGCGCCAGGGCCTGAAGATCGCCTGCCCGGAAGAGATCGCCTACCGCCTCGGCCTGATCGACGCGGCGCAGGTGGAACGCCTGGCGGCGCAGCTGGGCAAGAGCGGCTATGGCCAGTACCTGCGCGATCTGCTGCGCATCAACATCTTCTGAGCCGATGAAATTCATTCCGCAGCGCATTGCCGACGTGGTGCTTATCGAGCCGCGGCTGTTTGGCGACGAGCGCGGCTGGTTCATGGAGAGCTACAACCGCCGCGTCTTCGCCGAAGGGCTGGGGCGCGAGATGGAGTTCATGCAGGACAACCACTCGCGCTCTCAGCGCGGCGTGCTGCGCGGGTTGCACTACCAGGTGCAGCAGCCGCAGGGCAAGCTGGTGCGCGTGGTCCACGGCGCGGTGTTCGACGTGGCGGTGGACCTGCGCCGCAGCTCGCCGAGCTTCGGCCAGTGGATCGGCATCGAGCTGACGGCGGAGAACCGCCGCATGCTGTGGATCCCTCCCGGGTTCGGCCATGGCTTCCTGACCCTGTCGGACGCGGCCGAGATGCAGTACAAGGCCAGCGACTACTACGCGCCGCAGCACGAGCGCAGCATCCTCTGGAACGATCCGCGCATCGGTATCGCCTGGCCTTTGCAGGGCGCGCCGGTGCTGTCGGCCAAGGACGCCGCCGGGCTGACGCTGGACCAGGCCGAGGTCTATCCGTGACGGCGCTTGCCCATGGTGACTGAAAGCGGCCGCATCCTGATCGTCGGCGCGGAAGGACAAGTCGGCACCGAGCTGCGCCGCACGCTGGCACCGCTGGGCCTGGTGGTCGGCGTCGACCGCGCCGAGATCGACCTCGCCGATGAATCGGCGATTCGCGCGCTGCTGCGCGCCGAGCGCCCCGGCCTGGTGGTGAACGCCGCCGCCTATACCGCGGTGGACAAGGCCGAGAGCGAGCCGGAGCTGGCCCATGCGATCAATGCGCGTGCGCCGGCGGTGCTGGCGCAGGAAGCCGCGGCGCTGGGCGCCTGGCTGGTCCACTATTCCACCGACTACGTCTACGCCGGCGACAAGGCCAGCCCCTACCTCGAGACCGATCCGACCGGGCCGCTGAGCGTCTACGGCGCCTCCAAGCTGGCCGGCGACCAGGCCATCGCCGCGGTCGGCGGGCAGCACCTGATCCTGCGCACCAGCTGGGTCTACGGCGCGCGCGGCGGCAACTTCGTCAAGACCATGATCCGCCTGGCGCGCGAGCGCGAGATCTTGAACGTGGTGTCCGACCAGGTCGGCGCGCCGACCTCGGCGCGACAGATCGCCGAGCTGACCGCGCACATCGCCCGGCAGTTGCCGCAGGACGACGACGCGGCGCTGTCCGGCGTCTATCACCTGCAGGGCGGTGGCGAAGCGAGCTGGCACGAGTTCGCGGAGGCCATCGTCGAGCAGCTGCGCGAGGCGGACGGGCCTTCGGTGCGCTGCCGCGAGGTCAAGGCCATCCCCACGTCGGCCTATCCCACGCCGGCAAGGCGTCCGGCCAATTCGCGGCTGGACTGCGCCAAGCTCAGGCAGGCCTTCGGCGTCAGCCTGGCCGGCTGGCGCGCCGAGCTGGCGGATCGCTTCGCCGAAATCCTGGCGGCGTAAATCCTTGAAGAAGGAAGCAGCGTTGATTTGCCCCTGCGGCAGCGGCAACGCGCTCGAAGCCTGCTGCGCCCGCTGGCATCGCACCCTGCAGGCACCGACCGCCGAGGCGTTGATGCGTTCGCGCTACAGCGCCTATGTGCTCGAAGACGAACCCTACCTGCTCGCCACCTGGCACTCTGCGACGCGACCGGAGTCGGTCGGCCTGGAAGCGGGCACGAAATGGCTGGGCCTGACCGTGAAGAGCGCCCGCGCGCTTGGTCCGGACGAGGCGGAGGTGACGTTCGTGGCGCGTTACCGCATCGGCGGAAACCCGGCGGTGCGGCTGGAGGAACGCAGCCGCTTCGTGCGGGAACAGGGACGCTGGTATTACGTCGACGGGCAGCACCAAGGCGCAGAGCGTAAGGTGTGAGGGTTAGACCAGCTTCCTCATGACCGACCGCACTGCCATTTCCGCCGCGCTTGCCGCCGCCCTGCTGTTCGGCGCCAGCACGCCTTTCGCCAAGCTGCTCGCCGGCAGCTTGCCGCCGGTGCTGCTGGCGGGGCTGCTCTATCTGGGCAGCGGCCTGGGCCTGTGGACGGCGCGCCTGGTGCGCGACCGGGGTTTCGGTCCCAGCCAGCTGCACGCCGGCGAATGGCTCTGGCTGGCCGGAGCGATCGCCTGCGGCGGCGTGCTCGGGCCGGTGTTGCTGATGCTGGGGCTCAGCCTGATGCCGGCCGCGGGCGCCTCCTTGCTGCTCAACCTGGAAGCGGTGCTGACCGCGTTGCTGGCCTGGCTCGTGTTCCGCGAGAACGCGGACCGGCGCGTGGTGCTGGGCATGGTGCTGATCGTGGCCGGCGGCGCGTTGCTGGCCTGGCCTGCCGGCGACGGCGCGACTGTGGTTTCAACGCGCGGGGTGCTCGCGGTGGCCAGCGCCTGCCTGTGCTGGGCGGTGGACAACAACCTGACGCGCAAGGTGTCCGGTGCGGATGCGCTGTTCATCGCCGGCACCAAGGGGCTGGCGGCGGGACTCACCAATCTTCTGCTCGCAGCCGTGCTGGGCGCGCGGGTGCCGGACCTGCCGCTGGCGGCCGGGGCGATGGCGGTAGGACTGGCCGGCTACGGTCTCAGCCTGGTGCTGTTCGTGGTGGCGCTGCGCGGCCTGGGCTCGGCGCGCACCGGCGCCTACTTCTCCACCGCGCCGTTCCTCGGCGCGGCGATCGCCATCGTCATGCTGCATGAGCCGGTATCGGCCGCGTTCTGGTTCGCCGCCGTGCTGATGGCGGCCGGGGTGTGGCTGCACCTGAGCGAGCGTCACGACCACGAGCATACGCACGAGCCCCTCAGCCACGCCCACCCGCACCGGCACGACGAACACCACCGGCACCGGCACGACTTCGACTGGGACGGCGGCGAGCCGCACACCCACGAGCACCGCCACGAAGGGCTGGTGCACAGCCATCCGCACTATCCCGACATCCATCACCGCCATCGGCATTGAAGCCGTGTCGGCAGTTCGTAGACTAGGATAAGCATCACGAATGCCAGCGGCATTCGTGATAACCCGGGTCTGCTGGGTTTCCGCTGCCCTTCAACCCAGCCTGCTTGCTGATCCGGCCTTCGGATGGCGGTGCGATCGGCTGCGCCTTGGCGCATCATAGGGCTCGGCAACCTGCCGCGTTTGTGTCCTCAAACTGAAGCAAGCACAGGGAGAACTCCGATGAGCAGAATCCTGGTGAAGACGGGCGCGGCGCTGTTGCTCGCCGCCTTGGGCCTCGGCGCCGGTGCGGCGCAGGCCGACGACCTGAGCTGCAAGATGAGCTTCACGCTCAAGGGCTGGTCGATCATCTACAAGACCGCCAAGGGCCACGGCACGGTGAGCTGCAGCGACGGCTCTTCGATGAAGGTGCACCTGTCGTCAAAGGGCGGCGGCCTGACTGTCGGCAAGACCACCATCGACGACGGCCATGGCGAATTCACCGGCGTGAAGAACATCCACGACGTGCTCGGCGGCTATGCCTCCGGCTCGGCCCACGCCGCCGCGGTGAAGGCCAGCGATGCCACCGTGGTGACCAAGGGCGAGATCTCGCTGGCCATCACCGGTACCGGCCGCGGCTGGGACGTGGGTGTGGACCTGGGGGAGTTCACCATCTCCGAAGCCGTAGCACCGAAGAAGTAGGCGCTTACTTCATATTGAGCAGCGTGCTCAGGTATTCGCCCGGCCGGTCGTCCGCGGCCTGCGCGAACTCGTGGTAAAGCCCGGTGGCGAAGAGGCAGCGCGCCTGCGGCTTGGCATGCAGGTCGGCGCGGCTGAAGCCCTGGGCGTAGACGCGCTCCGCCACCTCGTGGCTGATGGCGGCGACGCGGGTGCGACTGTCCTCGTCGGGCGGCGTGCGGCGCCAGTCGTTGGCGGCGGCGGAGTCGATCACGGCGCGCATGCTGCCGAGCAGTTCCGGCTCGATGCTGTCGGGTACCGCCTTGTCGCCGGATTTGCCGCCGTGGCCGCCGCCGGTGTCGCCGTCGAGGAAGGCGGTGCAGGCGTTCCAGTCGCGCCGCGCCGCCAGGCGTTGCATGATGCCGTCCTGCACTTTGAGGAAGCCGGTCAGCGGACCGGGGCTGGCGCTGGGCAGCGCCTGATCGAAGATGGCGCCGGTCATGCTGAAAACCACGCTATGGATCCGGCCGGCGTCGTTGGCGGCGATGGCGCGGGCCAGCGGCTCGCCGTAGGTTTGCGCGGCGGGGTGACCGCTGCGGTGGATGGCTTCCATCAGGGCGGCGGTGGCATCGGTGTCGGGGCTGTCGCCCTCGCGGGTGGCGGCGATGATGAAGCGCCAGCGCGCTTCCTCGGCCGACAGCGGCAGGCCGTCGGCGGTGAGTAATTCGAGCACGCCGGCTTCGGCCAGCTCGGCGGCACCGATGCGGGCGATGCCCTGCGCCGGCGTGTCGCGCACCAGGTCCAGATATTTCTGCGGCAGGCCATGGTTGCGCAGGAATTCGCTGTAGAGCCGGCCTTCGCGCTCCGCGCCGAGGCGCAGCCAGGCCGAGGTGCCTTCCACCGGCCCAGGCGAGTGGAAGCCGAACAGCGCGTCGGGCCCGGCGTAGCGGTTGGCGCCGGCCAGGAACGGCACCAGGCAGGCGCTGGCGCAGTGCCGGTCCACTTCCGCGTCGAGGCGGTGATCGACCATGCTGCGGGCGAGCTGCAACGACTGGTCGACCAGGCCGCCATAGCTGTCGATGAGGACGCGCCGCACGCGCGGATGCGCGGCGAGCACATCGTCGAAACGTGCCGCCACGCCGGGCCCGAGCAGGCCGTCGATGCGGATGGTGGCGGTGCGGTCGTCGGCGCTGACGGTATAGTCGCTCATGCGGCCTGAGCTCTGAGTGATGCGGCCGAACTGCGGCCCGACCGCGCCCATCAGGATCAGGATCACCACGCCGAGCAGGGCGTAGCCCACCCCGAGCAGGCGGGCGGCGGCGCTGCGACCGCGGCGCAGGCTCAGCACCGTGCCGGCAAACAGGGCCAGCGCCAGCGCGCCACCGCTGAGCATGGCACGCAGCACCTGGCGATGCGGATCGGACGAGGCGTTGATGCTGGTGGCGTAATGGCGGAACAGCAGCGCCAATGCGCCGCACAGCGCCAGTACCAGCAACAGCGGGATGCGGCTGGGGCGCGGTTCCTGCACCGCCGGTGCCGCCGCGCGCGCGGCGCGGAAGGCGCTGCCGAAGCAGTCCTGCGCCGGCGTCCACTGCGCCAGGCCAAGGCGCCACAGCAGCGTGCCGCGCTCCACCGCGCCATGGCGGATCAAGTCGAGCAACTGTTCGCGGCTGAGCGGCCCGCGCCGCCCTGCCGGCAGCAACGCGTACCACCAGGCCTGATCTTCGCCGGCGCTCATGGAGAGAACCGCTCCGCGGCGCCGATGCCGATCAGCGCCGCCACCACGATGCCCAGCAACACCGTGGCGATCGCCAGGCGCGCGCTGATCCAGGGGCTGGCGTCGCGGTACTGCACCACCGCATCCAGCTCCTCGTCCCAGTCCATGCGCCGGTCGCGCATCAGCGTGTTGTAGGAGGTGACCATGGTGATCAACGACACCAGCGGCAGGCCCATGCCGAAGCCGGCAAGCCAGATGCGGAATTCGCGCGACAGCGCCGCGCCGAGCCCGATCATGCCGCCCTGGCGCGACAGCACGCGCACGCCGGCGCACCACTTGCCCGGCGTGGTGCCGGACAGGCCGATGAACAGCGCGCACAAAGGCGCCGAGATCAGGGTCACCGCAACGGCGGCGACCAGGCTGTTGGTGAGGATCGTCTGGGTGGCGCGGATGTCGTCGGACAGGGCGTAGATCGGCGCCGTCAGCACGGCGTAGCCGAGCAGGCCGATGCTGTAGTGGTCGATCATCCGCGCCAGGTAGCGCCGCCAGGGATGCGGCGGCTCCACGTGCCAGCCCGCCGCCGGCGCGGCCTCCAGCCGCAGGGGCCGGCGCTCCGGCGGGTGCGGCACCAGCGATGCGGGCAGGGGGGGCGGCTGTGTCGCGGTGATGTCCGCTGCGGCGAGCCCCCCGGAGGCGGGTGGCGGCGGTGGATTGAACTGCGGCAGCGCCTCGCCCAACGGGCACCAGTCCTGTTCCTCGGACCACAGCTGGGTCTGTTCGTCGATGCGCTGCCGCTCCAGCAATGCGCGCAGCGCGTCCAGTTCCACCGGCCCGGTCACCTGCTCGTCGCGGCTGTAGTAGTAGTACGCGGGCACGGCATCAGGCCGGGCGGTGGACGTGGCAGGACATGCGATGGTTCCCCGTGAGCTGCGCCGGCGGCGCCGCAAGACGCGCGCCGGTCCCTGCCCGGATGTTACACCCGGGCAAAGCCTCCGGTTCGCTCAGAGGCGAGCTGCCAGGAAGCCGCCGGCGTAGAGCAGCGAAGCCAGGCTCACGCCCAGCAGCGGCGTGCTGAACCAGTAACGCCAGGCCAGGAACAGGTAGCTGCCGAGTACGGCGGTGCCCAGACCGCCGAGGAAGCGGTCGTGCAGCAACAGCTCGGTCTGGTGCAGCGCGAGGTAGCCATAGAACAGACCGAACAGAATCACGCCGAGGCTGTGGCTGGCATTGAAGCCGACCCAGGCCTTCCACATCGTGGTCTGGCCGGTCAGGCGCGGCGACACGTCGCGCATGTGCGATTCCAGCGCCGATTCGCGCGGACTGAACTTGCGGCTGAAAAAGGTCATCAGCAGGTGGGCCGTTCCCAGCGCCAGGAAGATGGAACAACTGGCGAGCAGCAGCGACTGGGCGAGCATCGGCGGGGGTCCGGGCGGGCGATGCGGCGAGCGTAGCGCATCGCGGCGGGACTGTCGCCGCCGCGGAACCCGAGGCGCGCGCAGGCGGTCTGTATGAGGTGCCCGCGCAGCGGCACTCACGGCCTCGACCCACTGGCCTGCACTGCCGGCTTGTTCCGGCATCCACTCCAGCCGCTGCATTCCGCGCCTTGCGGCGCCACCATCCGGGCATTCGCGGATGCGCGTGGAAGTTAGCCTCAAGGCCGCGCCTGATTGTCGAAGGCGCGCATCCCCATTCGAAGCGTCCGGGCTTGCACGGCACCGGTCGCGCGATCCCGCCGTCCGGCTCGTCCGCGCGGCGGAAGGTGGAACACCATGGAGAAGGAACGCAGTGAAGCGGACAGGAAGTTGCACTTCGAGCTCATCGAACTGATCCGGCCCGAAGCGCCCGCCGGCTGGATCATCGTCCTGATCAAGGCCGATGGGGACAGCGCCGGGGGACTGGTACTGGAGCACATCGACTCCACCGGCCACGTGCTCTGGCACGACAGCACGGTGGAGCTGTGCCGGACTTTGTATCAGGCGCTGTGGCGCCATGGCGAGACCGGAGGCGCAAGCTGGACGCGCGCCTCGCTGGTGCTGTCGGAGGCGAAGCTGCTGTCGGCCGACTTCCGCTAAGGAGGCTCAGGCCGGTTCGGCCACCCGGCGCTGCATCACCAGGGCGCAGGTCTGCCCCACGTCGAGCACGCGCATGGTGCGGCCGGCACCGAGCCACAGGCTGCAGCAGATCGCGAGGTCGACGATCTCGGCGTCGCTGTAGTGCTGGCGCAGCCGCTGCCAGAAGCCGGCATTTTCGCGCAGCGCCCGATGATCGGTGGCGAGGCCCTCGGCGTATTCGGCGGCGAGCTTTTCGCGCGTGCTGTAGCCGGGCCAATCGCGCCAGCCGGCGGCATGGGTATAGAAGTCCTCGTCCAGGCCGTCCACGGCGCCGCCGTCGTAGCGGGCATTGCGACACACCTCGCATTCGTTGGACAGGGCGATGCGCATGCGCGCCAGCTCCTGCACGCGCAGCGGCAGGATGGACTTGCCGTAGACCGCCTCGCTCAGCGCCGCCAGGCCGGCGCCCAAGTCGGGGCGCAGGGCCATCCAGCTGCCGAGGTCGTCGGGAACGTCGATGCGGGGCATGAGCCGCTCCAGTGCCGGGAAAGTCGGCCCATTACGCGCGCCGGCGGGACGCGCCGCATGCTGCAAACGCAGTAGCCCGAGCAGCGCCAGCCACCCGGGTTACAGGATGGGGGGCTACGGCTCAGTCGCCGTGGTCGTGCCCGTGACCATGCCCATGGCCGTGATCGCCATGGTCGCCGCCGTGCCCATGGCCGTGTCCATGATCCTCGTCGCCCTGCCAGTCGCCGCGGCCGCCGCCGTGATAGCGCGGCACCACCTCGCGGTTGTACCAGTCGTCGCGCACGAAATAGACCTGGTGGCCGCAAGCGTTGTATTCGGCGCAGTGCTTTGCCCAGTGCTTGGCGTGGCCGGGCGGCACGCGCAGGTACATCGGCGGGCCGTAACTCTCCGGCACGCGGTCGATGATCACCGGCTGGGGGTAGATCACCTGCGGCTGCGGGAAGTCGCCAATATTGATCTGGCCGTAGAAGCCGGGCTGGCCGATGTTGACCGAGACGCCGACCTGGGCGGCGGCGATCGCCGGGACCAGGGCCGCGCCCACCGCTGCCAGGATGAGTGCCTGTTTTGTCCGTTTCATGTTGAGCCTCCCGTTCCGTGAGCGAGGTGCGGCATCGCGGCAGGTGCCGCCATGCAACGAATGCATCATATGCCTTGCACGGCGCCGATACAGCCGGCGGCGTACGCTGGGCAGGGTGGGAGGCAGCCGCTGAACCGGGCCTTAACCGCCGCGATCAGAGCCTTATTTCTTGACCGAGGCGATCTCGTAACCCTGGAAGCGGTACTGATCCACGCACTGGGTCAGCAGGTCGTCCTGCACACGGCGCGAGGCGACGCCGGTGCTGGCGGAGCCGCTCTTGCAGGCCACTTGCTGGCCCTGCGCGTTCTGCATGATGACCTCGGTGCCGCAGGCGGACAGGGCCCAGGCGGTGGCGAGGAGGAGGCTGAGTCGGAAAGCGGTCATCTGGCGCACCTCGTTCCCTGGCGCGATGGTGGGGGATCGCCGGCGGTCCGTGCCGGAGGCTGTCGTTCAGCTCTTGGAGTCGATCATGCGCGGCAAAGTTCGGGCCGTGCCGGCGCGGGGGGATGGGCGGCAGGCCGGCCTGGACGAGCGGCCCGGCTGCCGCCCGACCGGGGCCTTACAGCCGCCCCTGGCAGTCCGGCGCGCCGCAGCTGCAGCGCATCCCGCCCTGGTGCGGGGTAATGCCGTAGTCCACGGTCAGCTCGTCGCCGGCGCGGATGGCGCGGCGGCTGTAAACCTCGACGCGGCGGTGGGCGATGCGCATGTAGCAGTTGGCGACGCAGCTGTGATTGAGGAAGCGGAAGCTGTTGCCGGCCGAGCAGTCGAGCGCGGTACGCGGGTCGATCTCGATCAGGTAGATCCTGCCCGAGCGTTCCGCTTCCTTCCAGGCGCCGGGCAGGCGGACGTGCCGGCCGCCGATTTCGCCGAGCTTGCGTCGCGCCGGCAGCGGCCGGGCGGCGAACAGGCCCTGGCCGTCGATGCGGCTGCGGCGGACTTCGAGGGCGTAGCGGAGTTCACCCTCGCTGGAGGCGAGCAGTGCGGCGGGCCTGCGGTGTGTGGGCATGCGTGGATGGCGGAGCCCGTCGCGGGCGGACGGGATATTGTGCAGCACGGCGTGCCGCCATGCCTGTTGCCGGCCCGCGACGTGGTCGAGTCGCCGGTCGGCGGCGGCATCGCCGGACCGCTGTGCCCGCCCGGCAATCGATAGGAAAAGCAATAAATGCCTGCGGCGCCACTGACTCTGGGCTGGTAAGGGCTACCGTTGATCAAGCCACGCCGCCCCGGCCTGCCGCCGGCCGCTATAAAGGCGCAGGGTCCGCGGCAAGGGACGGACGAAGCGTACTGTGGCATCGAGCGAGAGGTGGGCGGAAAGCCGCATGACAGCCGGGCGGGAAGACAAGCCGCAGCGCGCAGCCGCGCCGGCGGGGGGACTGCGAGCGGGACTGGGCGTGCGGGCCAGTACCGTACTGCTGCTGCTCGCCGCGTTCGGCATGGTACTGCGTCTGAGCGGTGCAGCCGGATGGTTGATGCAGACCTCGACCTTGCTGGGTTTGATGCTGGGCATGCTGGCACCGGTGTGGGCGGTTTGCGGCAGCATGGCCGCCAGCGTGTACCTGATGCTCAGCATGGCGCGCCCCTATAGCGCGCTGCAGCACCTGGCCGAGATGGTCTGCGGCGTCCTGCTGATCGTGCTGATGCTGCCGGTGTTCTGAAGCGGCGCGGCCTCGGCATTCCCGCGAAGTGCCTGCAAGCGCTTGATCTTGCGGATTCCTTACGGCCGTAAACATCCGTTAAGGATTCGTTCATCGAGCTTTCCCTAGGCTTTCCCTGCGCACCGAAGGGCGGTGCGGATGGTTTGCCAAGGAGAGGTGTGATGAAACCTGCGTTGCGCAATCTGCTGCTGGGCGCCGGGCTGCTGGCCCTGCCGGCGGCGGCATTGGCCCATACCGACGTCTACCTCGGCATCGGCCTCGACGGCGGCTATTACGCGCCGCCGCCCCCGGTCTACTACGCGCCGGCTCCGCCACCGGTCTACTACGGCCCGACCGTGGTCTACGACGAGGACTGGCGCTGGCGCCATCACCACCGTGACTGGGATGGCGGGCGCTGGCGCGAGCATGAGTGGCACCGCCATCACCATCACCACGATGACGATTAGCCGCGGGCCGCGTTGCCGGAAATCCACCAAGCAAGGAACCGAACCATGAAATACCATACAGTACTTATCGCGGTGGCCGTCGCATTGCTGCTGGGGCAGGTGGCCCAGGCCGACACTTTCACCAATTCCAACGGCGAACAGGTGCAGTGCCGCAAGGTGCGCGTAGTGCACCACAAGCAGTGGGGCACCGGCGGTACCGCCGGCACCCTGATCGGCGGCGCGCTCGGCGGCCTGGCCGGCAACCAGTTCGGCAAAGGTTCGGGCAACGCGGCGATGACGGCCGGAGGCGCCGTCGGCGGCGCCGTGGTCGGCCATGAGGTCGGCAAGAAGAGCGATACCTATGTCACCTACGAGGAGCGCTGCAAGCGCGTGAGCTGAGCGGTGAAGCGCACGCCGGCGGGTCCATGGACGGGTTGCCGGAGGGCAGGGCGGGAGCCATATGCGGCTGCCGCCCCTTCTCCAGCAAAGCTGTCGGCCTGAAGGCCGACCTGCCATTCAACCGCCCCGCCAGATCACTTTCCCGATCACATTCACGCGCTCGACACCGCGCGCATCGATGTGCTCGGCCGGGTATTGCGGTGAGCGGTTGTCGCTGATGATGTCCAGGCCGCCATCGGCACGGCGGTTGATGCGCTTGACGCGCAGCTCCTCGCCCACGGCGATGGCATAGACCTCGCCGCTGCGCAGTTCGCGATGCGCCAGGCTGACCAGCACGACGTCGCCATTGCGCAGGTAAGGACTCATGCTGTCGTCGCCGATCAGGATGGTGCGGCAGCGCTCGGGGTTGAGGCCGCGGTCGCGCATCCAGCTGCGCAGGAAGCCGTGCGCGTAGTCCATCTCCTCATGCTCCCAGCCGATGCGGCCGGCACCGGCGGAGGCCATGGCGCCCCGCACCCTGGCGACAAACACCAGGCGCTCCTCGCCATCGCCACCGCGCCGCGCCGGCCGCGGCTCGATTTCGCCGCGGCCGGTGAGTAGCCAGGTCAGGTCCACCTTCAAGGCGTTGGCCAGCTCCGGCGCCTTTTTGGTGCCGACCTGCGCGCCGGACTCGAGGTCGGAGATGGTGGGCTGCGATACACCCGAGCGCCGGGCCAGCTCCGCCTGGCTGGTGCCACGCAGCTTGCGCGCCTGGATCAGTCGTTCGCCCAAATGGCTCATGGCCGCCATGCTATAGGCTAGGCTATTGAAAAAGTCAATTTGCAGCCGGGGATCTGAGATGATCCAGTAGCGTCGGGCAAGCGTGGAAAGGGGAGCCATGAAAGCCGTCGGCGTCTTCAAGTGGGTCGGCCTGCTGTTCGGCGGCGCGATGCTGATCGCGGCGCTGCTGCTGGCGCAGCACACGCGGTCCTTTGTCGCCCGCGCCCGGCACGCGCCGGGCGAGGTGGTGGAACTGGTGCCGCACCAGTCGAGCAATTCCACCACCTATGCGCCGGCAGTGCGCTTTATCGCGGCCGACGGACGCGCGATCCAGTTCGTCTCCTCCATCAGCAGCAGCCCGCCCGCATACTCCGTCGGCGAGCGGGTCGACGTGCTGTACCTGCCGGGCGAGCCGGAGCGGGCGAAGATCGGCGCCTTTTTCAGTCTGTGGGGCGGGGCGGTGATCCTGGCCGGCATCGGCGCGGTGTTCTTTGCCATCGGCCTCGCCGTGCAGCTCGCCGCCCGCTTGGCGCGGCGCAAGGAGCAGGACCTGCTGCTGCACGGCACGCCGGTGATGGCGGACTTCCAGTCGGTGGACCGGAACACGCAGCTTGAAGTGAACGGGCGTCATCCGTACCGGGTGACGGCGCAGTGGCGCAACCCGGCCACCGGCAAGGTCCATGTGTTCCAGAGCCGCAACCTGTGGTACGACCCGATGCCCTACCTCGACCGCCGGCAGCTCACGGTGTATCTCGACACCGCGAACCCGAAGCGCTATCACATGGACATGTCGTTCCTGCCGGAGCAGGCTGGCTAGAACGCGTACCGGACGGTTCCCGGGTTAAGCTAGTCGCATCGCATGGGAGCTGCTCGCATGAACGGGAATTCGCAGGGGAATATGCCGTGCGGCGCCGGACCGGAGAGGTCCGCTGATGCTGTATAGCCTTGCCGCCGAGCTGGTGATGCCGGCCTTCCTGCTGCTGATGCTGCTGGTGGTGCTTTATGTTCTGCAACTGCATCTGTTCCTCGAGCGGCTGCGCCAGTTCGATTCCAGCCTGTGGAACGAGCTCGGCCAGCCTGAGCTGCTCACCTACACCCCTCTGATTTCGCTGCGTATCGCCCGCCTGCTGCGCCGCGGCGAGGCGACTCGCGACCTGCGCGCGGCGAAGGCGGGGCGCATGCTCGGCTTGCTGCACCGGCTGCTGGCCGGCACCGCCCTCGCGCTGGTGTTGCTGGAGCTGGCAGTGAACCTCGGCCAGCGCTGAGGCCGGCCTGCTCCGCGCCGACCCCGGCGCGATAAGGTAATAATCAGTACCTATTATCTGCCCGTCGGGCGGCTTCTGTTTCTTGCAACCATTTTCCGCAGGCCTGCATCCAAAGCGCATCCACGGGCCGCACCAGCCCGGGGGCGGGCAGGGCCTGCCGCGGCGGGCACGGACCCCTGTTGCCTGTTCGCCAGCCCCCTGCATCTATGGCCTGCGCTGGATATGACCGGAGAGGAGTTGAGTCGATGAAGATCTTCAAGCGATGGCAGTTCGCGGCTGGCGCCGCGATGGCGGGGGCGGTGCTGGTTTCGTTTTCGGCGTCTGCGGCGGTCGTTTCGGTGCCGGGCTTCAAGGATTCGCCGAAGCTGGAGGGTGACCGTCAATTCTGTGTGGACAAGGACAACGGCGTCTACGAGCATCCGGACTGCCGCGTGCATTACCAGTGCTCACACCACCTCGCCGCCGAGGTGAAGTGCCCGGACGGCCAGGTGTTCGATGCATCCGCGAACCCCGACGACAACCCCGCCAAGTCCTACTGCGCGGCGCCGGATCAGGCCTCGCACTTCGATTGCAACGGTCTGGCCCTGCACAAGTAAGGCAGCGCACCCGGCACCGCAGGCGCCGGGTCCGGCATTGCCGCCGGCTGCCCGGTGGCAATGCCGGCGCCTGCAGCTACTGCTTGTAGGCTTCCTCGATGTTCGGCACGAAGAAGTCCATGCCGGGCGGACAGGTGGCGCTGCTCTCGTCCCAGTAGGCCTGGGCCAGCTTGATGCGGCCCTGTTCGTCGAGCACGAAGCGGTCGATGATGTGCAGGTCCAGGCCCTGGTTCAGGTGCGGCATGCGCACCTGCATCACGAAATCCAGCAGGCCTTCGTTGGCGCAGCAGATGATGCGGTTGACCTTGGGGATGAGCTGGCGCTGCCTATCGGTATGGGCGAAGTCCCAGAATGCACTGACCCCGTCGTGGCCGATGAAGGGTGGCGTGCCGACCGGGTCGTTCCAGATCGCGTTCTCGGCGAACAGCGACAGGATCAGCGCCTTGTCCCCGGTGGCCCAGGCCTTGACGTAGTTCTCGATGACTGCGCGCACTTGCGCAGGGGTGGCTGCCACGGCGCTCTCCTCCGCTGGTTGTAGTCCGCGCACTATCCGGCCCGCGCCGGCCGAAGGCATCCCTTGAACGGAGTAGGGTGGCAGTCATGAAACTTCAAAGGTGGCTGCCGCGGCTGGACTTCGCCGCCGCCGCGCTCGCCGCGGCCCTGGCATTGCTGCTGTGCGCCGTCGTCGTGCTGGTGAACAACGGCTGGCTCGAGAGCCACGGCCGCAGCGTGCAGCCCGTTCCGCTGCTGGTGTTCCTTGCCTGGTCCGCCGGCGCCGCCCTGCTGCTCGGCCTGGCCGGGCTGTCACTGCGGCGCGGGTGGCGGCTGCGCTGGCTGGCGCAGGGCCTGGCCCTGCTGTGGCTGGCGGCGCCGGGGATGCTGCAGGGGCTGGGGCTGGTGAAGTGGTTCTAGGACCAGGAAAAAAGCCCGTCTCCGTTTTTGTCGATTCCTGCTCCGCCGGTTCGACATCAGGGTGAAGGCCGGGCAAAACGCTCGCCCATTGACCGTTTAGGGAGTAGCCATGCCGCAGTTCCTCGTTGCGATCCATCACCCCGACGATTACGACCCCTCCACCGAGGATGAAGCGATGATGCTGGCCATCGACGCGCTCAACGAAGAGATGACCGCCGCCGGCGCCCGTCTCTTCGCCGGCGGCCTGCGTTCGGTCAGCGGCGCCAAGTCACTGCGCGCGCGCGGTGGCAAGGTCCTCGTCACCGACGGTCCCTACCTCGAAACCAAGGAGCACATCGGCGGCTCCTGGATGCTGGAAGCCAGGGACATGGACGAGGCGCTGGAGTGGGGACGCAGGGCCGTCATTGCGTGCCGCGCGCCAGTGGAGGTGCGGCAGTTTTATTGACGGGAGTTGGCGCGGGGCGGGTGGCGCAAATGTAGGGCGCGTGACAAGGTCGTGACGGTGCGGTGACATCGCCGCCGGTCCCGGTTACGCCGCGCCGCGTCCGGGCTAGGATGTGCGCATGACCGATCCACAAGACTCCGCGTTTCGCCGCTTCGAAAAATCCGGCTGGGAAAGCGCCGCCGCCGAATACGACGACGCCTTCGCCCGCATCACCGCGCAGTCGATCGCGCCGCTGCTCGACGCGGTCGGCGCGGCGCCCGGCGTGCGCCTGCTCGACGTCGCCTGCGGGCCCGGTTATGTCGCGGCCCAGGCCGCCGCGCGCGGGGCGGAAGTGCTGGGCATCGACTTCTCCGCCGCGATGGTGGCGCTGGCGCGGCAACGCCGTCCGCACCTCGAATTCCGCGAGGGCGATGCGCAGGCGCTGGACCTGCCGGACGCTTCGTTCGACGCGCTGGCGATGAACTTCGGCCTGCTGCACCTGGATCAGCCCGAGCGCGCGCTGGCCGAGGCGGCGCGCGTGCTCAAGCCGGGCGGGCGCTGCGCCTTCACGGTCTGGGTGGCGCCGCCGCGCAACGAGACCTTCCACATTGTGCTCGGCGCGATCGAGCGCCATGGCCGCATGGACGTGGCGCTGCCGTCCGGCCCGCCGTTTTTCCGCTACAGCGACGCCGCCGTGGTGCGGCAGTCGCTGGATCAGGCTGGCTTGACCGACGTGCGGGTCATCGAGGTGCCGCAGCTGTGGCGCTTCGATCGCGCCAGCGAGCTGTTCGAGGCGATGATGCGTGGCACCGTGCGCACCGGCGCGCTGCTGCGCGCGCAGACACCGGAGGCGCTGGAGCGCATCCGCGTCGCCATCGCCGAGGGCGCCGCGGTCTTCGCCGGGGAAGAGGGCATCGCCATTCCGATGCCGGCGGTACTGCTTAGCGCGCGCAAGGGCTGAACACGGGCGGAACCGCAATGATGCCGGTGTGACGAGTCGTGCAGCCGGCGGGATGCGCCGTGGCATCCCGACACGCGTGCTGCCGTAAGCTCTCCGTAAACCAACAAGGGCGCAAGCCTGCAAAGGGAGGGGAGCCGATGCGTCGCCATCCAGCGGTGTTCGCCATTCTTGCCGGTGCTGTCGTTGCCGGCACGCTGGACATCACCTACGCCGTGGTGTTCTCCGGCTTCCACGGCGTGCCGGCGCGGCGCATCCTGCAATCCGTCGCCAGCGGCCTCCTCGGCAAGCCGGCTTTCGACGGCGGCGTGCCCACAGCGGCGCTGGGTCTGGCGCTGCACTACTGCATCATGGCGGGCATGGCGGCGATTTTCTACGCCATCAGCGCGCGTGTGGCGGCGCTGCGTGCGCGGCCGCTGCTGTGGGGGCCGCTGTATGGTCTGGGCCTGTACGCGGCGATGAGCTTCTTGGTGCTGCCGCTGTCGGCCTATCCCTACCCGGTGCACTTCTCGCCGCCATACCTGCTGGCGGCGAACCTGATGGCGCATATGATCATCGGCCTGGTCATCGCTTCGCTGGCGGCGTACGCGCGGCGGCGCTAGCGCGCCTTCAACCAGCTGCGCGCGGTTCCCTTCTCTTGCAAGAGGGAAGGGGATTGTACAGGCGCAATTCACATCGCCCACGGCATCCCGCAGACTGGCGCCATGCCGCCGATGCGTCGCCATCCCGCCGTCTTCGCCATCCTCTGCGGCGGCGGCGCGAGCGCGGTGCTGTTCATGTTGTACATGGTGATCTACTCCGGCGTGCGCGGGGTGCCGGCCTATCGCATTCTGCAGGCCGTGGCCAGCGGCGTGCTCGGCGGTGCGGCTTTCGAGGCCGGCGCCTGGAGCGTGCTGCTTGGGGTCCTGCTGCACCTGCTGCTAGTGCTCGCGGTGGCCGCCGCGTTCTACGGCGCCGGTGCGCTGCTGCGGCCGCTGCGCCGCTGGCCTCTGCTGTGGGGGCCGCTCTACGGCTTCGGCCTGTACCTGCTCATGTATCGCGTGGTGCTGCCGTACTCGGCCTATCCCTTCCCAGTGGCGATCCTGCCCTGGTCCTATTTCTGGGCCAATGTGACGGCCCACATGGGCCTGGGTCTGTTGATCGCTTTGGCGGCGTGGTGGGGGCGATGCTCCGGGAATGCGGATGGTTGAGGGATCCGGCGCAGGCGTTGCCGGCATCGCTCACTTCGCAGTGTGCAGCTCCAGGCTATGCTTTGCCCGCTCGATCAGTCCCGACTGCATCGCATCCCATTGCGCATGCGCTTTGCCGCCGGGCTTGAGGTCGGCGGCGGTCAGGCCCGTGGGCGTGAGGTCCTCGGAATAGATCACCATCAGCTCCTTGCGTTTGGCTTCATCCAGCAGATGCACCAGGCGCACCGAGGCCAGGCCGGCGGCGGGCAGAGTGTAGCCCTTGGCCCAGAGCAGCTTCCGCACGTGCGCGCCGTCGGAGCCCGGCTTCTCCGGCGCGCCGGGGACCTCGGTCCAGGTATCGACGTAGAAATCCAGGCCGTCGATGGCGACGTGGCGCGGTGAAGCGTAGGTGTGGTGCAACTCTGGCCGCGTCGGCAGGTACTGCTCGAACTGCACCCAGTAGCGATGCCGCAGCTGCTGCCGCGTGTCGGCATCAACGAACAGGTGCAGCTCGCAATCGGCCATGCCGTACAGCACCCAGCGGTCGGCACCGACGTACCGGGCCGAATCCGGCAAGGTGACGCGCAGCGCGGGATCGCGCGTGGAGGTAATGCTGCTGCCGTCGACCGTACGCTCCGGCGCGCCGGCCGTGACGATCGGACAACAGCAGAACACGAGCAGGACGCTGATGAACCTGGACAATGGGATTCCGGATGCTTGGGCTTGCGGAAAAAGATGCAGCAGGTCGGCGCCGGGTTCAATACGGCCGCTTCTTAAAAAGCAACCAAAAGGTTGCGTATCGTCCGCGGCAATGCTACAAATAAGCAACCAAATGATTGCATATGACCGGAGACAGTGATGAACACCGACCGTATCGAGAAGCAGGTCCTGCTGCGCGCGCCGCGCGAGCGGGTGTGGCAGGCAATCAGCGATTCCAGCCAGTTCGGCTACTGGTTCGGCGTGGATTTCGATGGGCCTTTCGTCGCCGGAGCGTCCATCACCGGGCGCATCCTCCCCTCCAAGGCCGATCCGGAGATGGGCAAGATGCAGCAGCCCTACGAGGGCGTGCGCTTCGAGTGGCTGGTGGAGAAAGTCGAGCCGATGCGGCGCATGGTGTTCCGCTGGCATCCCTTTGGTGTCGACAAGTCCATCGACTACAGCCATGAGCCGATGACGCGCATCGTGTTCGAGCTGAAAGATGCAGAGGGCGGGGTGATGCTCAGCGTCACCGAGTCCGGCTTCGACCAGCTGCCGGCGGAGCGCCGTGCCAAGGCCTTCGCCGCCAACGACGGCGGCTGGACCCACCAGATGGGCGCGATCCGCAAGTATCTCGAGCAGGCGCGCTGAAGTGGCGCGGGCGCAGGCAGCAACGGCACGGCTGGCGCAGGCCGCGCCGGTATTCGCAGCGCTGGGCGATCCCAGCCGCCTCGGCATCGTCGCGCGACTGTGCGAGGGCGGGCCACTGAACATCGCGCGCCTCACCGAAGGTGGAGCAGTCACGCGCCAGGCGGTGAGCAAGCACCTGCGCGCGCTTGAGGAAGCCGGCCTGGTGCGCGGCAGCCGCGCCGGCCGTGAGCGCATCTGGGAGCTGGAAACACGGCGCCTGGCCGAGGCTGGTCACTGGCTGGCCGTGATCTCGGCGCAGTGGGATCAGGCACTGGGACGGTTGAAGGTCTTTGTCGAGCGCAGGGAATGATGGCTGCGCCGCGGATGCGCGGCTGTCGCGACACGAAGCGCGGCTTGTAGGCTGGGATGAAGCGTAGCGAATCCCAGCATGCCTTCGAGCAAACCCGCTGGGATTCGCTTCACTTCATCCCAGCCTACGGCGTTCGTTCTTCCTCGCCGTCGTCCCACTGCGCCGGGTCGTCGACCGGCTGTGGCAGGCGGCCTTCCAGCCAAGTCGCGGCCTCGTCCGGCGTGAAGGCGCTATCCTTCGATTCGATCACCCAGGACAGGAAATCGGCCGGCCCGCCGTTGAGGTAGGGGGCAGGCGATACTGGCATGAACACAGTCGGCAGGCGCTCGTTGAGCGACAGGTAGTTGAGCACGCAGCCGAACTCCTGCACCACGTTCCAGGCCAGCGGATGGTCGAGCTGCAGCGAGAACTTGACCCACCAGCAGCCGTTGTCGAAAAGGCCGCTGCCGATGGTGTCACGCATAGCCGGCACGCGTTGAAGAAAGGCCAGCAGTTTTGCGAAGCGGTCGGGTTGGCTCATGATGGAAAGCAATCCTACAGGAAGCCCCTTACGTCTCCAGATACGGCCGCATCGTCTCCGCCACCCAGTCCATGAATACGCGCACCCGGCGCGGCAGGTTGCGGCGGTGGGCGTAGACGATGGACACCGGCATCGGCTCGGGCGGGTGTTGCGGCAGGACTTCGACCAGCTCGCCGCGCTCGATCCGCTCGCGCATGCCTTCGTAGGGGACCTGGATGATGCCGAGGCCGGCGAGGCAGGCGGCTTCATAGGCTTCCGAGTTGTTGACTGTGAGCGCGCCGGCCATCGGCAGGTTGCGATAGCCGCCCGCGCCGTCGGGTGCTTCGAAGCCGGCGCTCCTGGCGCCCAGCACGCTGACGTAGTGGATCAGGCGGTGATGGACCAGGTCCTCCAGCGTGCGCGGCGTGCCGTGGCGCTCCAGATAGGCCGGGCTGGCGCAGCTGATCGCGCGGAAGCTCCCTAGCGGGCGGGCGATGAGGCTGCTGTCGCTCAGCGTTCCAACGCGCACCACGCAATCGAAGCCCTCGCGCACCAGATCGACGAAGCGGTCGGTGCTGCTCAGCTCCAGCTCGATCTGCGGATGCGCGGCGAGGAACTGCGGCAGACGCGGCAGGATCTGCTTGCGCGCCATGCCGCTGGGCATGTCGACGCGGAGGCGTCCGCGCAGCGACTGCTCGCTGTGCTGGAACATGGACTGTAGCTCGTCCATGTCGGCCAGCAGGTCCTTGCAGCGCTCGTAGTAGGCCTGACCGTCCTGAGTCATCTGCACCTTGCGGGTGGTCCGGTGCAGCAGGCGGGTGCCGAGCGCGCTTTCCAGCTGCTGCACGGCGTTGGAGATGCTGGCCTTGGGCAGGCCCAGGCTTTCTGCGGCGCGGGTGAAGCTGGCCTGCTCGGCCACCCGCACGTAGATCTGCATCGCCTCCAGACGGTTCATCGCGCTCGATTGTTATCCAATGATGAACAGTTATATCAAAAAACGCCTGTTTATCAATAAATCACTGAGTAATAGAGTGTGCGCCATCGCAGTACCGCTTCCCCCACAAGGAGACATCCATGAGCCAGCACACTCCCATCGCCCTGGTCACCGGCGGCAGCCGCGGCCTCGGCCGCAACACCGTCCTCAAGCTCGCCGAGAAGGGCAGCGACGTGGTCTTCACCTACCGCAGCAACCGCCAGGAGGCCGACGCGGTGGTGGCGCTGGTGGAAAAGGCCGGCCGCCGCGCCGTGGCGCTGCAACTC
>CAYWPB010000021.1:0-23320 GCA_964458725.1 uncultured Nevskia sp. | reverse complement strand
GGCGTTGATCAAGGTCGAGGTGGCGTCGCCCGAGATCAGGAAGGCGCGCGCGTTCGGCGCCTTGTCGACACGGCGGCGGAAATCGGCGATGTCCTCCGGCGTGGAGGGCACGTGATCCTCCATCAGCGGCCGCATATCGATGCCTTCCGGCGTGGCCTCGGCGTAGCGCGCCTTCTCGGTGGCAATCGACAGGATCTGGTCGTGGTCGACGCCCGGCGCCAGGTCGATGTCGCGGGTGATCTGCCACACCTTGCCCAGGGTGGCGCCGTTGTAGATGTCGCCGCTCTTGTGTTTGACCATCAGGGTGATGGTCAGCGGATTGCCGAAGTTCGGATGGTCCTTGAACACCTGCACGAAGGGGTCATCCTTCGGCAACAGGTCGGAGAAGATGGTCTTCAGCTCGACGTTGCGCAGGCCGGCGGCGAAGAATGCGGTGATGGCGACGAAGACGAACGCCATCAGGCGGCGGTGCGCCATGACCCACTGAGCGATGCGGAAACGCAGGGAGTGCATCTTCAGCCACCACGCCCGGAGCGGATCGAAGCAGGCAGCACGACATGCAGTTGCACGGGCATCTCCTTGATGGCGTGGTGCGGCACGGCCCGCGCCGACGGCGGGACGGTGAAAGCGGAAATGGTGGAAACACCTCTACGGCTGACGCCGCGAGAGCGATCCTTGCAGCCGCCTGGATGCGGCAAGCCCGAGCTGGGCATGATGGTCTCCTCCATCTCGCCTGATGTTGTGTGTGCAACCGGGCACGCCTGAAGCGTGCCGATTTTTTCTAAAGACTAGGCAAGCGGGGAGTCGAAGCCACTACCCGCACGGGTAGTTTTGAATGCGTGGGCGCAGCCTCGTCCCACCCGGTGACGCAACGGCCCATGGCCTTCCCCTCGCAAGCATGCAGCCTGCCTTGCCGGTACGCACGGGCGTGCCGGCAACGCCGCTGCTTGTTCCTTATTGTTCAGGGGCGGAGCGACACCGCGCCCCTAGCGAAAGTCAGGTTTTTCGCCGGCCTATATGGCCGTGTCGAACAGACCCAAGCTGCGCGCCCGCGCCAGGGCGGCGGCGCGGCTGCGCGCGCCGAGCTTGCCGTAGACGTTGTGCAGGTGCCACTTCAGCGTGCCCTCGGAGATGAACAGGGCGTCCGCGATCTCGCGGTTGCTCAGGCCGGAATCGAGCTGGCACAGGATCTTCAGCTCGCGGCGGGTCAGCTTCTCCATCGGCATCGCTTCATGCTGCACTGCACATGAAGACGGGCCGGCCACCACGGCCACGGCCGGACGCCCGTGCCGCCCGGCGAGATCCGACGCCTCTGCCAAGGTGGCGAAGACGTTCATGCCGCTCAGGGTGCGCAGGTTCAGCATCCGGTCACGCTGGTCCAGCTGGCGCAGTTCGGTACCGAGCAGCTCGCCGAGCGGGCGCCCCAGCGCCTGCTGTTGGGCCACGCCGAGCAGCTGCGCGCCAAAGGTATTGAGGCCCAGCACCTGTCCCGCCTCACCCAGCGCAACCAGAGCTTCGAACGGCGTGCCGACGCAACCCGGATGCGGGTGCAGGCGCAGGATCCAGGGGCTGCCGAGGCCGCGCAGCAGCAGCCGCTCGATGCGCGTGATCGAGCTTTGCATCAGCTCCATCAGGCCCGGCACCAGCGGCCGCGTCTCGCAGGACACGTCGAGGATGCCGATCAGCTCGCCGCAGGGACGGAAGATCGGCGCCGCCAGGCATTCCATGTGGCGCAGGTCCTGGAAGAAGTGCTCGGTATTGCGCACCTGCACCGGCCGGCGTTCGACCAGGGCGGTGCCGGCGGCATTGGTTCCGAAGCGCAGCTCGCTGATATCCACGCCGCTGCGAGCATGGCGCAGCACCGGGCCGCGCGCCGCGGCCTCGCCGATGGTGGAGACGATGCGGCCCTGGTCGTCGACCAGCACCACCACGTGATCGGTATCGGCCATCGCCAGCGCCAGGGTCTGCAACTCGCCGGCGGCGACGCTGGCCAGCTGCACATCCCGCTCCAGCAGGTGGCGCACTTCGTGGCGGCTGACGGCATTGGGCTGGGGGTTGAAGTCGCAGTCCAGGCCCATGCCGCGGCAGCGCTGCCAGGAGTCGGCGATGTGCAGCGGCAGCGGCGCGTCGAGCGCGCGCGGTGCTTCGTAGGGCAACAGGATCATGCCGGGTTCACCGTCCGCACGGATCCGTGTTCCGGTTGATGGAAGAACTGAGCATCGATTTCCCTGCCGCAGTGCAGCAATATCGTGGCAATCCGATTGCACGCATCTTGTCCCACGCGGGCTGCGGATCACAAGTCCGGGGTGCCCCGGATCAATGCACGATGCCGAGCTGCCGCGCGGCGCTGATCGCCTGCAGGCGGTTGGCCACGGCCAGCTTGGAATAGATGTTCTTGAGGTGGAACTTGACCGTGTTTTCCGACACGAAGATGCGCCCCGCCATCTCCTTGTTCGACACGCCATTGGCGAGGAACACCAGGATTTCTTTTTCGCGGTCGGGGAGCGTTTCCAGGGGCGGCACCGCCGTGCCCGGGGCGCGGCTCAGGCCGGTGCGGGAAGCCTGCAGGTTCTGCTCGACGAAATCGCGGCCGGCGCCGAACTGCGCGCCCTCGCGGCCGACCGCGCCCTCCATGATGGTCTGGTATTCCTCGCGCAGCAGCTGCAGTATGCCCTCGCCCTCGTCGATGAAACAGCGCACGAAGTGGCCGGGCCGCGCCATCTGCAGGGCCTTGCGCAGGCTGCGGTGCGCGGCGTTGCGCGCGCCCTTGCGCTCCTGCAGCATCGCGTCGAGCAGATGCAGCTTGATCTGGCGGTTGACGCGGTCGCGCTGCAACGCCATCTCGCGGCCGAGGATCGTCGCGGCCTGGTCCAGGTCCATGGTCTGGATCGCCAGGCGGATGCGGCCAAAGGACTCGCCCTCCACGTCCTCCGAGAACAGGCGCCAGTCCTCCGCCAGCGGTTCGGCCGCGGCAGGGATGCGCAAAGCCAGGCTCTGGGCGCGGTCCACCGCGCCGGACACCAGCCAGCGCCGCACCCGTTCCCACTGAACCAGGCGCACCAACCGTTCCCAGCCGTTGGCGTGGCCGATGCTTTCGGCCTCGTCGAGAACTTCCATGGCCTTGGCCGGGCGGCCGCGTGCATCGTGGGTGCGCGCCATCGGCAGGTAGGCCACGGCGAGGAAATCGAGCAGCACACCGTCGGCGATCAGCTCGCGGTATTGGGCGAACAGCGCCTCGACCAGGTCCAGCTCGTTGGCCTCGTACAGCGCCCAGATGTAACAGGACACCAGGGCGGCGGAGGCGAACGAACCATCCAGGTGCATGCGCTGTTCCGCCAGGCCCTGGCGGAAGCCGTCCAGTGCCTGCTCCAGCTGGCCCTGCATCAGCAAGGTCACGCCGGTGAGGCCGACGGTGTAACCGCCGCTGAAGCTGGAGTCGCCGCGCTCGCTGAAAGCCCGCGCCAGACTGAGATGATGGCGCGCCCGCTCGACATCGCCCATGGCAAGGTCGCGGTAGGCCACCAGGTTGGCGCCGGCGCCGAGCTCGAACGCGGCGAAGCCGCTGGCCTCGCTGCCCTCGATGCGTACCCGCTCGACGATCTGGAACGAATCCGCGACGCGATCGGTGCAGACCGCCGCCATCGACAGCAGCACGTCGGGATTGCTGGTGCTCTCGAACTCGCCCTCGCCGGCACGGCCCTGCAGCAGTTGCAACAGCGGCTTGAGCTTCTGCTGGCGGCGCAGGAACACCAGGCAGTAGGCGATCTTCAGCGCCAGGTCGGTGCGCTTGGCCACCTCCTCGAACGGCAGCTGGTCATACCAGCGTTCGACCGTGATGAGGTGGGCGCCCGCAGTGAGGCGGGTGGTCCACAGGTTCATCGTGTCGGCGGCCCGGGTGAAGTCGCGGCAGGCGATGAAGTGGTGCACCGCCTCTTCGTAGGACTGCTGCGCCAGGTGCCACTCAGCGGCGCGGCGATGCACCTCCAGCACGGTCTCGGCCGACAAAGCCTGCTGCTGCTCCGCCAGGAACGAGGAGAACAGCGCGTGGTATTTGTACCAGTGGAGGTCCGAGTCCAGCGCCCGCAGGAACAGGCCGGAGCGCTCCAGCTGCTGCAGCATCTCCTGCGAGTCGCCGCGGCCGGTAACGGCGTCGCACAGCGGCGCGCTGAGCCGGTTGAGCAGCGAGGTGCGCAGCAGGAACTCCTGCGCCTGCTGCGGCTGCAGGCTCAGCACGTTCTCCACCAGGTACTCGGCCAGCTCACGCGGGCGGTAGTCGTCCAGCTCGCTCAGGGCCTTGCGCACCTGCGGGCTGACCAGGGCCAGGCGGAACAGCTGCAACGCGGCGGGCCAGCCTTCGGTACGCGAATAGATCGCCTCGCGCTCCTCGGCGCTGACCGCGAGGTCCTGCGAGGCGGCGAAGAACTGCTCCACCTCGGCCGGCGAAAAGCGCAGGTCGTCGGCGCGCAGAATCAGAGCCTGGTTGCTCACCACCAGCCGCGCCAAGCCCAGCTCCGGCACCGAGCGCGAGCCGATCAGGATCCGCACGTTTTCCGGCACCCGCTCCAGCAGGCTGCGGAAGAAGCTGAGGATGGACTTGTCGCGCAGCGTCTGGAATTCATCGAAGAAGATCGCCACCGGCCGGCCGACCCGGAACAGGCAGTCGACCATCCAGTCGGAGCGGCGGCGGCGCACCAGCTCGCTGTTCTCGTCGTCGCCGGAGACGGCGGCGCCGGCCTCGCTGCCGAGCAGCCCGGCGACCAGCGCGTGCATATGGATGGAGAAGCGGCGCGCGTCATTGTCCGCCTCGTCGAAGCTGAGCCAGCCGGTGAGGTGGCCGCGACTCTCGAACTCGCTCTTGAGCTGCTGCAGCGCGGTGGACTTGCCGTGCCCGGCAGGACCCTGCAACAGCACGACCCGACCGCAGTCCTCGCGAAAAATGCGCTCGAGGATCGCCTTGCGGCAGATCGCGCCGGCATAACGGGTGGGCGCGAACAGCTTGTGCGCGTAGACCTCGGCCTGAGCTTTGACGCCGGCGCCTTTGTTGACGCTCATGCAAACCTTCTCCTCTCCTCCGTCGGCAGTTATAGACCGGGAGCGGGATGGATGTCCATGTGCGGGGCACGAGGGAACCCTGGCTAATTCGCGATCGTCATTCCGGCGAAAGCCGGAATCCAGGGATTCAGCGCGGCGCTATCGGCCCTGGACCCGGCTTTCGCCGGGGTGACGATTGATTGGAGTTTCGCTAGAGGCTCACCAGCCTCTGCATGCCGCTCCAGCGCCGGCCCGGCTCCAGGCGCGGCGGCGCGCCAATGGCGGCCGACTCCACGCAGAGGAAGCGGCGCCAGCCGTCTTGGTCCAGATCGGCAAACGCAGCGGCACGCTCCGCACCCGGGTTCCACACCACCGCGTCGCGAAAGCCGGAGGATTCGATGCGCAAGCGACCTGAAGGCTCGGTCAGTTCCAGCGACTGCGGCGCATCGAAGTAGATGCGGTCCACCTCGCCTTCGATGCGCAGCGCATCCTGTGCTTCGACGGCTTCACCGCCGCCATGCGCGCTGTCGCGGTAGCGCAAGCCGCACAGACCGTGCAGGCGCACGGGCTCGATCGCGTCGACGCGCAGATAAGTGTGCAAAGCCGCGGTGAAGGAAAAAGCGGCGGAACCGGTGTTCTCCACCATCAGATCGACCCCCAGCGCCGCGCCGCCCACCGTCACGCGCAACTCTGCGGCGAACGCCTGCGGCCAGATGGCGTGCGTCTGCGCCGAATCCTCCAGCCGGAATACCGCGCAAGTGCGATCCGCCGCCGGCTGCGTGACCGAGATCAGCGCCCACGGCAGCGAGCGGGCAAAGCCGTGTTTGGGCAAAGGCCCCTCGCCCGCGAACTGCGGAAAGATCACCGGCACGCCACCCCGGATCGCCACGCCGGGCTCGAAGCGGGCGCGGCCGCTCAGGTACAACCTCTCGTCGCCGCCGGCGGGAATCCAGGAAGTGATATGCGCGCCATGGGCGTGGATTTCGGCGCGGGCGCCGTCAGCCGTGTTTAGTCGCAAACAAGGCAGGCCGCCTTGGCCGGAAGACAGGTGCATGGTGCGAAAACCGTGTGCCGAAGTGGATACGCCACACGGTAGCGCAGCCGGCGGGGCAAATCACTCCGCACGGCGCCGTGGCCTCAGTGCCGGTACCCCTTCACCCGCACCCTGAAGTCATTCGCCGGTCCCGGCGTCGGCGCGGTCTTGGTCTTGAGCACGTAGTCCGGGGTTTCCAGCTCCATGTCCAGGCGGTAGAACAGACGCGCCATGGCGATGGCCATCTGTACTTCGGCCAGGCTCTTGCCCAGGCAGGTGTGCGGGCCGCGGCCGTAGGGTGAGTAGGCGCCGGACTGCATGTGTTCGGCGCGGCCCTTCTCGTAGCGGTCGATGTCGAACTTGTCCGGGCTGGGGAAATACTCTTCCATGAAGTGCGGCACGCTGGTGCCGATGTAGAGCATCTCGCCCGCCTTGATCTTGTGGCCGGCGAAAGTGAAGTCCTTGGTCGCGGTGCGCATCTGCGCCACGGCGATCGGATACAGGCGCATGGTCTCCATGATGGCGCCGTTGAGCGCCGGCAGGGACTTCATGAACTCGTCCTCGTTGACCGGGCCCTTGGCGAACAGCGCGTCCACTTCCGCCTGGATGCGCTTGAGCACCTCCGGGTGCTTGAGCACGGCGTAGACGAAGCAGGAGATGGTATTGGCTACAGTGTCGAGGCCGGCGACATAGGGGCCGGTGACACTCACCACCAGGTCGGAGGCCGGCATCACCTTCGGGTTGGCGACGTGCGCGTCCATGATGTCGTCGATGAGGTTCTTGTCCTCGTCCTTCTTGGTACCGCGCTTGGCGTAGTAGTCGGCGATCATCTTGTGGCCGAGCTCGAACACGCGCGCCTTGGCCTTCCTGTACTCTGGCCGCAGCAGCAGGATCTTCGGCCGCTGGCGCGTCACCAGCACGTTGAGGATGTAGAGGATGGTGGTGCGGATGTCCTTGACGTACTCCAGCGGCGCCGCGCCGGTGAGGATGGTGCCGAGCTGGTCGGTGACCATGTACTGCATCGCCTGCAGCACCGGGGCCATTTCGCCGGTCTTCCAGTCGCGCTCGATCGAGCGGTCGGTGATGCCGATCAGCTCGTTGTAGCGGCCCTTGATCGACTCCTTGGAGTAGCCGCGGCGCATGACGTCGCGCAGCTCCTTGTGGCCCTCGCCGTCCTCGCCGGTGAGTGTGCGGGTGGCGCCGTATTCCTTGACCAGGCCTTCCCAGAACTCCTTGGAGCGCAGGCAATCCTTGCCTTCGCGCGTGCCGAGGAAGTTGGCGGCCTCGACGCCGGCGATCACGGTGTAGCTCTTGCCCAGCAGCTTGACCCGGAACACCGGGCCGTATTTGCGGTAGCTGTCGACGAAGAAGCGCGCCGGGTCCTTCGCCATGTCCAGCACGCTGCCGAGCAGAGGCACGCCTTTGACCGTGGGTGTCTGCAGCGCCGGCGCCGTTTCCGCAATGCCCATGTCTTTCCTTCTCCAGATGTTCCGCAAATTAGTCGTCAGCGGCGGGCGCCGCCTGCGTGCGGAAAGTCTGGGCGATCCACAGCGCCATGCCTTCGTCCGTAAGGACGAATCGCAGCGAGGGCCGCCGCTCCCCGATCCCTGCAAAAACAAGGAACTGCGCACCGTCGTTACCTGCGGGAACAGCGACGACAAAACCGGTGCGCTTGCCGGATTACTGTACGTTTGTATAGTATATGGAACATGCTCGCCGCCACTGCCCTCGACGCCGCTCCTCCGCCTGCCGCGGCACGCGCCGTGGTGGATCTGGATTCCATCGCCGGCGTCTGGCGCGGCCTGGGCCGGGCGCGGCCGGACTCACAGTCCACCGGCATACCGGCGCTGGACCAGGCACTGCTCGGCGGTTGGCCGGTGGGCGCACTGAGTCAGCTGGTGAGCGCGGAAGCCGGCCTGGGTTTCTCGCTGATACTGCCGCTGTTGGCGCAGCTGACTCGAGCCGGGCGCCATGTCGCTCTGGTCACCCCGCCCTACATTCCTTATGCCCCGGCGCTGCGCGATGCCGGCATCGAGCTGGAGCGCCTGCTGTGGCTGGCGCCGCAGGACCGCATCGATGCGCTGTGGGCCACCGAGCAGATGCTGCGCTCCGGCCTCTATGGCGCAGTCGCCCTCTGGAGTCCCGCCCTCGAAGCCCCCATCGAGCGGCGCCTCCAGCTTGCAGCCGAGACCGGGCGCAGCATCGGCATCGTCTCTCACGCCGGCGCGCACGGCGCGCATTCCATCTGCGCCGTACGCCTGCAGGTGAAACCCATGCCGGATGGCCTGGCGGTGGAGGTCTTGCGCTGCCGCGGCGCGCGGCCAGGGCAGCGCGTGGACTACCCGTTTCCGCTGCGACGAGCGGCATAAATGCAGAGTCCGCTCCATGTTATGGCTCTGCATCCATCTTCCGGCTCTGCCGCTGGAGGCCTTGTCGCCGCCGGCGGATGAGCCCGCCGCCATCTTCGAGATGCAGGGCACGCGCCGCGTGCTCATCAGCCTGAACGAGTTGGCCCGCCGGCGCGGCCTGCACCCCGGCATGGGCGTGAACGCCGCGCTGGGCCTGGTGCCCGAGGTGCGCTTACTGCCGCGTGACGCCGAGGCCGAGCTGCACGGCTTGCACGGCATCGCCTGCTGGGCCTACAGCCTGGGTACGCCGGTGACCCTGGACCCAGCAACGCTGGACGTGTGGGTGGAAGTGCACCGCAGCCTGCGCCTGTTCGGCGGGCTGGACGCGTTGCGCCGGCACATCGCCGCCCAGGCGCGCGACCTGCCCTACACCCGCGCCTACGGTCTCGCTCCCACCCTGGCCGCTGCCTCCCTGCTGGCGCACGCCGATGCCGGGCTGGAGCACGGCATCGCCAAACCCTACGAGATCGCCGGCGCCATCGGCGGCTGGCCGCTGCAACTGCTGCCGCTGGAGCGCAGCGCCATCGCCACCCTGCACGGCTCCGGCCTGCGCCGCATCGGCGAAGTGCTGAAGATTCCGGCCGACGCGCTGGGCCGCCGCTTCGGCCCGGAGGCGCCGCTGCGCCTGGCGCGCCTGCTCGGCCGCGCAAAAGAAGCCTGGGAATCGTTCGAGCCGCCACCGGTTTACCGCCGCCGCCTGGAGCTGCACGGCGGCGCCGAGACCGCGGAGGCGCTGCTGTTCCCACTGCGCAAGATGCTGGGCGACTTCGCGCTCTACCTGCGCGGGCGCGACCTGGCGGTGCAGCGCTTCCGCCTGCGCTTCCGCGATCTGGGGCGCAACCGCACCCAACTCGACCTGGGCCTGCTCTCGCCCACGCGCGATCCGCAACGCCTGCTGCTGGTGCTGCGCGAGCGGCTGGAGAAGATCGCGCTGAAGGAGCCGGTGCTGGAGCTGTATCTGGAAGCCAAGCGCTTCGAGCCGGCCAGGGCCGCGCAGAACGATCTGTTCCAGACCGGCAACAGCTCCGCCGAAAACTTCGAGACCCTGCAGGAGCGCCTGATGGCACGGCTGGGCCGCGAAGCCGTGCGCCGCCTCGCCACCACCCCGGACCATCGGCCCGAGCGCGCCTGGGCCCGCGCCGAATCCACCGTGCCCGGCATCCATCCTGCGCGCCCGCCATGGCTGTTGCCGCAGCCGAAGAGCATCGCGGCGCCGCGACTGCTCGGCCCGCCGGAGCGCATCGAGAGCGGCTGGTGGGAAGGCCGCCAGGAACGTCGCGACTACCACCTCGCCGAGGACGAAAGCGGCCGCAAGCTGTGGGTGTACCGCGAGCTGCGGCCGGAGCTGGCCGAAGCGCAATGGCGGCTGCACGGGCTATGGCAGTGAGCTCATCTGTGCTCACCCGTTCGTCCCGAGTGCGTTGCGCAAGCAACGCGTATCGAGGGAGAGCTCCTCGATACGTCGCTGCGCGGCTACTCGAAGCGAACGGTTTCCCGATTTGAGATGGCTCTACCCATGAACCCCGACTACGCCGAGCTGCATGCGCTGAGCAACTTCAGCTTCCAGCGCGGCGCCTCCATGCCGCAGGAGCTGGTCAAGCAGGCGCACGCACTGCGCTACAAGGCCATCGCCATCACCGACGAATGCTCGCTTGCCGGCATCGTCCGCGCCTGGGAGGAGTCGAAGGAAACCGGCCTGCCGCTGATCGTCGGCAGCGAATTCCAGCTGGGCCAGGGTTTGAATGGGGGCCCCAAACTCGTATTGCTCGCGCCGGATGTAGCGGCCTACTCGCAGCTGTGCAACCTCATCACCCGCGGCCGCCGCAACAACGCCAAGGGCCAGTACCGCCTCAACCTGGCCGACCTCGATCAATGCCACGGCCTGCTGGCGCTGTGGATCCCGCGCTGGAGTGCGCAGGGTCTGGGCGAGGCGCAGTTCGGCGACGAGATCGAGGCGCTGCGCGAGCGCTTCGCCGCGCGCCTGTGGCTGACCTGGGAGCGCCATCTTCATCCGCAGGATCGCGAGCGCCTGGCCCTGATGCAGCGCCTGGGCCGGCGCTACGGCCTGCCGCTGGTCGCCGCCGGCGACGTGCACTACCACGCCGCCGAACGCCAGCGCCTGCAGGACGTGATGGCCTGCATCCGCGCCCATTGCAGCCTGCGCGACCCGCAGGCCCCGCTGTTCCCCAACGCCGAGCGCCGCCTGCGCCCGCTGGAGGCGCTGCAGCGCCTGTACCCGCCGGAGCTGCTGCGCGAGACGCTGGCGGTGGCGGAGCGCTGCACGTTCGATTTCAGGCAGCTGACGTATGACTACCCGCACGAGCTGGTGCCGCCAGGGCTGGACGCCACGCAGCACCTGCGCAACCTTACTGAAACAGGAATCCGCTCGCGTTGGCCTGTTGGTATTCCCGCAAAGCACCGCGAAAGCATCGAGAAAGAGCTGGCCCTTATCACCAGGCTCAAGTACGAAAACTACTTCCTCACGGTTGAGGACATCATGCGCTGGGCACGAACCCAGGGCATTCTCTGCCAGGGCCGCGGCTCTGCCGCCAATTCGGTGGTGTGTTATGCCCTGGGCATCACCGAGATCAGCCCTGAGCGCATCGATCTGCTGTTCGAGCGCTTCATCTCAGAGGAGCGCGGCGAGCCGCCAGACATCGATATTGATTTCGAGCACCAGCGGCGCGAAGAGGTGATCCAGTACATCTACGGCAAGTATGGCCGCGAACGCGCCGCCATCGCCGCCACCGTCATCAGCTACCGCCGCCGCAGTGCCATGCGCGACGTCGGCAAGACTTTAGGCCTGTCGCTGGACCAGGTTGATGCGCTTTCCAAGGCCCACGCCTGGTGGGACAAGCCTGAACAACTGCGGCAGCGCTTGGCCGCGATGGGTTTCGAACTCGACAGCGTCCTGCTCAACAATTTCATGGCCCTGACCCTCGAGATCGAAGGTATGCCGCGGCATCTGTCGCAGCACGTCGGCGGCTTCGTCATCTCGAACAGCCCCTTGCATACCCTGGTGCCGGTGGAGAACGCGGCCATGCCCGATCGCACCATCATCCAGTGGGACAAGGACGATCTGGATACCGTGGGCCTGTTCAAGGTGGATGTGCTCGCGCTGGGAATGCTCAGCGCATTGCGCGAGGCTTTCAAACTGATTTCCAAATACGAAGGCAAGACGTTCAAAATGTCCTCCGTTCCGGAGAGGAGCCGCAAGACCTACCGGATGATCCGCCGCGCCGATACCATCGGCACCTTCCAGATCGAATCACGTGCGCAGATGAGCATGCTGCCACGCCTGCGCCCGCGGACTTTCTTCGACCTGGTGATTCAGATCGCCATTGTCAGGCCCGGCCCGATCCAAGGCGACATGGTCCATCCCTATCTGCGGCGACGACAGAAACTGGAAAAAATCGACTACATGAAGCCCGAGCTCGAGGGGGTGTTGAAGCGCACGCTGGGCATCCCCCTATTCCAAGAACAGGTCATGGGTATCGCCATTAAGGCAGCGGGCTTTTCTCCCGGAAAAGCCGACGAGGTCAGGCGCTCGATGGCGGCATGGAAACGCACCGGCGGCCTGGAAAAATACAAAACTGATCTGATCCAGGGGATGCTGGATAACAAATACACGGAACAATTCGCAAACCAGATCTACAATCAAATCCTCGGCTTCGGCTCCTATGGCTTTCCGCAAAGCCACTCGGCTTCCTTCGCTTTGCTCGCCTGGGTTTCCTGCTGGCTCAAATGCCGTCGTCCCGCGGCATTTTGCGCCGCCCTGCTCAACTCCCAGCCACTCGGCTTCTACGCTCCCGCGCAACTCATCAACGATGCCCGCCGTCACGGCGTGCGCTTCCACCCCGTCGACGTTGAGGTCAGTGACCGGGATTGCACCTTGGAACGTGGCGAGGATGGGCATCCCGCAGTGCGCCTGGGCTTGCGCCTGATCAACGGCTTTTCCGAAGAGGAGTCAAGAAAACTGCTCCTGGCCCGCACCGCCAGGCCTTTCGCTTCTATCGAAGATCTCTCCAACCGCACCGGCCTCAGCTCTCACGCTCTCACCGCACTGGCAGAGGCCGGGGCACTGGAACCGCTGTCCGGCCACCGTCATGCCGCGCGCTGGGAAGTGGCCGGAGTGCAGCGCCTCAACGAAATACTGCATGGGTCGACCGTTGCCGAATCGCGCATCGCCCTGCCGCCTCCCACCGAAGGCCAGGCCATCGTCGCCGACTACCGCAGCCTGGGCCTCACTCTCGGCCGCCATCCCATGGCCCTGCTGCGCCGGAAGATGTCACGCCAGCGCGTTTTGACCGCGGAAAAGCTGCATCAGGTGCCAAATGGCCGCAACGTGCGCGTTGCCGGTATCGTCACCCACCGCCAGCGCCCAGGCACAGCCTCCGGCGTGGTCTTCTTGACACTTGAAGACGAGACCGGTTCGACCAACCTGATCGTCTGGAACAGTGTCGTGGACAGCCAACGTGACGCCCTGCTCAGCTCGCGCCTGATGATGGTGGAAGGCGAATTGCAGCATGCAGACAACGTGACCAACGTGGTGGTGCGGCGGATTCACAACTGCACCCGCTGGCTGGGAGAACTGGAGACCAGCTCCAGGGATTTCCACTGATCCCTCGCATCCCGGCCATTCGGCAGGACCCCGGTACCCGGAATTACGATTCCCTAAGTGAGCCCTAAGTTTCCTCCGGTATAAGTACGGATGCCTGAAGCGGGACGGGCATGCGCCAATCAAAGCGCAAGGATGTTTTACGAAGGGGTTGAACAGTACCGGGGGTGCAATGAGTGGTGACAGGCGAGGCTGCCGCAAGGCAGCGAATGGGCGTGTGCGGCCCGGCGGCGATGCGCGTCGAGGCGACTGCTTCCGCCGTCCTCGGGCTGCGACACAGCAGGGATTCACGCTGACCGAGCTGATGATCGCCGTGGCGGTTGCTGCCATCACCCTGGTTATCGCAATCCCCTCGTACACGGGACTGGTTTATTCCAACCGGCTCAGTTCGGCAGCCAACGAATTCGTCGGCGCGATCCGGGAAGCCCAGATTGAAGCGATCAAGCACAACCAGTTTGTGCAGTTTTGCGGCACTGCGAATAACAGCGCCGGCGCCAGCGATACTTTTTTTGGCGGCTACTGCGATGGCCTGCCAGGACTGGTGGCTTACCAGGACAAGGGAAACAACGGATCCGGCGTGATCGTCTGGCAGAAGCCCTCCCTGCCGACCAATGTATTGCTCGGCGACGGCACCGGCGGCACCACCGCGGTGACCGCACTGCGCTTCTCCGGCAATGGCCTCGCCACCGTTCCCACCGGAACGGCGCCGTATTCCGGCTTCGTCGCTGATATCTACACCCTCAAGACAACCCGCAACAACCATCGCTGTCTCTACATCGTCACCGGCAACACCCTCAGCAGCTGCATCGTCTCTGGTGGCGCCGGCGCCTGCCCTACTCCCAATGAACCGACCAACTGCCAGCAGTAAGAAACGAATCGCCGCGCGTCCCGCCGCTCAGGCCGGTGTAGGGTTGATCGAGGTGCTGGTCGCCATGCTGGTGCTGGCGATCGGGGTTCTCGGTATCGCCGCCCTGCAGACCCGCGCCCTCAGCGACACCGGCGGCTCGCTTAACCAATCCCTGGGGACCGTGGCCTCCTATTCGATCTTCGACATGATGCGAGCGGACAAGATCAACGCCATCGCCGCTGCCCTGCCTTATAACACGACAGTCACCGCCAACAGCTGCCCGGATGGAAGCGGCGGCCTGGCCAACTGGAACCTCAATGCCTGGTGCAAGCAACTCGCCGCCGACCTAGGGGCGCGCTCCACCACCAGCGGCACCGTCGCGTGCGACACGAGCGGCGTCTGCACCGTCACCATCCAATACGACGACAGCAAGAACACCGGCGGCAGTACTGCCCAGAAGATCATCACCAAGGCGGGGTTATGAGCTGTCGCGTTCCTCATCCGCTTCCGGGCCGCGCACGACATGCGCAACGCGGCTTCACCCTGGTCGAACTGATGATCGCCCTGGCCCTCGGCCTGCTAGTGGTCGGAGCGGTCATCGCCGTATTTGTCTCCAACAAAGCGGCCTACAGCGCCAATGCCGGCCTGGGCCGGGTCCAGGACACCACCCGCATCGCCTTCGAACTGATGGCACGCGACCTGCGCCAAGCCGGCCTCACCGGCTGCGGCAATTCCGGCCGCATCTCCAACACCTTGAAGAACGGACCGCTCAACAGCGGCACCACTTGGTGGGCGGACTTCGCCGGCAACGCCATCCGCGGCTTCGACAACACTGCCGTGGACAATGCCGTAGCCATCGGCACCGGCACTAAGCAGCGTGTGACCGGCACTGATTCGATCGAGCTGATCGGCGCCGATGGCGCCGGCTGGAGCCTGTCGAGCGATACGGAAAGCTCCAGCACCTATACCCTCAATCTCAGCGAAGGCAGCGTGAGTCCGACGCTGGCCACCGGCGACGTCTTCATCATCTGCGACCCGGACCACGCCGCCATCGCCCAGGCGACCCTGTACACCTCCGGCAGCCCCTCGGCGGTCCAGCACTCGGCCGCCGGCACAAGCTCTCCAGGCAATTGCACCACCGGCCTGGGCTATCCGCCCAGCTGCACTACCGCCAACTTCTACCAGTATGCCTTCGACGCCCAGGTGGCGCGGCTGTACGCCGTCGATTGGTACATCGGCAACAACGCCCTCGGCGGCAGATCGCTGTTTCGCATCGCCTTGGTCAATACCGGCGGCGTGCCCACTCCGACGGCGCAGGAGATGGTGCGCAACGTGACCGACATGCAGCTGAACTATCACGAGAACAGTGGCAGCGATTTCCACGCCGCCGGCAGCGTCGCCGCCTGGACCAATGTCGATGCCGTCTCAATCACCTTCACTATGCAGAACGCCGCGACCACCGGAGCCGGTGTCGCCAATGACGCCGGCCAGAATGCCGGAACCACCACCGGCACGCCGATCCAGCGGACCGTCACCAGCGTCGTCACCCTGCGCAATCGCGTATGAACGCCAACTACATCGCCCCGCCAACGGATCGCCGCCATCAGCAGGGTGTCGCCCTGGTGGTAGTGCTGATCTTGCTGATCGTGATCACCGTGCTGGGCTTTGCCGCCATCCGCGGTACGGTCATCATGCAGAGGATCAGCGGCAACTTCTACGATCGCTCCATCGCATTCCAGGCCGCGGAGGCAGCCCTGCAATCGGCAGCGGCCCTGCTTCAGTCGGGCACCACGCCTGACCGCGTCTGCGCTGCCGGTGGCGGCGTCTGCTCCGCTAACCCATTCGATACCGCAAGCGGCGGCTTCACCGGCACACCCCACACCGTTCCCACCAGCGGCGTCGGCGCATTCACCATGGCCTCGAACGCGACGCAAGGTCAACCGCAGTACATCATCGAAGATATGGGCGCCTGGGTCGACCCCTCCTCCAACACCAACTGCAACCAGACGGCCAATGCTTATCAGTACGGCTCCAACTGCACCTCACCAACGGTCGAGTACTACCGCATCACCGCCCGCAGCGGCGACCCCAAAGTGATCGGCGACCGCGCAGTGGTAACCCTGCAAGCCATGTACAAACAATGAGCCCCTGGCGACATACCGAGGCCGTCATCATGCGATCGAAAGGCATCAAGAACACCTCCGTGCACAGCTTGCGCTTCTGTGCCTCGGCAATCCTCGTCCTGCTGTTCGGTCTCACCGGATCGCCGGCCGGCGCTGCCCCCACGGTGGACCAAACGCCGCTGACCGTGGCGACCGCTCTACCGCCCAACTTCGTGCTGATGCTCGACGACTCCGGGTCCATGGCCTGGGATGTGATGCCCGACTATGACTATCTCCAGGATCCCACTGGGCACTGTGTCACGACTCCTGACTGTCTGGATAGTTCGGACGTCAACGGCGTCTATTACAACCCCAAGGCCATCTACAATCCACCGATGACAGTGGACGGGGTGACGCGGATGGCGCCCGCCAGCTTCACCTCCGCCCATGTCGATGGATTCGACAGCTCGAGTGACGTCTTCGATCTGCGCACTTACGACGGATCGGACGACACCAGCGCCGGCAGCAACGACCCGACTTTTTCCAAGACTGTTAGCGGCACGACGACGACAAGCTATGCGCCGACCCCGGCCTGCAATTCCGGAGACGGGTCTCCGCTCACTTCAGGTCCCAATGCCGGCAAGTGCCAGCATGCAACGACGCAAAGCACTGTCGACGACGGCTGCCAGACCCAGGCGCAGTGCAACACCGACTATGCCAACGCCAGCAATACGGTCGGCGGTTCCAAGAACTGGAGCGGCAACAAAGACACCAACAAGAACAGCTGCGGCACCAACAAAAAAGATTGCACCTGGAAGGTCCAGAATTACAGCTACTACACCCCCACCCTCACTTGCCCAGCCGGCGGCAGCCTCAGCGGCGGCCAGTGCCAGATCACGGCTACCAGCAACTACGGTTTCTTCATCTACACCGTCCAGACCGTCACCGGCACCCCTCCCAACGCGACCGTCAGCTATACCACCTACTACGTCGGCGCCAGCGGTTCATGCGCGGCCGTTTCGGCCACGATCAATGCCTCGGTGTGCAAGGATGATGCCGCGACGCAGCAGAACGTCGCTAACTGGTTTTCCTACTACCACACCCGCATCCTGATGGCCAAGAGCGGCCTGATGGAGGCTTTCTCCTCGCTCGATCCGACCATCCGCTTCGGCTATGGCTCGATCAACGGCGCCCAGGCAAGCTGGATTCAAAGCAATTATTCCAGCCTGAATTATCCCTTCGCGACCGACACCAAATCCCAGAATTATCTCGCCGAGGTGCAACCGTTCGGCAACGGCAGTTCCACCGGCTCGCAGAAATCCCTGTTCTGGACCTGGGTCACCAACGAGTCGGCCAACGGTAGTACGCCGCTGCGCCAAGCGTTGAACGCCGTCGGCCAGTACTACATGACAGACCAGCCGTGGCAGACCTCGACCAGCGACAACTCGAAACTCGCTTGCCGCCAGGCCTACACCATTCTTACAACCGACGGCTTCTGGAACGAAAGCAGCGTCTCGATCCCCTCAAATAGCTACAGCGACAATATCGACGGTGGACCGGGAACCACTTCAACTTCGAGCACCACATCCCCAGTCGACGACGGCTGCAAAACCCAGTCGCAGTGCAATACCGATTTCAGCAATGCCAGTAATACGGTCAGCGGCTCCAAGAACTGGAGCGGGAGCAGGGATGGCAAGGGAAATTCCTGCGGCACCGGCACCGGCACCAATCAAAAGAAGGACTGCTCCTGGAAGGTGACCACCACCAGCACTTCGACCGCGCCCGCTGTGGTCATTACCGGCCCTCCGCCTGCGCAATACACCTACACGGCCACAGCGCCCTATTCGGACACCTACAAGGACACGCTGGCGGACGTGGCCATGTATTACTGGCTCACCGACCTACAGCCCGATACCAGCACCGGCACCTACGTCGGCGTTCCCAATGAAGTACCGACCAGCAAAGAAGATCCGGCTTTCTGGCAGCACATGACCACCTTCACCATCGGCCTGGGCTTCACGCCGATCGACGCCAATGGCAATGCGATCGATGTGAACAAGGTGTTTGCCTGGGCCAACGGCGGTACTGCGATCGATTCCTTCGCCTGGCCACAGGCGTCCAATGCGAACAACGGCAGCATCTACAACATCGCCGACCTGGCCCATGCCGCGGTCAATGGTCACGGCGGCTTCTACTCCGCCACCAGTCCGCAGACCTTCGCCAGCGGCATCGGCGACGCGATCAAGCGCCTTTCGACGCGCCCCGGCACCGGCGCCAGCCTTGCCGCCAACAGCACCAAGCTGACCGTAGATACGGTCACCTACCAGGCCTACTACTACACCGGAACCTGGGCCGGCGACCTGCGTGCCTACAGCGTCTCGCCCAGCAACGGGAAGATCAGTGCGAACTCGAACTGGAGCGCGGCCGACAGCTCGACCATGCCGGCGGCGGCCAACCGGAATATCCGCACTTACAACGGCACCGCGATGGTGGCGTTCAAGGCGTCCAGCGACCTGTCTTCTACACAGCAGACCGCGCTCAGCAATGCGGGGCCAATCCAGGACATCATCAACTACCTGCGCGGCGACAGCAGCAAGGAACAGGTGATCAACACCAACGGCATCTACCGCAATCGCGCTAGCGCGCTCGGCGACATTATCAACTCGCAGCCTGTCTACGTCGGCGCCCCGAGTCCGAACCTGTTCAACAACCAGTCATTCGCGGGATCGACCGCCTACGCCGACTTCGCCACGACCAAAGCCTCGCGCACCCCGGTGCTCTGGATTTCCGCCAACGACGGCATGACGCATGAGTTCCGCGCCAGCGACGGCGTGGAGCTCTTCGCCTATATTCCTGGGGCCGTGATCACGGCCGGCTTAGCCAGCTTGAGCGATCCAAATTACGGCAGCAGCACCAGCAACAGCCAGCCGCACCAGGATTTCAACGACGGCGAGCTCACCGTCGCCGATGTCTGCATGTGCAGCGGTTCGTCGTCGCCGAGCTGGTCGACCGTATTGGTCGGTACCACCGGCCGCGGCCTTGCCAAAGCGGTCTATGCATTGGATGTCACCGATCCCAGCAACCCCACGCTGCTGTGGGAACGCTCCGCTGGAGACGGCAAAGCCAGTAGCGCGGATATCGGTCAGATGAACGGGCAGCCGGTGATAGCCCAGACCGCAGACGGCGTATGGTCGGTGCTGCTCGGCAACGGCTACAACAGCACCAATGGCACCGCCGCCCTGCTCCAGTTCAATTTGGCCACTGGAGACCTGACCAGCTACAGCGCCGGCACCGCAACCGGCAACGGCCTGGCGGCGCCCGCGGTGTGGATCGGCAATCTCGCCAATGATCTGGCCACCGTGGCCTATGCGGGCGATGCGAAAGGCTCGATCTATTCTTTCGATCTGGCTCACGCAGGAAGCCAGATTTTCACCACCATCGGCTCGCAGCCTGTTACGGCCGAGATGCTGGCCGGCAAGGACCCGAACACCGGCAATGTCTGGCTGTTCTTCGGCACCGGCAAGTTCCTGGCCAGCGATCCGGATCTGTCCGACAAATCGATCCAGGACTGGTACGGCATCATCGTGCAAAGCGCCACCAGCTCCCTGGTCACCAATTTGACCAATGCCACCGATCCGACCACCGTCCTGGTCAAGCGCAAGATCATAACGGAAGTCGAACCCAACACTAGCGTTGATCCCCCCACGCTCGGCACCCGCACCATCTCCAGTGGCAGCGCCGCCGACCTGAACAACAAGTCCGGCTGGTATATCGCACTGGAGCCTCCTGACGCTACCGGCACCACCTCGCACGGCGAGCGCATGGTCACACCGAACCAGTTCCAAGGCAGCCTGCTGATCGGCACTTCCCTCATTCCGGAAGCGACGACGGACCCGTGCAATCCATCCGGAACCGGCTGGATCATGGCGATCAATCCTTTCACCGGCGCGAGCCCAACCTCCAACTTCTTCGACTCCAACGGCGACGGCAAGCCCGACACCTCCAGCATCGGCTACGGCAACATCGTCAACAACCCGATCTTCACCGGTCCCTACATGCTGGTGAGCTTGCAGAACGGCACCAACGGTTCCAACCAGACCTTCACCGGCAATGGCATCCCCAAGCGCGTATCTTGGCGCGAGCTGGTCAGTCATTGAGCAATATCCTCATGACCCGCACCAAGTCCGATTCCCGCCAGGCCGGGCGCGCATTGCGGCGTTACGACGCTCTGGGCTACACCCTGCTGGAGCTGATGATCACGATCCTGATCGTGGCCATGCTGTCGCGCATCGCCTACGCCACCTACATCAAGAGCGTTACCAAATCGCGGCGCTCGGCGGCGGAGGCCTGCCTCATGAACCATGCCGACTACATGGAGCGCTATTATGCAACCAACCAGCGCTATGACCAGGATACGTCCGGCACCGCAATGACTACGGCGTTGCTTCAGGGCCTGAGCCTGCCGTGCACGTCGGCAACCACCGGCACGGGCAGCTACTACAGCTACAGCTTTTCGGTGGGGCCAGGGCAATCCACCTACACACTCCAGGCCGCGCCAACCGGATCACAGCTCAACAACGACGCCCAGTGCGGTGCCTTGACCCTGCAGCAGGATGGCACTAAGGGCAGCACGGGTAGCGCCGGGGGGTGTTGGGCGAAATAGAATCAGCGCGAAGAATTTCGAAGTCGCAGACGGAACCACGACCCCCTGAGGCCGGGCACAGGCGCTAAACTGCGCTGACATATCCCGGGGGACCCTTGTGGCTCGAACCTCGTTCAGGAGCAACGCCGCCGGTGATGCGGCGGCACTCAATTTGCTGGTGATTTTCATCCTGGCAGCCCTGGTCACGGCCTTCGCCCTCCCCGCCTACCGCAGCTATACCCTGCGGGAACACAACAAGCTGGCGCGGATCGCGCTGCAGGAAGTGGTCGGCCGCTACCCCGCTTGGCAGAGGCAGCACCCGGACCAGCGTCCACAGGCCCTGGGGGACCTCGGGATTTACGCGAACTCGCTGTATGTGTCCTCCAACGGCACTACCGAGATGAGCGCAAACATCAACTCCATCTACCGCATCAGCCTTGCGCCCCCCGACGCCCCTGTGGAGCAGACCTGCGGCCTGCATCAGGACACCGGCGAGGCCATGATCCTGATCGCCGATCCGGTCCAGACACAGCGCATCGACACCCAGTGCGCGCGCCTTTGCCTCAGCAGCTCCGGGCAGAAGGGCGTCTCCGGGACGGCAGGCACCGCGCAGTGCTGGGGAAGCCGCTAGCATCCGCTTCCAGCCCGGGCGGGCATCGCCTATGCTGGCGCAAATCGGTGCTCATGGTGCCCATCCGGAATGAATGCGACTCACGCCAGGCCGCGTGCGACGATGCTTGGCTTCAGCTTTATGGAATTACTGGTGATCCTGGTGATCATCGGGCTGCTGGCAGTGTTCGGGCTGCCGACCCTGCTCCAGTACGGCGTGCAGGACCGGCTGGCCACGGCCCGGACCCAGCTGAAGCAGATCGCAAGCCAGCAGTCGCAATGGCTGGCTGATCACCGGCTCTACGCCAGCCTCAGCCAGTTGGGCTACCCGGTCGATTCTGCCGCTGCGGCGATCTACCTCGACAAGGATGGGAGCGTCTCCGGCCATGCCAGCGCCGACGCCATCTACCGGATCAGCGTACGGCTGGGCAGCCCTTCGGTCGCTTCAGTTTACTATCTGATCACCGCCGAGCCGGTGAACGGCCAGGCCAAGGACACGCGCTGCGGCACCCTAAGCCTGGCCTCGACCGGTCAGGTCGGCGCCAGCGGCACAGAGGGCGAAGCCGGCTGCTGGCGCAACTAGCCGCCGCTAGCCGGGAGTTCCGGAATCGGCCGCCGCCGCTTTGTCCTTGCGGCGATGGTCGAGCAGCATGTCGAGGATCAACAGCGCGGCCCCCAGGGTGATAGCGCTGTCGGCCAGGTTGAAGGCCGCGAAGTGCCAGCTGCCGACGTAGAAGTCGACGAAGTCCACCACCGAGCCGCGCATGGCGCGGTCGGTGGCATTGCCCAGGGCCCCGCCGAGGATCAGAGCGAACGAAGCTGCCACCAGGCGCTGGTCACGCGGATGGCGTCGCATCCAGATCAGGATCGCCACGCTGACCACGGCGCACAGGCCGATGAACACCGCCGCCGGCGCCGTGTTGAACATCGAGAACGCCGCACCGGTGTTCTGCATGTACTTGAAGTTGAGGTGCGGCAGCAGCGGCACCTCCTCGAAGCGCTGCAGTTTGCGCACCACCAGCAGCTTGGTCCACTGGTCCAGGGCGATGACGACGGCCGACAGCCACAGCCAATGGATATTGTTAGGGGCGTGGATCGCTCTCATGCCGGTCAGACCTTAGATATAGAGGCGCCGTTCACCGGCCCCGGAAATGTTTTCGGCGCAGCGTCCGCACAGCAGGGGGTGTGCCGCGTGCAGCCCCACGTCGGGCCGCCGGTGCCAGCAGCGACCGCACTTGGCCTCGCCGGACTCCTGCGCCAGCACCCAGACGGACTCGGCCGCCTGGCCCGGCTGCGCGGCCGGCTTGAACTCGCGCGCCTGCGCCGCGGCCGCGCCCGCCAGGGGCGCCACCGAAGCCTCAGAGGTGATCAGCCAGAAGCGCAGTTCGCTGCCCATCGCCTTCAGCGTGGCGGCCTGCTCGCCGTCGGCATACACCGTCACGGCGGCGTCGAGACCGGAACCGATCTTCTCCTGCACACGCAGTTCCTCGAGCGCCTTCTTCACGCCCTCGCGCACCGCCAGCAGGTGCTGCCATTGCGCCTCGCTGAGCGCCATCGCCTCGGACACGTCGGGGAACTGGTGCCATTCCTGCGCGAACACCGAGCGCTCCGGCGCCAGGTCCGCGCCCGGCAGCACCCGCCAGATCTCGTCGGCGGTGAAGGACAGGATCGGCGCGATCCAGCGCACCAGACCCTGCGCGATGTGATACATCGCGGTCTGCGCCGAGCGCCGCGCCGCGCTGCTGGCCGGCATGGTGTAGAGGCGGTCCTTCAGCACGTCGAGATACAGGCCGCCGAGGTCGACCACGCAGTAGTTGTGCAGCTTCTGGTAGACCAGATGGAACTGCGCGTCGCGGTAGGCGGTGCGGATCTCACCCTGCAGCTTCGCCGCGTTGGCCACCGCACAGGCGTCGATCGCCAGCAGCTCGCGCGCCGGCACCGAATGATGCGCCGGGTCGAAGCCGTCGAGATTGCTGAGCAGGAAGCGCGCGGTGTTGCGGATGCGACGATAGGCGTCGGCGACGCGCTTG
>CAYWPB010000020.1:0-23645 GCA_964458725.1 uncultured Nevskia sp. | reverse complement strand
CTGCATGGCGGTACTGTCCAGTCCGCCACCGAAGTCGGCGAGGAAGCGCCCCGAACCGGCCGCGGCGCCGGCGCCGCTGTCGCCGGCCAGGCCTTGCAGGGTGGCGCCGACGCCGGCGGCACGGCCGGAGGCGGCAGCGAGCCCGCGGCCCATCTCCTTCAGGCCCGGCGCGTTGCGCTGCATCTGGTCGGCGAAGTAGCGCTGCACCGGCATCCACACGCCGCTGACGGTCTGCGCCTGCTCCATCGCCTGCTGCTGCAGCTGCTGCTGCGCCGGCGTCAGCGGCACGCCGCCGCCCTTCTTGAACAATCCACCCATGTCAGATCTCCTTGGCCCAGATCACCTGGCGCACTTTCCAATCCGCCGGCAGGCGGCGCGCGAAACCGCGCCGGCCGGTCCTGAAGGCGAGCCGCCGCGCGCCGAGAACGCGGGCCAGGCTCTCCAGTTGTTCGAGGTGGGCGGCGATGCAGTCGCGCGGGCCGCGCGAGGCCGCGACCCAGATCACCAGGTCAAAACCGCCGTCGCAGGGCTCGGCGTTGAGCACGACGTAGCCGCGCGCGGAAGCGAGCAGCAGCGCGCGGCCGGCGCGGCATTGCGCCAGCACCTCGTCGGCGGTGCTGTCCGAGCCGCGCAGGGCGCGCGCGACCAGCGGCCCCGCTTCGTGCCACACCTGGGCCGGGGAGACCGGCGCCAGTGTCACTGCAAAAACTCCTCCGCCTGTTCGACCAGTTCGACGCTGTTGACGGTGGAAGCGCCGGACACGGCGAGGTTCCAGCGGACGCCGACCTGCGGCGCGAGCACGAAGGGCTTGCCATCGGCGATCTGGCGGTCGCAGGCGACGCCGTGCTCGTTCCAGACCTTGAGGCGCACATCGGCGTAGTCCGCGGCGCGGACCCGGGCCAGGGTGAAGCAGGCCGGCCGCGGCAGCAGCAGGTCCTCGCGCTGCCAGCTGCGCGGCCGCATGCCGCTGCCGGCGCCCCATTCGCTGACCACGTTCAGCGCGGCGCTGACCACACCGCCGTTGACCGGATACAGGCTCGCATCCGGCACGACATAGAGCCGGTCGCTGGCGGCATCGACGAAGGCGGCGGTGACGTGGAAGTCGAGCTCGACCAAGCCGAAGCCGGCGGGTGAGAGGTCGAGCACGTAGCCGCCCTTCTTCACGCCGTTGTCGTACCAGAACCAGTAGCGGTCGTCGTGGACCACGCCGAGGATCGAGGACGGGTTCAGCGCCTGCCACTGCTCGATGCTGAAGTACGGGCTGCCGTTGGGCATGCGAATCAGGTCGAGCTGGCCCTGGCCGCGGTAGTAGCACAAGCCGTTGCCGGAGGCGTAGACCACGCCCATCTGCTTGTGGGTCGCCGCGCTGCGCTTGGCTACACAGCCCTGGTTGGCGGTCTCCTTGGACATGGAATAGGCCGCGGGCTCGCTGCCCCAGGCGGTGTAGGGATGCGCGGTGGTGAGAATCAGCACGGTGGTGTCGATCGCGGCGATGGCGACGATCGGCGTATCGGTCGGCAGCTGGTTGCCGACCGGCCAGGCGAACGGGAAGTTCTGTGCCGACAGGCAAAGCGTATTGGCGAAGAAGCCGGCCATGATGCCGTTGGGCAGGGCGAGGATGCCCTGCAGGTCCGGCGGCGGCGGCGCCCAGTCGGCGGAAGGCAGCGGGTCGCCGAGGTCGGCGTCGAGTTTGCTGTCGGTATAGACGCTGTTGCCGGGCTGCGCCGGCACTACGTCGACGTACTCGTAGACCTCCGTACCATCGGCCTGCGCCACCAGGCGATAGAGGTTGTAGTGATCCACCGCCAGACCGGCCGGCGCCGGGTTGATCGTCACCGTCACCGGCGTCATCACCGGCGGCGTGCTGCCGTCGAGGTAGAAGGTGACGGTGTCGCTGGGGTCGCTGGGGCCGGACTCCTGCTCGATGCGATCCGGTTCGATGCCGTAATACGTGACGTAGGTGTAGACGTAGCTGGTGGACTCGGCCGTAGCCTGGTTGGCCTGGGCGGTGACCTGCACCAGCAGATTCTCGAACTGCGCGTCGTTGCCGTGGTTGCCATTGCCGCGATGGTTGCTGCCGACGCCGATGCTCTCGCCGACATAGGGCACGAAGCCGCTCAAGGTGACCAGCGGCGTGGTCAGGTCGGCCTGCGCCCACAGGCTGACGCTGACGGTGAAGCCGGGCGTGGTCGAGGCCGACTGCGCGGCGCAGGCCGCCCTGAGGCGATACAGGGTATTGCCGGCGACGCTCACCGGCGCCTGCGCCACCACCGTGCCGGTGACGGCGCCGCCGTTGCTGCCGTTGAAGTCGCTGAACAGACTGAGGCGGCCGTCGCTCTTGCTCAGCACCAGGCCGGGACCAGTGATGCGGTTGGTGCCGCTGTAGGTGCCGCAGAGGTACATCACCAGGTCGGTGAACTCGGCGCCGCCGTTGTCGTCGGTCTGCATGTCGGCCTGGAACACCCAGGACGCCGCGGTCTTGAGGCCGAAGGTCTGGGTGGAGTAGGCCACGGTCAGATCGCCCTGCCCGCTCTGCACCGCCCATTGCGAGCCGCCGATGTTCCAGTGGATGTAGTAGCCGGCGCCGTTGTCGACCGTGTAAGTATCGAAGCCGTCAAAGCGGTTGCCGACGACGTTGAGGTCGAAAGTCGCACCGCTGCCGTGGCCTCCGCTGGCTGGCGCCGGCACGGTCGGACCGGCGCCGGCCATGTAATAGCCGGACAGCTGCAAGCCGACGCCGGTCACACCCTGGGTCACCTGGTCCACCGCGGTGACGGTGAGCGAAGCGCCGTTGAGGCCGGGCGCCACGGTGCCGCCCTGGACCTGCAGCACGTCGCCGACGCGGTAGCCAGTGCCCGGCGCCGCCACGGTGGCCGAGTTGACCGAGGCCTCGGCGGCGAAGTTGTAGGAGGTGGTGGGCCCGCCCGGCGCGCCGGGGCCAACCACGGCCGGCTTGGTGCCCGGAGATTCGATGCCCAGCGGGAACAGAGTGTACGGATAGGCGCCGGCCGCCTTGCCGCCCTGCTGCGAGGGATCGGTGGCGTAGTGGAGATTGGTCTGCTTCGGCCCGCCGCTGAGACCGGTGAGGAAGCTGCGCAGGCTGGCATCGCCGGGAATGGTGCCGAGCGAGATGTCGACACCGCTGCCGTAGCCGACTTCGCCCTGCGCGAAGTGCAGCCAGTAATCCGGCGACGGTCCCTGCATCAGCCACAGCGTGTTGATCGGCGCCGGCTTGGCCAGGGCGTAGGGATTGGCCAGGTCCTGGAACGCGGCGAGATCGCCACCGACCAGATTGGCGTTGACCGCCGCCGAAGCCAAGCCCTCGGGCAGGAGGCGGTCCGCCATGATCGGCGCTTCGCCGCGCCAAGCTTGCACGGCAAGCTTCACAGCGTCCCGCTCCGCAGCTCCGCCAACAACGCCTGCACCACCGCCGGATCCAACCGATTCTGCGGCCTCACGAACGAATTGCCTTCATGCATTCTCCATTGGTACCCGATGGTTCCCGTCGGCTTCAGCCCACCCAGCGCATCGGCCGCGGCGCTCAGGAGCCAGCCGCAGCCGAATTTGTGTCGCCGCACGAAAGGCTCGACCCGTTCGACGATGCGGCGGCGCAGCACCACCACGTGGTGCGCGGCCATCGGATTGGTGCCCGGTGTGCCGGGCTGGCGGTTCTCGCCGATGACCGAGCCGTCGCCACGGATCAGTAACTCGCGGGTGTAGGCGCCGTCAGCCGCGCCGATCGCGTCAAGGCAGGCCTGGAAGGCGCCTGGCAGCACGATGTCGTCGGGATCGACGAAGGACACGAACTCGGCCGAACCGTGCGCCACCGCATCCAGCCGCGCCTTGTTCAAGTCTCCTTCGATGCCCGGCGCCACGTGCAGCGCAATCGGATGACCTTTGAGGCTCAGAAGGCACTGGCGCAGCCACTCCGGGTTTTCGTGGCCTCGCACCAGGAGATGGACGTCGATCATGTTCAGGTCTGGCCAATGAACTGCACGCTCTCGACCGTCAGCACACCGTTCACCGCCTCGAAGACGATGCTCGCCCCCATATAGCGGCCGCCAAACGGATAGCTGGCCACCGGGTTGCCACCCTGCGGGGGCGGATCGCAGGTGATGGTTGCCCCCTGACTCTGCGGCGGGTAACCGATCTGCACGACGCGGCAGGAGGTGCCGCTGGGCGGGATGTTCGAGAAGCGGATATTGGTGCTGAAGTCTGGATCGCCGCTGCCGCCGTTGGCGTCATATGTGCTCTGCGCCGAATGGCCTAGGTTGGCGGTGTCGGACCAGTCCACTGGAAAGTCGAGCTGACCGCCGAGATCGGTGAAGGTGCTGTTGTAGTTGCCGTTCTGGATCCGGGCGCAGCTCACATCCGGCATCGACACCGCCGCCCCCAGATTACCGGAGCAATCGCTGCTGAAGTCGATGACGATCACCGTGCCGTTCGGATAAGCACCAGACGGCATCGCGTCGCCGGCAGCCGACGGGCCGCTGATCACCACGAAGCTGGACCGGTTGTCATCCTGCATGGTGAAGCGCACGCGGCGCTGCTTGCACATGCCGACGGGGACGTTCCGGTGGACGATGCTGGCGAGGATGCTGAAGTCCGGATACACCGCGACGTCGTAGCCGCATTCCGAGTCGTCGCTCCAGTCGATGGCGTATTCGAAGGCATAAGGCGAGGGCCCGCCACCGCCTGGCGAGGCATTGCCGGCGAGCAGCGGCGCCGCACCGGCCCGGATCAGCCCGTAGCAGACATCCGCCGCCAACGGCGTGCAGCTCGGCACCAGCACCGCCACTGCCTGGGATGCCAGGCCACCGCTGACCGAGGGCAGGCTGCCGCGCGGCGAGCGTACTGCCGTGACCTGCACGAAGTACTGCTCGCCGGCCCGGAGTCCGGAGATGGTGTACGCGCTGGCCGTGACCTGGTCCGCCACCAGGCTCAGCGCATCGTCCGCCAGGCCGCACCAGACGCGGTAGTACAGTGCGGCGCCTTGCGGCGACCAGGACAGGGCGATCGATCCGATCCCCGGAACAATCCCGACTTCAAAAACGGACGACCCGGAAACCTGCTCGAGGTAGCCGCCTTGCACCACGCCACCTGGGTTCATCCGCACCTCACCATATCCGAGTCAGCACAAGCTGTATTGCAGGGAACTGCCAGTGCCGCCGTACGAAACGGTCCCATAGGCGACAAACACCTCGCCTCCCACGGCCGAAGGCCGGTACATCAGGTTGGCCGGCGAGAAGCTGCCGCCCATCGCCGCGCTGTCGATCCAGTTGATGCCGTCTAAGGAGAGACTGGTGAGCTGCGAATTCCAGTAGCCGACGGCAAAGCGGTCGAGGAAGCTCAGGTAGTAAGGTGTGTTGTTGCTCGCCGGCTGGCCGCCGACTGGGGTGACCTGGGCAAAGCTGTTGCCGTTGTCGGTCGACTTGTACCAGCTCTCGTCGGTGACCAGCAGCCAGGTGCCCCGTCCGTCCGTGGCGATGGCCTGGCCGTTGTAATCCGTCGCCGCATAGGGAATGTTCACCCGCGTCCACGTCACACCCTGGTCATCGGAACAGAATGTCGCCGGTATGCTCGCATTGCCGTCCACGCCGCTCAGGATCCAGCGCCCCAGGCCATAGGCGGCGGCATAGGTCGTGCCGGAAGAGGCATCCAGAGGGCTCGGCGCGATCGTCCAGTTCACACCGTCGCTGGATGATCCGATCAGGTCGGAGTGAGACGGTCCGCCGCCATTGTCGTAAGTGCCGCTGCCGATGAAGCCCAGCCACCTGCCCTGCACGCCCGCAAGGCCGTTGTGGAGCACCAGCTCCCAGCCGTTGATGGTGGTCGAGTCGATTGGCAGCTGAAAGCTGCCGTTCTGCAGCGTCCAGTTCACACCATCGATGGAAGTCCACAGCTGCCCCGGGCTTGCCGCACTGTCGAACAGGAAAGCGATACATAGTCCGCTCACCGGGTCGGCGCCCATACCGGTGACCGACCGACTGGTGACCAGATTCCCTTGATTCCAAACACGGCCATCGGCCGAGTACAACGAGATGTTCTCGTTGTTGTTGCCGCCATTGCCATAGAGCGCCACGAAACGCGACCCGTTCCAGCCGGCGTTCAGGATCTGCAGCGGCCGCACGCCACTCGCTTCCAGCCAGGACAGGCCGATGTTCGGGCACGGCGCATTGGCCGGCATCGCACTGACCTCATCCGACGGCAGCGACACCTGCCCGCAGGCGTTGACCGTCGCCACGGTGAAGTAATAGGTCGCACCGTTGTCCAGCCCGCCAACCGTGGCCGAAGTCGCGCCGGTGTTCGCCACCAGTGCCTCCCCTCCGGACGATGTGCCCATGCAAACGTCGTAACTCACCGCGCCATCAGCCGCCGCCCATGACAGGGCCACGCTGCCGTCGCCCGGCGCGGCCACCAGACCGGATGGAGCCGGGTTCAAAACGGCAGCCGCGCTGACCTCGTTCGACAAGCCCGAAAGATAGATGCCGTTAACCGCCTGCACCCGGTAGTAATTCGCCACGCCGTTGACGCCTGGCGCGCGGACCGCGCTTCCCTGCACACCGCCAAGCGCCAGGCTCTCCGCGCCGGAAGCGCCGCCGACGTAGAGATTGAACTCGAGGCCGGCAACGGAGCCCGGCTGGCTCCACGCCAGGTCGACGTGAGCGTCGCAGGACTGCACCACTACCAGATTCGCCGGAGCCTGCGGCACTTGCGTCAGATCGACCCGCTGGGCTCCGGAACCGCCGTCGAAAACCGGGGCGACGGCCTGCCGCGACGCGAACCGCGCCACCACCTGCACGAAATAGATTGCCGCCTGCAAACCACTGAGCGAAAACTCCAGCGCGGCCGTCTCGCCCACGCGCTGCAAGGCGTCGGCCGTCCTGCCGCAATACACCAGATACCGGACGGCGCCGGCGACCACGGCCCAGCTCAAATCGATCGCGCCCGCCCGCGCCGAAACCTGGACCGGGAACGCGGCCGGCGCGACGACCTGCTCGACGAAGCCGGCCTGCACCCCGGGCGCGCCGCCGGCGATCACCGCCGCTCCCCGAACCCCGCCCGCAGCCAGCGGCGCTGGTTGGGCGTGAAGTCGAACGCCGCCTCGCCGCGTGCGCGCACGATCTGCTGGCCGAACAAGCGCAGATACTCGTCGGCGGCCGGCGGGTTGTACCAGGGATCACCCGGCATGCGCAGCAGCCACTCCAGCGCGCCGTACCCCAGCGCCTGGTCCCACTTGCGGCACAGCTCGTCGGCAATCCAGCGGGTGCCCGCGGTCGGCTGCGTGATCAGCTCCAGTTCCACCGGGTAGGCATCGTCCGGCACCGGCGCCAGCGCCACCGTGTCGTAGGGCACATAGCAGATGCTGTGGGGCCGCGCCGGCGCGGCGTCGGGATCGATCAGGGTCGGATAGACAAAGCGCAGCGGCCGGGTCGAGCCGCCGCCACCGCCAGCGGGAGCGGGATCGCCAGTCCGCGACCGCGGCGCCAGCGCCGGCTCCACCGGCGGCAGCGCCGCGCCAAGCTGCGCATGCTTCACCGCGATCACCTCCTCGTTGGGCGGCGCCTGCAGCGCGTACTGCTGCTGGCCCGCCACGGTGGTGAACGCATAGGCCCGGCGCAGCAGCCAGGTCTCGGCGCTGAAGGTGCGCGCCGCGCGCAGCAGCGCATCGGCCATGGTCGGCTCGGGGCAGCCCTTCACCGCGCGCCGCAGCTCGCCGAACAGGTCGTCGATATCAGCCATCGTTGCCCTCCGGCGCCACACTCGAGTTGCGCCACCCGTCCGGCCTGCCGGCCTGGATCCGCGCGATGTTCTTCACATCCACGTCCAGCTCCTGCAGGAACTGCGCATAGAACAGCTGCGCCCGCTGCGGCTCCTGGTCGCGGCGCATCAGGCAGTGCCAGACCATGAACAGCCAGGCCGCCTCCTCGTACAGGTCCGGCAGCGGAAACGCGTCGGCCAGGCCCACGTCCGGCGGCACCATCTGGTACACCGCCTGCACATAGCCGGGCGGATCGGGCTGCGGCGGCCACAGGTAGAAGCGCTTCGGATCGCGTGGATCGGCGACGTAATGCCGCGCCACCGCCGAAGGCGGCGACTGCGCCCAGTCCGGCCGCGCCGCCTTGAGGCTGTCGACAGCCACCGCCGCGATGGCCCGCCCCGGCACGCCGGCGGCATCGGTGTTGTAGAGCACGTCGACCAGCGCGATCGCATCGCCCGGCACCGTCTGCAGCGCGCCCGGCGCGCAGAGGAACGGCGCGTTGACCATGTAGGCCTTGGGATCGAGCTGCACGATCTCCGCCACCGCCGCGTTGAGGTGCGCCAGCAACTCATCCTGGCTGAACACCACATGGGTCTCGTCGTACAGCGTCCTGGCGGCACGGTCGAGCAGGTAAGTCACGGCATGCGGCATCAGTTGATCCTCGCCTGGGGCGCTTCGGCGAACTGGCCCTGACCGCGGCCCATCACCAGCTGCTGAAACAGCGCCATGAAGCCCTGATACTTCGCCAGGTCGCCGCGATCCGTGTTCTTGGCCAAGGCCAGCGCGCAGACATAAGCGTGCAGCGCCGTCTCGAACACATCCGGCAGGCTCAGGCTATCGGTCGCCGCCGCCAGCCGCGGCGGAATGCCCGCGTAGACCAGCTCCACGCTGGCCGTGCCGTCGCTCGGCGGATAGACATGAAAGCGCAGCGGATTGCGCGGATCCGCCATGTAATGCAGCACCGTCGCCGACTGCGCCGCCCCGGCCCAGTCCTGCGCCGCATGGCTGAGCGTGTCGCGATCGATCTGGCGGATCGCGCCGCCATTGCCATTGCGCGTCACCTCCAGCAGCTGCGCGCCGTCGGCCGGAATGGCCTGCAGCACGCCAGGCACCAGAGTCACCAGCGCCGTCAGCGCATAAGCCTCCGGCCGCAGGCTCACCACCGCCGTCTGCGCCGCCGACAGATAGTCGTACAGCTCCGCGTCGGTCCAGTAGTCGCCGTTCGGATCGAGCAGGGTCGCCCGCACCCGCCCGATGATCGTGCCTGCCTGCATCAGCCCGCTCCGCCGCGGACACGGCGCCGCGGCGCCGCATCCGGCTGCGCCGCCGCCTGCCCACGCTCCTGCTCGCGCCGCGCAGCCATCTCCTGCAAGCGCTGCTGCTGCGCCGCGCGCGCCTGCGCAGCGGCCACATCGCGCGCCTGCGCCAGGCGCACCTGCTCCAGGTAAGCCTCCGGCAACTCGTCGGCGGTGCGGAAGCCAGGACGCGCGGCCAGCGCCGGGTGATAGTCCAACACCACGCCGTCGCGACGGATCAGGTAGCGCGGCGTCGAGGTGGCGCGCGCCGATGCCGTCGCTTGCGGATGCGCGATCGCAGTATTCATGTTTGCTCCTTCAGAAAAGAAAAGGGCCGGTGATCCGGCCCTTCGGGTTCTGCTTGAGGATGGCAAGGTCGATGCAGCGTCGCGCTACCCCGGACGAACCTGCCTGCTCGCGCGGAACTCGCGCCAGCAGAATCGGATGCCCCGCACGCCGAGGTGGGCGGCAATGCCTACCCAGCCGGCGACCGGTGGCAAGGCAATAGTCAACAGCAGACCTACCGGATCGACCGGTGCATTAACTTGCTCGAACGGCAGACAGCACTCCACGTACCCGATCAGGCCCGCCGCCACCAAGCTCAGTATGCCGACCACCGCCGCATAGAATACGAGCCAGATTTTCCGCCACAGGAACAACGGCCAAACGCACAGCAGTCCGAGGCCGAACCAGTACAACTCAACATCACCGCAATACAGCGCCAACAGAGTCGGCACCGTGAGCACCACAGCAGCCACCAATCCGGTCCAGAACAATTCCATCGCCGCACTTTAGCCAGCCCACATGCCAGCCGCGTGCAAATACCATGGCACTGCCGTGCAAATCACCCTTTTTTCTTGCGCCGCACGCGGCCCACGGAAAAGGGGCCGGCTCACGCCGGCCCCTCCACTTCAGCGGTTGTACCCGCCCTCGTGCTCCTCCTGCTCGCAGGCCAGGTCCACGCGCACGCCCATCGCCACCTGGGCTTTGCCTTTCTCTGCGCCGCTGCCCTTGCCCAGCTCGCCCGGACCGCGCACCGGCACTTCGACGCGGCCCTCGTTGGTGCCGTGCATCCAGTCCGGACGCACGGCCTTGATTTCCTTCTTCATCGCTCGCCTCCTTCAAAAGAAAGCGGGCCCGAAGGCCCGCGAAGATCGTTCAGCCCACACCAGGAGTGGCGTACACGCTGCCCAGATAACCCGGCTCCGTCACCTTGAAGCCATAGGCGCAGACGCTGTACACGCCGGTGCCGATCTGGTTGACCAGCTTCACCGCGTCGGTGTCGATGAACTGCGAGGCCCAGGTCAGGCCGGCCGGATGGCCGAACGGGCAGGCGTAGGACTTCACCCCGGCGTTGCTCACGCCCTTGATGTTGTTGCTCTGGTAGATGACGAAGTCGTCGGTGCGGCCGACGCGGCCGTTGCGCAGCGGGCTCACCGCGTCGCCGGTCTCGTAGGCGTACTTCAGCTCCGAGTTCTTCATCTTGCGGATCAGCCAGCTCGGCAGCACGATCCAGCGCTTGCCGTCGCGCGGCACCTTCGCCTCGTCCAGCACCTGGCCCGCCGCCAGCAGCACGCTGTCGATCACGTTGCCACTGGTCACGGAGAGCGGCGCGCCCACTGTGCCCAGGTTCACGTCGCCCGACTCGGCGCCTGCGCTGGCGCCCTGGTTGCTCGCCGCCACCTCGCCGGGGATCGTCGCCAGCAAGGTCTGGTCCTGCTGCTCCATCGTCTTCTGCACCGCGTCCTGGGTGAAGTCGTCCATCAGATCGATATCCGACTGGTAGCGGTCGACGTTGTCGATCTGGTACGCCCAGTACAGCCCCTGGTCGATCACCAGCTCCGTCGCCTGCACGTCCGGCACCTGGTAGTTGATCGTCATCCCCACCTGGTAGGGATTGACGGTGATGTCCGGCGTGCGCCGGATGTGCACCACGTCGCCCATTCGGGCGATCTCGCCTTCGTACACGTGTTATCGCAGGGGCTCTTTATCCCTTGCTTCTGACGATTCAGTTCTCGTCAGGTCGGACTATCTCATCACCCTTGTAGAAGCCGTTCTTGGCCGGCTTCCGCCCTTCGCGGAATCTCCGTGTTTCCCTGTAATAGCGTCGGCTATAACAGGCTACGCAAAGACCCTTGTGGCGATTCGCATACACCGGCTTTCCGCAAGTAATGCATGAACCGAAGGGTGCCTGGCACTCGTGGGAATCAAGCTCTGCGACATGTGCAATCTTGTACTGCATCGATGGAATGACGTAGTCACCGATCACGTTCACAAACTTCCTGCTCTCTGCGGTGTTCGCCTGGATGTAGAACTGATGCCCTTCCGAGCAGCGAACGTCACAGCGGATATTGAACGTGATGCCGTGATGATCCAGAAAATAGCACTTGATCGTCTCGGCCTCTTCCTTTGAACACATCGTCGCGATGTCGGTGGAAACTGAGGTCACCCGACCTTCTTTGTTGACATTGCGGCCCACGGACCCGTCGTCCATGTACCACAGTGCGAGGCCCTCTACTGTCAGCATCTCCAAGGCACGGGCTGTAAACGTCTTGCGCCCGCCTGGATAGCAGACAGTCTTGAGCTGACCGAAGTAGGGATGGCTGACAGTGAAGCCACAGCCCTTGTACTTCTTGCCGGGACCATGATCGAAATAACTCATGCTGCAACTGCGATTCAAGGCTTTACGTACCAGCGATGCCTTGTGCTCACAGTAGTCAGCCTGAGCGACCGAATGCCGGACCATCAACTCCCGGCTTTCATAGGGATAACCACGCCCATTGATCTTCCTCACCCGGCGGCGGACATTGATCCAACCGTCACCGAGCGCCATTCCGACCAGCATCCCCCTCGTTTCCACATCCACTCTTTTACCCCCGATCAGGGCACTTGGCCCGGAGGTTTCAAGCTTGTTTCCTAGTCTCTGAACCTTCCCCCCAAAGGGGCTTGGCTGCTGATTAGCGTCTCAGCCTTCCAGCAATTCACCAGGTTTGCATGGCGCGATTGCTCGCGCCAGGGACTACGATTCTAATCCGTGTTGGCGATCTCGCCGAATACTGTGGTGTTGTAGCACCTTGTTCACGTCCGGGCTCTTTATCCCGGCTCCCTGCGGTTTCCCGCAGGATCAGGCCATATCATCGCCTTGCGGCGCCGCGTGCTCTTGGGCGCCTCACCCGGTCCGGGTTACTACGCCTGGTCGTTGAACCTTCCGGCCATTCCTGGCCGGCTCGGCTGCTGATTGCCCAATCCTCCGACTTTTCCAGCCTTTACGCCTGCCCTTGCGGGCTACGCTGTGGCGCCGGCGGCTCTAAGGGTGTTCCAGCAATTCTCGCGGTTTAGCGAAGTCCTACAGATCAAACTTCGTCGTCAGCTTCGTGCTCCACAGCTCCGGGATGAACCCGGCCTGTCCGCCGCTCGAATAGTCGGCGTACCCGCTCGCGCGGGGAATACCTACGGTAGCCATGATGGCCTCCTAGTTTGATGTGGCCGCGCGGTAACACATCCTCAGCGGATGCGCCCTTCGCGCGCGGCCCGGTCGATGGTGTCCTGCACCCCCTGCCACTCCTGCTGCCGGCGGCGGTAATAGCCCTGCGCGTACAGCCGGTTCTGCTCCGCAATCCAGTCGCGGCTCACCGTCTGCCCGCCCGCGGACTCCGCCGGCATCGCGGCCGGAGGCTTGCCGTTGGGGATCACGCGGCGCGTCGCATCGCGCGGCCCCGGCCTGGCCTGGCCCTGCGGCCAGGCGTTGAAGATGGCGACCACGCGGTCGGCGTCCAGCGCCGCGCGCGCCTCGTTGAGCACCTCCTGCCGCGTGCGGCCGGCGAGAGCATCCCGCTCCCCCAGCCAGCGCAGGAACCCCGGCTCGGCGTTGGTCTCGCGCCAGCGCGGCAGCCGTGCGTTCACGTCCGACCAGAACGCCGCCTCCTGCGAACGCTCCATCGCCTTGCGCTGCTGTGCCAGCTCGGCGCGCATCTGCGCCACCTCGCCCTGCACCGCGCTGCGCGTCAGCTCGCCGGCGGCGGCCTTCACCGTCGCCACGATCAGCCGGCAATGATCCTCGCCGAACTCCTGCAGCTGCTGCGGCGTGACGTAGCGCTTCAACTCCTCCGCGCCCATCGCCGCCACCGCCGCCGCCTCGTGCCCGCGCTGCAGCTCCGCCAGCCGCTGCTGCAGTTGCCCCTCGCGCAGGCGCGATGCCTCCTGCTCGCGGCGCCGCTGCTCGCTCTCCGAGCGCAGCATGCCCTCCACCGTGCTCAACCGGCTGCGCAGGTACTCGCCCTCCGCAGGCGCAGCGGCCCCCTGCGGTTCCGCCGTACCGGCCGGTGCCGTTTCGGGCTCCGCCGCCTCCCGCGCCGGCAGCTCCGGCTCCGGCAGCGGCCGGGGCGCCTGCCCCTGCTGCAGCCGTTCCAGGTTCTCCCTGCGCAGGCGGATCGCCTCGTTGCTGCGCGTCTCCCGCTTCCTCAGTGCCGCCGGCAGTCGTGCCATCTTCATGCTCCATGTGCCCGTCGGGCGTTCATGTGGGTTCGCGGAATCGCCCGCGTGCGTAGCCGTGGCGCTCCCTTAGGGGTGCCGCGGCGCTCGCGCGTTCCCTCGCAGGTGCGCGCTCCGGTTGTCTCGGCACTGGACACGCGCACGGCCGCTCCGCTCCAGCAGGAGCAGAGAAGATCGGCAACCGTGAACGCGCCCAGGGCGGAAACGCCCGGCGTCAGACTTCAGAACCTCAGCCCTTCAGGGCCAGGGACCCGCAGGCATTGCGCCCACCGGTCCCATAAACGCCGAAGCCCGGCTCAGGGCCGGGCTTCGGACACAACTTCAACGCTGGTGATCTTTTATAGATTTCTACCGCGCCACGCAAGTGCCGCCGGTCGCCCTCTTCGTCACCCGCGAAGCCGCCACTTCACCGGCCGCCGTCCTTCAAGCGCAGAGCCTCGGTGTGCAGCGTCACCGCCGTCACGTCCCCGCCGGTGCTCGCCGTCCACATCTTCCCCGATGCCAGCACAGCCTTGCCGACCATCGCCTTCCAGCTGCCGGCCGAGGCCAGTTCGTGTAGCTGGATGCGCTTCAGCGTCACGTCATCCCGCGGCGTGCCATCGTCATGGTGCTCGTGGATCAGCACTGGCCGGTCCAGTTCCAGAATCCAGGCCATATAGGTCGAATCCGTCTTCGGATTCTCACCGAAGTTGGGCGGCCCCCATTCGCGCTGCTGCCGCAGCCGCCCACTCAATGTCACCGTCTGCATCGTGTCCGCATCCAGCGGCCCGGCCGCAACCCCGCCCAGCCGGCAGCGGGCATCGCCTGCCGTCAGCGTCGCCACCGGCGCCAGGTAGGCGCCACGCGCGCAGAATTCCCACGGGGGATTCGGCACCGCCGTCAACTCGTATCCGCCGGCGACATTGCGGATCATCACCCTGCCCCGGATGCTTTCCGTTCCGGTGGCGAAAGTCTGGATACCCACCTGCGTCGCCCCATCCGGCAGCGCCGTCCACGTCGAATCCGCCAGCCCTCCGTCCGGCGTCTTCGACGCCGCCACGCCGCAGGCGCTCGCCGTCGTCACATCCACGCTCGAGTACTCGAATGCTGTGACTTCGCCGGCCGCGACCCTCAGCCGCAGCCGGTGCGCCATGCCCGCAGCGCCTGCCGTGCATTCCAGCTGCTCCGGCTCCTCCGCCAGCGCCGGCAGCACCACGCCGACACACAGCGCCGCGGCCAGTCCTGCCGCGCGAATCATCGAACGTTCCACGGACCGCCCCCTTCATTGCCCATACCGGACAGTTCCATGCTGCCACCCCGGTATGCAAGCCGCAGGGCGGCTGCGTGCAAACACTGTGCAAGAAGCCAACCCGCCTTCGGCCGGATCGCTCACCCGGACGTGGAACCGCTATCGCCCCTTGGACTCCGGCGGAACAATGGTAGCAGCACCGCCTTGCGATCCTTCAAATCTCTGGATTGCATTGGCGACCGACACCAGTTGCGGAAGCGTCAACGCCTGCAGCGGCGTGTTCGGATCGAGTCCGGTCCATGCCGCCACCGTGTGCCCGTAGGTTGCCGGATCGTTGTGATCGCTGGCCGGGGCCCAGGTCTTGATCGCCTCGGATACAGTCTTGCGCTGGTACGTGGGTCTTTCCAGATTGGCGACCTCGGCGTTGAAACCGGTTTCCTCGTCCGGAAAGGTCACAAACTTGTTGCTGGCGCTCCTGCCGATCGTGGGGTAGCCGCCGGCGCTATCGACCATGTTGCCCGGATTGTGGTTACGCAGATTCTGCGTACCGCCCGAGACGATCAACTTCGAGCCATCGTCATAGGTATACGTAACCTTGTCGCCGGACGCCTCTGCTACGCTCGGGCGAGCGATATCGTCTTCACCCGTCAGCACCGCCGTACTCGCATCCGCATCGCTCCAACCCTTGTGCCGCAGCACCAGGTAGTCGTTGACCGCTGCCCCTCCCGCCTGTGCCACATAGGGAGACATGTCGGCCGCCGCCTCGTCGTACGGGGCAACAGCGGTGGACGCCTGCGGATCGGTCCAACCCATCTGGCGCAGCTGCACGTAGTCGTGCTGCGCATCGCCCCCCAGTTTGCGCACCTCATCATGCATCTGTGCGGCAACCGCGGAATCGTCAACAGCACCAGGACGCGGCCCAATCGGTGCCTCGCGGTCGACTGTGCCGTACAGGTGCATCCGCCACGCCATGTCCCGCGCGGTCTCGGTGTCGTAGCCATTGCCGGTCAGATAGGCATAGGTATCCTGCGCGTGCGCGCTCCAGTCATTCCACTCCGGTGGCAGCTGCCCAGACGCCACTGCGGGCATATCCCCCACGCCCGTCGAATCCGCCGGCGGCGCAAGGCCCGAACCATGCGGCGCATCGTCAGGCGCAGGCAACCTGCCGGCGCCAACCGCTCCTTCGGCGAGCCCGGTTCCGAGGGTCGCCGCCCTACCCTCATCCAGGCCCGTGCCCGGCGTCATCGTCTCAGCGTCCACTACCCACCTCCGCCTGTCCAAACCGCTCCAACCACCCCGCCAGGCACTGCGCCTCCCCCTGCAACCATCCCACCCGCTCGCCCGTCGCCGTGCGCAGCGCCGCGCTCACTTCAGTCAGCTCCGCCTCCAGCAACCGGACGAAAGCGGCGCCGTCAGGCAGCCGCTTGAGCCGCGCCAGGGTCTGGTACTGATCCGGACTGAGCCGCATGTTTGCTCCTTTCGTCGCGCTGCGCGGATACCGCGATCCTCGCGCCGGCGATCCGCTCGTGGGACTGCGTCTTGGCCAGCTCGGTCTGCGCCTTCAGCTGCGCGTCCGGCGAAGGCGGCGGCGGGCCCGGCTGCTGTTGCTGGGCCTGCGCCTGCTGCAGCCGCTGCGCCAGTTCCTGTTCGCTCGGCAGGATCTCCTCCACCGGCATCTCCAGCGCCTTCGCCACCTCCGCCAGCACCGCGCGCCGTCCTTTGAGCCCGATGATCTGCATGTCCACCGGATTCGCCGTCAGCGCCAGGAACTGCGTGCGCGTCTGCTGCAAGTGCTCTTTCACCAGGATCGCCGCCGCGCCGCGCGCGCTCACCGTGCAATCGCCCTTGATCGTCTCGTCGGCGTTGTACAGCATCTCGTGCACGTAAGCCGCCTCCACCGTGCGCGCGATCACGCCGCGGTCGATGTTCGCCACCGCCCGGCGCAAGCCCTTCGCCGCCGTGCCCAGCAGCATCGACAGCCCCGAAGCCGTCGCCGCCGCGCCGCTGGCGTCCTGCACCCCGTTGAGATAGCGCGGGATGCCGGTCAGGTCGTCGGCCTTCTGCTCGAACTTCTCCAGGATCGCCAGCAGCTCGCTGGCGCGGCTGTCCGCCTGGTACCACTCGATCGGCTGCGCCGCCGCCTGCGCCCGCGAGCGGTCCAGCTGGATGATCTGCAGCGGCCGCAGCGCCTTCGGGTCCTGCCCCGCCGCGAGCTGGCTCATGTCGATGCCCATGATCGGCCCCGAAGCCAGTCCCAGATTCGCGTTCAGCGCCCGCGCGCAGGCATTCGCCATCGACTGGCAATCGCGCATCAGCTCGTAGATCGCATTGCCCCAGAACGCCCCCGGCACCGGGTCGTAGCAGGCGTTGAAATACGGCCGCCGCCCCAGCGGATCGTCGTTGATCTCGCAGCGGATCACCTCCGAGCCGATCAGCACCGCATCCACCTCGTAATACGCCAGCGGATCGTCGACCTCGTCCTTCAGCCCGTAATCGATCAGTACCCGCCCCTCCACGCTGCCCCAGAAATGCAGCGCGTCCACCAGGTAGTCGGGAATCCAGACGTCATGCGTCTCGCCCTCCAGCATCCGCCGGCTCGCATCGCTCCACAGCCAGGCCCGCAAGCCGCCGGACTGCTGCTCCGCCAGCACCTTGCGGATCGCCTTCTCGCTGTAACCCGGCACGCCGATGCAATCGTAAAGGTCCGCCCTCGTCATGCGGATCCGCTCGATGAAGTCCCCGTCCTGACAGCTCTGCGCCTCCGGCGCCGGATAACAGTCGAACGGATTCACCGCCGCCCAGGCCAGCTCCGGTGCGCTCACCACGTCCGGCTCCCCCGGCCGCGTCCACGCCAGCCGCTTGCCGCGCCGCAGGAACGGCCCCTTCAGCACCGCCGCCGGATAGGTGCAGAAATGCTGCACATACTCCGCCAGCGCCGCGTAATAGCCGCCCCGCTCCATCCGCTCCTCGATCACATCCTCCATCCGCGCCGCGCGCGCTTTCGCCTCCACCCGCGCCTGCGCCACCGCCTCGTCCTTCAGCCGCTCGTTGAGCTGCACCATCGTCTGCGTGAACTGCCCCAGGCTCGCGATCCGCTCCCCGCGCGCCGCCGCCTGCTGCATCTGCTGCCGCGCCATCTGCCCCGCGCGCTCGACGATCGGCTCCATCACCTCCGGCGGCAGCTCCGGCAAAGGCGAAGAATCCAGCCCCCAGGGCCGCTCCCCTTCCGGCAACAGCAACTCCCGCAGCGCCGCTTCCGCCGCGCGCATCTTGGTCGCCGCCAGCGGCAGGTAGATCGGCTCCCCCGCATCCGCCGTCCACATCTCCGCCAGCTCCGCCTCGCAATACACCCCGCGCCGCGCCCGCAAACACGCCAGCAACCGCTCCTCCACCAGATCCCGCGCCCGCTTGTTGCGCCCCCAGCTGTTGCGGATGTAGCCGGCTAGCGCACCCAGCTCAGCCGTCGGCTGATCCGCTACACCCTTGGCGCCCGCGTCAGCTTCTTCATTCCCCTCCCCTGCGACCGAAGGAAGTCCCTTCAGGGACGGGAGGGGGTAGGGGGAGGGGTAGGCCGTTGCGCCTCCCTCAGTCCCCGTGCCACTCTCATCACGCCAACGGCGGCTCCGCTTCCTCCCCCGATAAGCCACCGCCTGAGCGTTCTCCTGCGGCGGCGCCAGCCCCGCGATCACATCCCCCGGCCCGCTCATCGCAGATCCGCCCCGAACGGCAGCACCAGCGGCGAAGCCCGCCGCGCCTGGAACGCCAGCGCCGGATCACCCGGATCGCGCACGATGTCCCACGCGCCCTTCAGCAGCCGCTGCAACTCCGGCCCCACCGGCACCCGCCCCCGCTGCAGCGCCACCATCGCCGCCGCCAAGGTCGTGCGCAAGGTCGCCGCCTCCTGCTCGTTGAGCTTCTTCATCGGGGGTTCACCTCATGAAAAGTGTGGCCATGCCGGATACACCGGCGCATGGCCCTGGTTGAAATCGCGAATCGCGTGAAGCGGCGCGCACGCCGCAAAACCCCGGGGCGTGCGGTGAATAGCAGCTCTAATCTCCGCAATTTATGCGGAGATTAGGCTTGCCTTTGCGGCGGATAGACCGTGACGGCCGGGCAGTGCAGGACGCACCGCCCGCCTTTCCCACGAAGCAGGAGGCGGAGCAGCGAAACAGGCCTGGTGGTGAGGAATCATTCAGGTGCCCTCTCAGACTGCCCCGCGAAACCCGCCCCGCGCTAGACAGCCCCGCCATCCCCGGCGCAGGCTATCGACACGTCTGATCCGTCATCCGACATGCCGCCACAAGAACAAGAGCCCCGGGAGGAGCACGCCGCAATGCCGGCCGCAGCGCTGCCCGGACGGCGCGCGCGGCAAGGCCGGCTCGTCCCCGGGAAGGCAGGCTAGGCCCCGATGGAATTCCGCGCCAGCCTCTTCGCCAACAAATGGTTCGGGATCTTCGCCACCGCCGTCAGCGCGATCCTGTTCGCCGCGTTGCTCGCCGGCCGCGCCTGGTTCCCCGCCCTCGCCGTCTTCGTCCTCGCCGCGGCGGCCATGCGCCGGCTGAGCCTGCGGACCATCACCTTCTTCCCCGACAGCCTCCACTACGACGGCTGGTTCCGCAGCCACAACGTCAACCTCGCCGACGTCGACCGCGTCGTACCCGCCTCAAGCCTCGGCTACCCGGCGGCGCGCCTGCGCGGCCCCGCCAGCTACTGCATCGTCGAGCGCGGCGGCCGGCAGCGCTGGGTCAGCCTGCTCCTGTTCGGCCCCGCCGCCAGCCAGTGCTTCCACCGCCAGATCCTCGACCCCGCGGAACGAATGCGCGGCGCCGAGCCCGCGACTTTTGAAGTGCTCGAACACTTCGAACTCAGCGGCCGCGGCATCGTCGTCCTCGGCCGTATCCTCAGCGGCATCTTCCGCCCCGGCATGCAGGCCTCCGGCTCCGGGGACTTCGCCCCCCTCACCATCGCCGGCGTCGAATCCGTCACCAGCAGCACCAACATCACCGTCGGCCTCGTCTTCGAGCAGCACAACGGCCTGCCCGCGGTGCGCAACCAGTTTCCCGTCGGCGGCATCCTCACCGCCAGCCGCTGAGCGCCATCTTCCAATTCGTCATTCCCGCGGACTCGCTACTTCGCCGCCGCCCGCTGCCACTCTTCTCCCATGGCTCCGCCGCCGGGCTCGCTCATTCGAGCTCCAGTTCAACGCCATCTTCCGCCTCGTCGCCACCGGCACCTGCGCACGAATGATCTCGACCAGCGTATCAAAGCACTCGGCCCCGAGCGCCCGCCGCGACCTATCGTGGTTACGCCACACCAGCACGAAGCCGCCCTCCGGCGTGCCAAAGCCGCCGCGCAGAATGTCGTTGAACGCATCGAGGTTTCCGCGCCATTGGTAACCCTCCAGCACGGTTTCGCTGAAGTAGCGGGCGAACTCACCCAGTGTCGCGAAACGAGACCCGTCGAGCACGTAACGCCGCTTCATCCAGGCACCCAATGATGTACAGTTTCGTAGGGTGGGCAAAGCGTAGCGTGCCCACGCGGATCACACAGAACCTGTAGAGCAGCGCAACCCGCCTGACGCGCTCAGCGAGACGAACCCCGGCGTTATTGCGCCCTGCGGCTGCGCATGGGCTTCATCCCCACCCGCTGCCGCAACTGCCGGTCGAACTCCTCCAGCAACTCATCCGCCTCCGCATGCTCGCCCTCGCTGGCAAACGACTCAGCCGCGGCTAGTGTATCCAGCAGCAGCCGGTACAGCCCAAGGGCTTGCAGCGGCCGCTCGGCCTGCTCCGCCGCCTGGCGCAGCACCCGGAACTTGCCCGGCACATCCGCCCCGGTACCGGCCCAGGCGATCGTCGCCTCTGTGCGCAGCACCGCCAGGGCGCTTTCCACCGCCGATACCGCCGCCTGGTCCTGCGTCGGAGCCATCTCCCGGAAGCGGCCGGCGTAGGCATCCGGCCCCGGATCGCCGCAGCCGTGGATCAGCTCTCCAGCCACTGGCTCGCGCGGCGGTCTGCCGTCGGCCTTCTTGCCGTAGCGCCGGCCATAGCGCTCGTAGCTGCCGGACTTGCGCATCAGCGCCTGGAATGTATCGAACAACAGATCGGACCCGGCGGCGTACTCTGCGTTCTTGGCCAGGGCTTCCGCCCGATCGACCGCGGCCACCACGGCCTCATATATGCCCAGCTCGGTCAGCGGCGCCTTCGCAGCTGCGATTGCCCGCCTCGTCCTGACGTAGCTCAGTTCAAACAGGTCGTCATGACGCTTCGCCTCCAGCGACGTTTCACTGGAAAGTACCAGGAGAAGATGCTCCACTTCCACTACGAGCTTGCGCTTGTTCATTTTCTCAACCTGATCTTTCCGGGATTCCGGGGCGGCACCAGAATGTGCCCCTGCGGCGTCGTTGCCTCGACAGTCGGAACACCCAGGTCATAATAAACCTCGAGCTGCCTCCGCATCGACGGGCTCAGGTCAGCTTGAGTGGCCTTGCCATCGAGAAGACGCGCGTGCTCCAAGCCAGGATCGATCAATATGTCGGGTTGCGCATGTAGGCCGCTCGTGTTTTTGTAGTAACCCCAGTTTCGTAGGGTGCGCAACGCGCACGCGTCACGCCACATCCGCGTGCGCGTTGCACACCCTACGTTTGCTGCCCATGTCAAAGCCGGCGAAGCCGATGCACGCCCCCAGCAGCGCCAGCGCAAAAGCAGTCGCGCCGAGCCGCAGCAGCGGAGTCGTACCTTTGAGAAATCCTTTGGCCATGCCATTCAGCGCCCGATCTCCACCTGGCCCAGCGGCACCGGCGGCTCACCAGGCCCCTTGTAGAAGACTGGGTATCGCCCGCTGGGCAGCTCGCCGAGCAAAACAAAGGAGCAGCTTGCCATCCGGGAGCCGCCGGCCGGCACGGTCGATATCGTGACCAGGATCGATTGACCTTCAACCACCGCCGCGGCGTCGCAGGCCAGCCCGGAGTTCAGCGTCGTTGGCTTGACCGTGACCATCCTCGTGCCGCTGACATCGGCAACCACTCGCAGCGCCCAGCCGCCGACTTCACTGATCAGCGGTGGCCCCACCCGCACGCCACCAACGGCTTGCACAAATGCCCAGTTCCGCGGCTCCGGCGTACTGCAAGACGCGAGCAGCATGCAGAGCGCGGCGACCGCCTCCTGCAACGGGCTACGCCCACTCATCATGACTGCGCCGCAAACACGAAGAACTCTGCGAACCTCCGCTCCAGCCCCTCCAGCTGCCCCGCCTCGATCAGAACCGACGCCGTGGCCGACCACACCGCCGGGTACGCGTCGGGACGCATGCGCACTGTGAGTCTGACGTGCCCCGTCGAATCCGACACCGCGGCCAGATCCAGCTCCCCTTCCATGGAGCCCCACCGCTTCTCGCCCTTCCAGCCGCGCCACTGCTTCGCCAGCTCCGCGAAGAAGGCGGCCGGGCTTGAGCCATACGGCGGATTCTCCACCCGCACGCGGGCCGACAAGCCAGGTGTCTCGACGCTTACCGCGTAGCTCTCCAGGCAGCCTTTGCCATCGCAGCGCGGTTCGTCGAAGGCGACGGTAACACCGTCACGGCTCAGTATGATTTCGTCATTCATTTTGGCGAGGCCACCTACGACCTCCTGAATGCCAGCCAAGCCCGTAGGATGTGCTGAGCACTCCACCTTGCTCCGCCTGGGATACGCTCACCTCGGCGCTGACTTCGTTCTGTAATGAGTACCTTCCGGCACCCAAAATACCGCACCCGAGGACGGCATTTCTAGACTGGACGTGAGACCGCGCTTCCTCAGCTCGCGCCGCACACCGTCAAGCCCCTCGTCGGTTTCGATGACGTAGCCTTCCCTGAGCACGTCGCCGTAGTGCTTCTCGGTGTTCGTCCGGGCCAGCGCCACGAGATCCGTAACGTTCTGGCCGAGCGACCAGATATGCACATCCTGGTCCCTGGCGTACGTCTTGATACGCCAGCTCGCGCCATTGGCGGCGTAGAACTGCACAGTGTCAAACGCCTCTGCCGTGGCGGCAACCTCCGAATTTTCGGAATAGCTGCTCTGCACCGACAGAAAGAATATGACCAGGACGGTTTTCATGAGACCCGCAGTTTCCTAGGGTGCGCAAAGCGTAGCGTGCCCACGCGAAACGCGCACCGTACTGTCCGAACCTATCCCGCCGGCGCCCCTACCGCCACCTCTCCCTCCTCACCTCCCGCGCCGCCACCCGCGGCACCACCGCCTGCATCCCCTCGCAGGTAATCCCGGTGCGAAACGCATCCGCCGGATGCGAAGCCCAGTCGTGCAGCGGCCGGTCGCGGTATACCCCCAGCGCGTCGTTCCACTCCTTGCGGTAATGCTCCAGGCCGCGGATGCCCTCGGCGCACTGCGCCTCGTCGAACACCACCCGCGGCAGCGCCGCGCGCACCGCCTCGATGCCGTCGGCCAGCGGCAGCATCGGCGCCACGTCGAAGTGGATGCCCAGACCCGCCGCCGTCTCCTGGCGGCTCTTGCCGGTGTTCAGCTCGCGCACCTTGATGTCGTGCGGCGCGATGTGGCGGCCGTAGACGATGCCGTGCTCACGCCGCCACTCGTCCAGGTACGCCGCGTAATGCGGCAGCCCCTCGCCGCTGTTCTTGTAGCAGTGCACCGCGCGGACCTCGTACCCGTTCCTCTGCACGAACCAGATGAACGTCTCGTCGTTGATGCCCAGGTCCCACCACGTATCGACCAGCAGCGCCCGGTCCACCGGCACCGCCGTCACCCGCTGCTCCTGCCAGGCCTCCAGCATCTGCGAGCCGTAATACGCACCCTCGGTCGAAGCCTTGAACGCCTCCTCCGGCGTGCTCGGATACTCGGCGTGGATATCGTCGCCCA
>CAYWPB010000019.1:0-24205 GCA_964458725.1 uncultured Nevskia sp. | reverse complement strand
GGGGTGTTGGCCTTTTCCCGCTTGGGCATGCCGAGCCCCTGGGTGCCAGCGGTCGGGCTGTACTTCGCCTACGCCGATCCCTATGCCGTGCTGGCGCTGCCCGGCCTGCACCGGCTGACCCGCGCCCGCGGCCTGCCGTTGAACCTGTACCCGCTGCTGGAGCGCGGCATTCCCGCTGACCCCGCCGCGGAGCAGCGCAGCCGTTACGCCCTGCTCGACGCCGACCGCCTGCTGCAGCGCAGCGACCAGCGCCTGGGCCGCCGCCGGCCGCTGGCCGCGGCCGACTGCGCCTTTCTTGCCGCCTGGACCCAGGCTGCCGTTGCCGACCCGGCTTGCGCCGACTTCGCCGCCGCCGCGCTGGAGCAGCTGTGGCTGCGTGATGATCGGCCGATCGAGGCGGACTCTTTCGCGCGGCTGTACCGCGACATCCTCCGGCGCAAGCCGCCGGCGGACAACCCGCGGCTGATGCAGGCCGTGCGCGGCAACACCCGCCGCCTGAATGCGCGCGGCCACTGGGAATCGCCGGCGGCGCGCGTCGGTGGCGAATGGTTCTTCGCTCACGAGCGGCTGCCGCAGATCGCGGAGCGCCTCGCTTGAACCCGCCGCGCGTCGAGTACTACTTCTCGTTCCGCAGCCCGTATTCCTACCTGTCGGCGCCGCGAGTGTTCGAGCTGCCGCGCCGCTACAGCGTCGAGCTGGTCTGGCGCGGCGTGCGGCCGATGGCGATGCGCGGCCAGCCGCTGCCGCGCGCCAAGCAGTTCTACATCCTGCGCGACGCCGCGCGCGAGGCCGATCGTCTCGGCCTGCCGTTCGGCCGCATCCACGACCCGCTGGGCGACGGCGTCTGGCGCTGCCTGTGCATCGCCGAGCATGCGCTGGAGCAGGGGCGGCTGGAGGCCTTCGTCACCACTGCCGCGCGCGCCATTTGGGGCGAGGGCGTGGAGGTGTTGCGCGACGCGCCGCTGAGCGCGCTGTGCCAGCGCGTCGGGCTGGACTGGGACGCCTGCCTGCGTGCCATCGCCAACGCGGAATACCGCGAGCGGGTCGAGACCAACACCGCCCGGCTCGCTGCGCTCGGCCACTGGGGCGTGCCGACCCTGGTGTTCGGGGGCGAGGCCTGGTGGGGTCAGGACCGCATCGAGGACCTGGAACGCGTGCTGCGCCGCGCCGGCCTCGAGCGCGCCGCCTGCGCCGCGGTTTGACCGGATCGACAACAGGAGCGCCACATGTCACAGGAAAGCGGAAAGGGCAGGGGTTACACGCGGCGCGACTTCGCGCGTCTGCTGGCGCTCGGCGGCGGCGCGCTGGCCGGCGGCAGTCTGGCGCAGAACGGCGGCGCGGCCACGGCTCCCGCCGCGCCGGCGGTGGTCAATCGCAAGCGCCCCAACATCCTGATCATCATGTCCGACCAGGAGCGCGGCTGGTCCGACCTGCCGGGCGGCCTGGGCCTGAACGCGCACGAGTGGCTGCTGGAGCGCGGCACCGGCTTCAGCAACTTCAACGCCCACACCACGCCCTGCTCGCCCTCGCGCTCGAACCTCTATACCGGTCTGCACACGCCGTTCACCGGCGTCATCTCCAATGTCGGCGCGCCGCCGTTCCCGACCCTTGGCAAGGTGCCGACGCTCGGCCATCTGCTGCGCGAGCAGGGTTACTACACGGCGTACAAGGGCAAGTGGCACCTGTCCAACGTGCCCAGCGGCGTCAACCTGCGCTACGGCCCGTTCGAGGGCGCGCGCATGGCGCTGGAGCCTTACGGCTTCTCGGATTACAGCGACAACGGCATCGCCGACGGCGCCACCTGGTCCGGTTTCAAGTTTGATGGCGAGGTGGCCAGCGCCGCCTGCCAGTGGCTGCACGACAAGGGCAATGCCCTCGACCAGCCCTGGCTGCTGGCGGTGAACTTCGTCAACCCACACGACATCGTGTTCTTTGACGATGCCGACCACCAGCAGATGAAGACGCGGCTGGACCCCGACTACCTGGCGCCGCTGGCGCCGCCGCCGGCGGAAGGCGTCTACACCCGGCAGTGGGACCTGCCGCTGCCGCGCAGCTTCTACGCCGACGACCTGCACGACAAGCCTTGGGCGCACCGCTCCTACGTCGACTTCTGCAACATGCTGTACGGCCGCATCGATCCCAAGGACGAGCCGCGCTGGCGCCACTACCAGAGCTACTACTACAACTGCATCCGCGACGTCGACGGCCACGCGCTGACCGTGCTGCGCACCCTGGAGGAGCTCGGCCTGGCCGACAACACCATCGTGGTTTACACCGCCGATCATGGCGAGATGCTCGGCGCCCACGGCCTGCGCCAGAAAGGACCGACCATGTACAAGGAGAACGTGCGCGTTCCCTTCATCGTGCGTCACCCGGACGTGAAGGGTGGATCGACCACCGAGGCCCTGGGCGGCGCCACCGATCTGGTGCCGACCCTGCTGGCCTTCGCCGGGATGAGCGAAGCGCAGCGCCAGGAGCGCTATCCCGCGCTCAAGGGGGTGGACCTGTCGGCGGCGGTGGCGGACTCCAGGGCGCGCACCGCGCGCGATACGCGCGGTCATCTCTACCACTACAACACCACGCTGTACATCGACCCGGAGGCGGCGCGGCGCGTCATCGCTGCGCACGAGGATGCCGGCTGGTGGTCGCTGTTCAAGGCCAACCTGGAGCAGGGCCACCTCGGTCCGCGCCTCGACCATCCGGGTCTGTTCCGCGGCGTGCACGACGGCCGCTACAAGTTCGCCCGCTACTTCAAGCCCAGGGAACACCACATCCCGAAGGACTGGGACACCCTGGTCAAGCACAACCAGCTGGAGCTGTACGACACCCAGTCCGACCCGGACGAGATCGTCAATCTCGCCGCCCAGCCCGAAGCGCACCAGGAGCTGATCCTGGGGCTGAACGAAAAGACCAATGCCCTGATCATGGACGAGATCGGCTTCGACGACGGCCGCGAGCATCCCGGCCCGGATTTCCTCTACCGCCTTTGAGCCGGAGGGCATGCCATGAACCTGCGCATCGTCGCCTGGTGTCTCGCCTCCTTCCTCGCCGGCGGCGTGCTGACCCTGCGGCTGGCCGATGCCTTCGTGCCGGCAGGCGAGGGTGCCGGCCCGCCCGAAGTCATTCTCATCGCGCCGGCGCAGCGCCAGGCGCTGGAGGCGCGTGGCGAACTGGACCGTTGGCTCGATGACGAGTTGCTGTTCCGCGAGGGCCTGCGCCGCGGCTATGCCCTGGACGACCTGATCGTGCGCCGCGAGGTGCAGCGCCGCAGCCGCGCCGCGCTGCTGGCCGAGCAGCCGCAGCCGGCGCCGGACGATGCGGCCTTGCAGGCCTGGCTGGACCAGCATGCAGAACGCTACCAGGCGCCGCCGCGCTACAGCTTCACCCAGGTCTTCCTCAGCCGCGCGGCGCACGGCGCGCAACTGGAAGCCGACGCACAGGCGCTCGGCGCACGCCTCGCCGCCGACCCGGACCATTACGCGAAGCTCGGCGATCCTTTCCTCAATGGTCCGGTGCGTCGCTCGGCCGGCGCCAGCCAGGTGGTGTCCGAATTTGGTCTGGCTTTTGCGCGGAGCCTGGCAGGGCTACCGCCGGGGCAATGGCAGGGGCCGGTGCAGTCGCCACTCGGCGCGCATTGGGTGCGGGTCGACCAGGTCGAGCCGGGCCGGCGCTTGAGTCTCGCGGAGGCACGCGCGCATCTGCGTGCCGACTACCTCGACGCACAGCAGCAGCAGGCGCTGCGCCAGGCGCTCGACGGCCTGCGGCAGCGCTACCGCGTGGTGGACGACCCGAACACAGTGCAGCCGGCGCTGCGCGCCGGTGGGGAGGACGAGGTTCCATGAACCAGCCGCTCAAACTCCAGCACCTCGCCGCCCTGGCCGTGGCGCTCGCACTCTGCGCCTGTGGCAGCAGCAGTTCCGTCACCGCGTCGGGCGGTTCCAGGGGCGGCTCGTCCGGCGGCAGTTCCTCGTCCTCGAGTGGCGGCACGGCGGTGACCTGCGCCGGCGCCGAGGCCACGCACAAGAACGCCTATTTCGGCGACATGCACGTGCACACGCTGTACTCGATCGACGCCTACTTCTTCAACGGGCTCAACGGCCCGCGCGAGGCCTATCGCTTCGCTCAGGGCCAGCCGGAAAGCCTGCCGGCGGGCGAGACCGATCCGTACACCGCCGGCCGTCGCATCCAGCTCGACCGGCCGCTGGACTTCGCGGCCGTCACCGACCACTCCGACTTCCTCGGCGACTGGCGCCTGCTGTGCCAGGTCGACGGCACCCTGCCGATCGGCGTCAACCCGGTGTGCAATTACGTCGGCCAGTACCTGCGCCAGAACATCACCACCATCGTCAACGGCGGCGCGCCGCCGGCGTTCTATGTCCTCACCACCGCCGCGGCGCCGTTGCCGGCCACGGTGCTGCCCTGGGCTGACGAGCTGAACATCGCCGACGAGGAAAACCAGCCCTGCAGCTTCAGCACCTTCCCGGGCTTCGAGTGGACCTCGCAGTTCCACAACCAGATGATCCACCGCGATGCCTACTTCGCCGGCAGCAACCGGCCGATGGACGTGCCCCACGTCGCCACCCTGCAGGACATCACCGCCCAGACTTCGGACAACAGCAACGACGACTGGCGCCTCTACGACTGGCTCGACCAGAACTGCGATCCGGCCAAGGGCTGCCTGACGATGAGCATCCCGCACAACCCCAACCAGAGCAGCGGCTCGATGTACCTGCCGCGCGATCCGGGCACCGGCCTGCCGATCGGCCGCAACAGCCAGCCGCTGACCCTGGCCGACGCGCAGCTACGGGCGAAATACGACCGCGTCATCGAGATCCACCAGCACAAGGGCAATCCGGGGTGCCAGGGGGTCATGGCCATCTACGAGACTGGCTTCAGCCCCGCCGGAACCCTGGAGCCGGCAAAGAACGTCTGCCGCGGCGGGGCCGCCGACCCGCCGGAGTGCAGGCAGGTCTGCAACGGCGACCCCGCCACAGAGCCGGACTTCTGCCGCCTGACCACCGCGCCGACCTATGCCACCGGTGTGTGCCAGTACGAAGGCCACAACGGTGCCTCCGGCCCCGATCCCAAGTGCCTGGCACCGCTGGATATGGCGCGCAACATCCTTGCCGACGGCCTGGCCATCGACGACGTGCTCGGCGTCGACCCGATGAAGATGGGCTTTATCGGCTCCTCCGACACGCATAACGGCGATCCGGGCGACGTCAACGAAGACCACTACCCTGGTCACGGCGGCGTGCTCGACGACGACCCGCCGACCCAGCTCGGCAACTGGACCTGCGCCAACGCCAACGAGGATCCCTCCGATCCGGCGCATTGCACCAACCGCCAGTTCGAGGACCGCGCGCGCGGCTTCAACCCCGGCGGCCTGGCCGGCGTATGGGCGCCGGAGAACACCCGCGCCTCGGTGTGGGCTGCGTTCCAGCGCGGCGAGACCTTCGCCACTTCCGGCCCGCGCATCCGCATCCGCACCCTGGCCACCTGGACGCCGCCGCCGGCCGACATCTGCGACCGCCTCAGCGCCGGCGACAACCCGGTCGACAGCGGCGAGCTGCAGGGCGCGGTGATGGGCGGCGACCTGCCGCAGAACAGCGGTAGCGGCGCGCCCTACCTGGTGATCTGGGCGCAGCAGGATCCCGGCGGCGCCGAGCCGGGCCTGCCGCTGCAGAAGCTCGACGTGGTCAAGGGCTGGAGCGACGCCACCGGCCCGCACGTGCAGGTCTACGACGGCGTCGCCAGGACCGGCGCCGCGGTCGAGCCGCCGTCGATGCAGGATTGCGGCGCCGTCACCACGGGCCACCCGGAGAAGCTGTGCGCCGTCTGGCACGACCCGGCGTTCAAGCCGCAGGACCGCGCGTACTGGTACGCGCGCGCCTTCGAGGTGCCGAGCTGCCGCTGGAGCACGCACCTGTGCGTGGCCAACCACGTCGACTGCGGCCGCCTCGACCCAGCCAACGGCATGTTCCCGGCCGCTTCGGGCATGGGCGGCTTCGAGGGCTGCTGCAAGATCGAAGGCGCGCCCGGCAGTTTCAAGGGCGGCAATGCCTTCAACACCATCACCGAACGCGCCTGGGCCTCGCCGGTGTGGTACTCGCCGAAGCCCGCCACCGCCACCGTCACTTTTGCAAGGAAGGGGAAGTAGATGCTCGACAACAAGGCTTTATGGGTGGCGCAGAACATCGCGCTGGTCGTGTTCTGGCTCGCCGCCATCGGCTTGCTTGCCACTGGGCAGTCGCAGCACTGGCTGGTGCTGCTGGCGGCGGTGATCCTCGCCGCGCATGTGCTGGAGCTGCCGCTGGCCTTCCTGGTCCTGCGTGGGCGCCAAGCCTCGCCACCGCGCGTGGTGCTGATGACCCTGCTGTTCGGTTACACCTGGTGGCTGCCGGCCCGTCGCGGGGTCTACGCCCTGTCATGAACGACTTCCACGACAAGCTGGTCCTGGTGACCGGCGCCAGCAGCGGCATCGGCGAGGCGCTTGCGCTGGCTTTCGCCGCCGAGGGGGCGCGCCTGGTGCTCACCGCGCGCGACACGCTGCGCCTGGAGGCGGTGGGCATGCGTTGCGCCGCGCTCGGCGCCAAGGTGCGCACGCACAGCGCCGAGCTGACCGACGAGGCCCAGGTACAGGCCCTGGCCGAAACGGTGCATGCCCGCGACGCGGCGATCGACGTGCTGGTCAACAACGCCGGCGTGGTGATGGGCGGCTTCACCTGGGACGTGGAGCCGGCCGACTGGCGCCGCCTGCACGAGGTCAACGTGATGGGCGTGGTACACGGCATCCGCGCTTTCGTGCCGCGCATGATCGCCCGGGGGCAGGGTGGCCACGTGGTCAACATGGCCTCGGTGTCGGGTTTCGCCGGCGCGCGCGGCATGAGCACCTACAGCGCCAGCAAGTTTGCCGTGGTTGGCCTGTCGGAGTCGCTGCGTGCCGAGTTGCACCGTCACAACATCGGCGTCAGCGCCGTCTGCCCGGGCTTCGTCAAGACGCCGATCCAGTCCAAGGTCAAGCTGGTCGGCGAGCTCGACAGTCCGCGCTCGCGGGAGCGGGTCAACCGCGATTTCGAGCGCACCAGCCTGCTGCCGGAGGCGGTGGCGCAGCGCACCCTGCGGGCCATCCGCCGCAACGAGAGCCTGGCTTCGATCGGCCGCGAAGCGGTGATGGCGAGCACCTTGAAGCGCTGGGCGCCGGGTCTGCTGGAACGGGCGCTGCGAGGCTAGGGGATCCACGATGAGCGCAGCCGAAACCGACTACACCCTTTACGCCCTGCCGCATTCCCTCTACAGCGGCAAGGCGCGCAGCTACCTGCGCTACAAGGGCATCCCCTATCGCGAGACGGTCTCGACCTTCCGCGTGTTCTACCAGACCATCATCCCGCGCACCGGGGTGAAATATATTCCGGTGCTGCACAGCCCCGACGACGTGGTGGTGCAGGACACCACCGAGATCATCGACTTCCTCGAGGCGCGTTTCCCGAAAGATTCGGTCTACCCGCAGACGCCGCGGCAGAAGCTGGTGAGCCTGCTGTTCGAGCTGTACGGCGACGAGTGGCTGCTGATCCCGGCGATGCACTACCGCTGGAGCTTCTGGCACGAAAAGGCGCACATCAACGACATCCTGGAGCACTTCGGCATGCTGCTGTCGCCGCGTGCGCCGCGCCTGCTGCGCCGCTACGCCGGCAAACGGTTCTGCCAGCCCTTCAGCAGTTCGCTGCCGTTCCTGGGCATCCACCCGCACAATATCGCGGCGCTGGAGACCTGGTACGAGGGCTTCATCCGCGACATGAGCGCGCACTTCGCCCGCCATCCCTACCTGCTGGGCGGCCGTGCCAGCATCGGCGACTTCGGCCTGATGGGGCCGCTCTACGCCCATCTCGGCCGCGACTTCTATCCGAAGTCCCTGATGCAGGCGCAGGCGCCGCACCTGTACGAGTGGGTGCAACGCATGAATCGCGTGCCGCAGATCGGCGAGTTCCTGCCCGGCGACGCGGTGCCGGAAACCCTGCTGCCGGTGCTGCGGCACATGTTCGACGAGCACTTCCCGCTGCTGCTCGACAGCGTGCGCCGGCTCGAAGCCTGGCTCGAGCAACACCCGGACCGGCACATTCCGCGGGTCATCGGCGACCACGAGTTCAGCCTCGGCGGCGTCAGGGCGCAGCGCAAGATCTTCCCTTACTCGCAATGGATGCTGCAGCGGCCGCTGGACTACTACCAGTCGCTGCAAGGCGCCGACAAGGCGGCGGTGGACGCGCTGCTGCGCGAAGTGGGCGGCTACGAGGCGATGCAGACACAGATCCACCGCCGCCTGTGCCGCGTCAACAACCGCCTCGTCGCCGATCCGCCGAAGGGCTAGGGAAGGCCCCGCCATGGACGCCGAACCCTACACGCTCTACGTCTTCTGGATCTCCTACTTCAGCGGCAAGATGCAGGCCTACCTGCGCTACAAGGAGATCCCGCACCGCGCGGTGGAGCCGAAATGGCGCGGCGAGCTGCTGCACCAGATCTACGACAACACCGGCCTGATGAAGGTGCCGGTGGTGCGCACGCCGCAAGGCCAGTGGCTGGCCGACAGCACGCCGATGATCGACTGGTTCGAGGCGCGCCATCCGCAGGGTGGGGTGATCCCGGCCGACCCGGTGCAGGCCTTCTTCTGCCGCCTGCTCGAGGACTATGCGGATGAATGGCTGTGGCGGCCGGCGCTGCACTACCGCTGGAGCTACCGGACCGACGCGCACGCGCTGTCGCGCCGTTTCGCCGAGACTTTCCTGTCCGACCAGCCGACCCCGCGCTTCCTCACCGCGGCGCTGATCCGGGAGCGCCAGCGCCGCATCTACGTCGCCGGCGATGGCATCACGGCGCTGACCCGCGGCCATGTCGAATCGGTCTATCTCAACACACTCGACCGCCTGCAGGCGATCTTCGAGCGCCAGCCCTTTCTGCTCGGTGGCCGCCCCTGCCTGGCGGACTTCGGTTTCTTCGCCTCGATGTTCCGCCACTTCAGCCTGGACCCCACGCCCAGCCTGATCATGCAGCGGCACGCGCCGGCGGTGTTCGAATGGGTGGCGCGGCTGTGGAACGCCCGCCACAGCGCCGTCTCCGGAGAATGGTACGCGCCCGGCACCCTGCCGCCGGGCTGGATGCCGATTCTGCGCGACGTCGGCGAGGCCTACCTGCCGTACCTGCACGCCAACGCGCTGGCCTGGCGCGCCGGGCGGGCCGGCTTCGACTGCTCCGTGCAGGGTGCGCAGTACCGCGACCTGCCGGTGGTGCAGTACCGGGTCTGGTGCCGCGAGCGCCTGCAGCAGCACTACGCCGCGTTGCCGGAAGAGGCGAGAGCGCCGGTTGACGAGTTGCTCAATGCCGCGGGCGCCCTGCAGCCGCTGGTGGCCGATGGCAACATTCCTTCCGGCCTCTACACCGACACCCAGCCGCCGCTGTGCAGACCGCGCCCGGTCGGCGGTCTGGAACGGCTGCGGCGCTTCATCACCGGCACCCACTGGCACATGCCTGCCGCATCCCGAACGCAATAAGCCATGCGCAAGACCCTGATCCTCCTGCTCGGCGCCGCGCTCGCCGCCTGCGGTCGTTCGCATCCCGCTGCGCCCGCCGCCGCGGCGCCCACGCCGCAGGCGCTGGCCGCGCATAGCGAAGAGTTCCGGCCGGAGCTGATCAAGGTCACCGACGGCGTCTATGTCGCGGTCGGCTACGGCATCGCCAACTCGATCCTGCTGGAGGGCACCGACGGTGCCATTGTCGTCGACACCATGGAGTCGGTGGAGTCGGCGCGGAAGGTGCTGGCCGAGTTCCGCAAGGTCACGGACAAGCCGGTCAAGGCCATCGTCTACACCCACTCGCACCCGGACCACATCGGCGGCGCCGCGGTGTTCGCCGCGCCCGGCGTGCCGGTCTACGCCCAGGAAGACGTGGCGCGCAACATGGACAAGACCGCCACCGAGTTGCAGCCGGCGATCACCCGGCGCTCGCTGCGCATGTACGGCGCCGGCCTGCCGCCGGACGAGCGCGTCAACATCGGCATCGGCGGCTCCCTCGACCTGCACGAGGGCTCCGCCGTCAGCATCCTGCGCCCGACCCGCACCTTCCGCGACACGCTGGAAGACACCGTCGCCGGTATCCACTTCCAGCTGGTGCATGCGCCGGGCGAAACCGAGGACACCCTGTTCCTGTGGCTGCCGGAGAAGGGCGTGCTGCTGTGCGGCGACGACTTCTACAAGGCCTTCCCGAACCTCTACACCATCCGCGGCACCAGCTACCGCGACCCCAAGGCCTGGGCCGCCTCGCTGGACCGTATGCGCGCGCTGCATGCGCGGTTCCTGGTGCCCAGCCACACCCGCCCGCTGTCCGGCGCCGCCGCCATCGACACGGCGCTGACCGACTACCGCGACGCCATCCGCTACGTCTACGACCAGACCATCCGCCTGATGAACCTGGGACTGCTGCCGGATGAGATCGCGGCCCGGGTGCGGCTGCCGGCCCATCTCGCGGCCTCGCCGTATCTGCAGCCGTTCTACGGCAAGGCGAGCTGGAGCGCGAAGTCCATCTACGCCGGCTCGCTTGGCTGGTACGACGGCGACCCGGCCGACCTGCAGCCGCTGGAGCCGTCCGACGAAGCGCGGCGCATGGTCGAGCTGGCCGGCGGCGCGGCGGCGCTGGACGACAAGATCGAGGCCGCGGTGAAAGGCGGCGAGTGGCAATGGGTGCTGCGGCTTACCAGCTACGCCCAGCGCGCCAACCCGGATGATGTCCGCGCCCGCCAGGCCCGCATTGCGGCGCTGCGCGCACTCGGCGGTGCCGAGACCAACCCGCCGGCGCGCGACTGGTACTTCGTCGCGGCGCGCGAGCTGGAGGGGAACCTGAAGCTGCCGCAACGCATCGTCCAACCCACGCCGCAGATGCTGGCAGCGATGCCGCTGCCGCTGTTCTTCGACGGCATGGCGGTGAACCTACACGCCGAGGACTGCCTGGACCGCATTATCCGCACCGGCTTCCAGTTCACCGACAGCGGCGAGTCGTACACCTACATCGTGCGCCGCGGCGTGTCCGAGGTGGTGCCGGGCATCGCCGGCGACGTCGACCTCAAGGTCAGCGTCTCCGCCCAGGCCTTCAAGGAAATGCTCGCCGGCCTGCGCAGCCCGGCGCTGTCTATCGCCACCGACTTCCATGTCGAGCAGGGCAGCAAGCTCGAGTTCGCCCGCTTCATGCAGCTGTTCCAGCCGCCCGGCTGAGCCATTGGGCTATTTGACATGAATCCCTCGGCGCCGGGCCGGGGCTAGAATGCACTCAAATTAGAAAGTACACGCCGGCACGCCGTGCCGGCCAGGCGAAGGGCTTCACCGGGGGCGATGCGACCGGCCGCGCTATGGCGGCTGGTCGGCGTTGCGTCTCCCGACCCGTATGTGAACTCCGTTGCCGCCTGGCTCCCGGCGTGTTCCGGCGTTGACGTCACGGGCTGTCTGTCGAGGAGACTCAGGTGCATCGTTATTCGAAGTTCGCGGTTCTGGTCATCGCCGCCGCGCTGCTCGCGGCCTGCGGCAGCAGCTCGCCGGTCAATAGTGGCGCCAGCGGTGGCAACGATGAATCCGGCGGCGGCAATGCGCCGCTGCTCAAGGTGCTGTCCAACCGCGCCGACCTGGTCAGCGGCGATGATGTGCTGGTCGAGGTCGTGCCGCCGTCCGGCGCCACCGCGAGCGGCATGACGGTGTCCCTCAATGGTCATGACGTGACCTCGGCCTTCACCAATTCGGCCAGCGGCCGCTTCCTTGGCCTGGTCACGGGGCTGTCCGGCGGCAACAACACGCTGACGGCGAAGTCGGGCAATGCCAGTTCGAGCGTGACCGTGGTTGACCACTCCAACAGCGGTCCGGTGATTGCCGGCCCGCAGCTGGAGCCCTGGACCTGCACCAATACCGCCGCGAAGGACGCGCAGTGCAACCAACCGGTGCAGTACACCTACGTCTACAAGTCGACCGATCCGACCAAGAGCGGCCTGCAGGCCTACGATCCGTCCAAGCCGGCGACGGACGTGGCGAGCACGACGACCGACCAGGGCGTCACCGTGCCCTACATCGTGCGCCAGGAGTTGGGCTACCAGGACCGCGACCAGTACCGCATCGCAGTGCTGTACCAGCCCGGCAAGCCGTGGAGCGCGGCCGCGCCGCAGCCGCAGTTCAACCACAAGCTGGTGATCAATCACGGCGTCAGCTGCGGCGTCGACTACCAGACCGGCAACGCGCCGAGCGTCACCAGCTATAACCCGGTCGACGTCACCGGCGCCGGCCTGCCGGCGATCGGCGGCGACGCCACGCAATACGCGCTGGGTGCGGGCTTCGCCGTCATGTCGACCGCGCTGGACTACAGCGGCCACAACTGCAACGTCGCGCTGCAGGCCGAGTCCCTGATCATGGCCAAGGAGCACCTGATCGAGCAGTACGGCGAGCTGCGCTACACCATTGGCGAAGGCTGCTCCGGCGGCTCGCTGGCGCAGCAGTGGATGGCCAACGCCTATCCCGGCATCTACCAGGGCATCCTGCCGACCTGCTCGTTCCCGGATGCCTGGAGCGTCGCGACGCAGTTCGCGGATTACCACCTGACGCTCGCTTACTTTCTCGATCCCTCGAAATGGGGCAGCGGCATTCTGTGGTCGCCGACGCAGATGGCCGACGTCCAGGGACACATCACCATCGTCAACTCCGAGGTCAGCGACAACGCCCAGTTCCACGTCGCTGTGCCGACCGACCACTGCGCCGGCATCAGCGACGCGCAACGCTACGATCCAGTGAACAATCCGGGTGGGGTGCGCTGCAGCATCGTCGAGGCCGCGGTCAACATCTTCGCGCCGCGCCAGCCGGATGTTTGGTCGGCCAATGAGAAGAAGCTCGGCCGCGGCTTTGCCGGCTTCGCGGTCGACAATATCGGCGTGCAGTACGGCTTGCAGTCGCTGCAGCGCGGCGGCATCACGCCCGACCAGTTCCTGGATTTGAACACCAAGATCGGTGGCCTGGACATCGACACCAATCCGATCGCGGCGCGCACGCCGGCCAACGAGCCGGCCCTGGCCAACGCCTATCGCAGCGGCATGATCAACGAGGGCAACAACCTCGACCGCACCGCCATCATCGACTGCCGCGGGCCTGATCCGGGCCTGTTCCACGATTCCTACCGCGCTTTTGCCATGCGCGCGCGCCTGGATCGCGAGCACGGATCGCATGCCAACCAGATGATCTGGGAGGGGCCGATCCCGATCGTCGGCGACGCGCAGTGCGCCCTCAACAGCCTGATGGCGATGGACCGCTGGCTTGGCGCGGTGGAAAAGGATGCGAGCAGCGCGCCGCTGGCGCAGAAACTCGTCGCCGACAAACCCGGAGACCTGAGCGATGAATGCTATGACGGCGCCGGCACCAAGCTGACCGGTGACCTGTGCGGAGGCGTCGTCGTCCCGGTGTACGCCACGCCACGCATGATCGCCGGCGACGACATCACGACCGACGCCAACAAGTGCCAGCTGAAGCCGCTCGATCGCAGCGACAACTACGGCCTGATCCCCTTCAGCGACGCGCAGTGGGCGCAGATGCAGACGCTGTTCCCGAGCGGCGTGTGCGATTACTCCAAGCCCGGCGTCGATCAGCAGCCGACCATTCCCTGGCAGACCTACCAGGACAGCGCCGGACACGTGATCTATGGCGGCAAGGCGCTGCCGGCGCCACCGGCCAACTCCGGCGGCGGCTGGGCGGCCCAGGCATTCCAGGTGTTCACGCAATAGCTCGCGGGGGGCGGTAACGGGAGCGCCGAGAGCCCGGCGCCGGGCCGGCGGAGGGGAGGCGATGCGTATCGCGGGGATGGGGCAGGCCGTCTTTGCGGCAATCCTGATTGGCCTCGGCACAATGGGGCTGATCAAGGGCGACTTCGTTCCGATCTGGGAGCCGGTTGCCAAGGGAGTGCCGGCGCGCGAGACGCTGGCCTACTACTGCGCGCTCGTCTCGCTGCTGTGCGGTGTGGGCCTGCTGTGGCGGCGTGTCGCCGCCGCCGCAGCCCGCGTGCTGCTCGCGTCCCTGCTGCTATGGCTGCTGGTGTTTCGGTTGCCGGTGTTGCTTCGCGCCGCCACCGCGATGGCGACCTGGGAAGGCTGCGCCGAAACCGTGGTGATCCTCGCCGCCGCCTGGGTGCTGTATGGCGGGCTCGCCGCGGACTGGGACCGGCGGCATCTCGGTTCCTGCAGCGGCGACAAAGGCGTGCGCATCGGCCAGCGGCTCTACGGCCTGGCCATGCTGCCGTTCGGCCTGGCCCATTTCGCCTACCTGGAGGAGACCGCGGCGCTGGTGCCGGCCTGGCTGCCTGGACACCAGGCCTGGGTCTGGATCACCGGCAGTGCCTATCTCGCCGCCGGCGTGGCGATCCTCGCCAATGTATTGCCGCGGCTGGCGGCCGCGCTCTCCGCCGTGCAGATGGGACTGTTCACCGCGCTGGTGTGGCTGCCCATCGTGGCGGCGCCGGGGCCCAAGCAGGCGTTCCAGTGGAGCGAGACCCTGATCTCCGCGGCGCTGACGGCCGCGGGCTGGGTCGTGGCGGATTCCTTCCGTGGCCGGGGCTGGCTGAAGGGCAAGCCGCCGGCCTGACTCCGGCGCGTCAGCGGATGGCGGCCTTTTCCAGCTTGATGCGGCCGAGAAACTGCGCGCGGATGAAAGCCACGATCTCTTCACTGATTTCTTGCCGCTTCCTCGGCCGTTCAAGGTAGTCGAGAGAGCGATAGAACATGTAATAGGTAATGGCCGAGGTGGCCTGGCCCAGCGACTCCCGCGACAGGCCGTGCACCAGGTCCATGCTCAGGATCTGCTCCACGCTTTCGGCCGAGATGTCCTCGAGCAGGCGCTGCATGGTGCGGCGCATCGGCGAGTTGTGGCAATGGAGCTCGCGCAGGCCGACGATGATCAGCTCGGCGTTGTCGCGGGTGAAGTCGAGGAAATAGCTGACCGCGCCAGTGGTGGCGTCGGCGTGGCGCGCGGAATTGCGCCGAATCTGCCCGAGGCCTTGCATCAGCTGCGCGGCGATGTTCTCCGCGGCGGCGCGGCCGAGATCGTCCAGGCTCTCGAAGTGCCGGTAGAAGGTGTTGTGGTTCAGTCCTGCTTCGCGCGCGATCTCGCGCAGCCCCAGGGTGGAGAGGATCGCGCCCTCGCGCGCTGCCAGCCGCATCGCGGCTTCGATCATCCGTTGACGGCCACTGAGGGGTGCGGCCTCGGCGTTGGTGCGGTTGTTCACGCCCCGATTGTAGTCGCTTGACGTTGCAGTATCCAAGTGGTTACATGAGTATCCAAGTGGATACAGCGGGGCGCTGGCGTGCCTGATCATCCTGGTTTGAACAGCACTGCGGCCGGGGCACTCGCAGCCGCGCTGGTATTGGTGACTGCCTGCGGCAGCAGTTCCGCGCCGGAAACAGCCGGAAGCGGACGCGGCTGGTACGTCAGCGCAGTCGCGGCGCACGGCGGCACCGGCACGATCGAAAAGCCCTTCGATACGCTGGGGCAGGCGCAGCAGGCCTCGGCGCCGGGCGACACCATCACCGTGCTCGCCGCGCCGCTCACGGCGGCGCCGCTCGACGGCGGCATCGCACTGAAGCCTAAGCAGAGGTTGATCGGGCAGGGCGCGAGCGCGATGGCCTTGCCGCGTCTCACCAACACCGGCACCGGCAACTCCGGCGATGCGGTGACGCTCGCCGCGGGAGCGGAGGTCGCCCGCCTGACCATCACCGGCACCTACCGCGGCGGCATCTACGGGCTGAACGTTCCCGGCGCGAGCATCCACGATAACGACATCTCCGGCCACAACAGCTCCTGCGTCCAGGGCATCATCATTCCCCCGGACACCCTGCCGACCAATGTTCCCGGGCTGACCTTTCCCAATCCGGCGCCGCTGCCGAACGGCTGGGCCGGTATCTACCTCCTCGCCGACCGCGACAGCGGCGATGTGTCGATCCGCAACAACCGAGTCCACGATTCGCCCTGCGGCGACGGCATCGACATCGGCCTGAGCGGAACCGCGGCCTATACCGCGCTGATCGACGCCAACACCGCGTTCAACCTCACCCAGTCGGGCCCCCTCACCGCTGGGATCCTGTCGATCCTGGCCGTCGGCATGCAGACCCGCGACGGCTCCAGGCTCACCGCGACGGTCAGCCACAACACCCAGCACGACATCGGCACCGCCAACTCCAATACCGCGGATCCCGAGTGCGTCTATCCCAACGTCGTCGACGCCTCGACCATCGTTGCGGACATCAGCAACAACCGCTGCTACAACAGCCTGGGGGGCTGGTCGGCGAACGGGCTGGAGATCCCGATGATGAACGACGGCGGCACCGCGGTCATCAATGTCACCGACAGCAGCTTCACCGGCGTCACCTCCGACATCATCGAGCCGATCGCCCTCGGCACCAATCAGTATCTGGAGGTGAACCTGCTGCGGGTGACGGCCGCGCACGCCAGCGGTCAGGGGGCTTCGCCGTTGATCGACATCGCGGGGCGGTTTTCCTACGGCAACGAGGGCGACTGCCTGTCGATGTTCAGCACCGCCGGCGGCAATACGCTCAAGCTGACCCTGCGCGACAGCGAGCTGAGCGACTGCTATTTCAACGGCCTGAGCATCGCCACCAACAGTGCTCCCGGCAGCGCGGCGACCCGGCTGATCTCGTTCGACATCGACAACAGCAAAATCACCGCCAATCGCGGCAACGGCATCCGTTTCTTCAACGGCTCCGGCCTGGGCGGGTTGAGCGGAAGGGTGCAGAACAGCGACATCAGCGGCAATGCCACGGTTCCCGATGCCCTGGCGCCACGCGAAAACCTGCGCATCGACAACCAGGGCGGGGCGACGCCCCAGGTCGTGCTCGACTTCGGCGGCGGGCCGCTGGGCAGCGCCGGCAACAACTGCTTCGTCGGGGCCGGCGTGCAGAACAACGGCTACACCGTATTCATGCGCAACAACTGGTGGGGCGCTGCCGCGGGACCCGCCGCCGGCGCAGTCGGCGGCAGCGGTGCCACCGACACCGCCTCGCCGTTGCCGGCCGCACCCGCGGCCTGCCGCTAGGGTCGCGGCCTGCCCCTAGGGTCGCGGCCAGCTTCGAGCCTGTGTTCTTGACAAGAAGTATCCAGTTGGCTACTTTGAAGTAGCCAACTGGATACATCGCCGGTTGGACGCCACGGCGTTGCGCTGCATCAGGCCAGGCAGGTCATACCAACTACTATTGAGGAGAACGATGGTGCGCCTTCAAACCCTTTCGAAATCATTGATCGCCGCGGCGGCTCTTGTACTCAGTGCGACCGCCGGCGCCACGATCAAATTCGCTCCGGCGGTGAATATCGCCACCGGCGCTTACAGCGGCTCGACCAATCCCCCCAGCTTCGCCGGGCCCGGTCCCGCGCCGACCAGCTCGGTCTCGGCCGATATCAACAACGATGGCCGGCCGGATGTGATCAACGCCAACTGGTGGGGCACCGGCTTCACCATCATGCTCAACAACGGCAACGGCAACTTCACGCCGCTGCCGGTGCCGGTCAGCGACAACGTGCAGTCGGTCGCCGCCGCCGACGTCAATGGCGACGGCAAGGTCGACGTGGTCTACATGACCGGATTCCAGATCGTCACCCTGCTGGGCAACGGGGCGGGCAGCTTCAAGGAGGCATCGCGCTATTCGTACATCAGCGGCGGCCAGGAGCAGTCGCTGATCGCCGACTTCAACCGCGATGGCAAGCCGGACCTGGCCATCGTCTCGCTGGGCAACGGCGGCGGCATCCAGGTGATGCTCGGCAAGGGCGACGGCACCTTCAGCAATGGCCCGTTCACCGGCACGCTCGGCGTGGTCGATGCTGCGGCCGTCGCCAACCTCAACAACGACGGCATCCCCGACCTCATGGTGCTGAGCGCGACGACCGGCTTTTCGCCGGTGTCGGAGATCTACCCGCTGGTCGGCAAGGGCGACGGCAGCTTCACCGCCAAGTCGCCAACTCCGTTCGGCGGCATCATCTCTGAGGACATCGCGGTCGGCGATCTCAACGGCGACGGCATCGACGACGTGGTGACGGCCAACTCGTTCTCCTTCAACGTCACGGTGCTGCTGTCGAACCCGTCCGGCGGTTATACCCAGGCCGGATCCTTCAATGGCGGGGCCGGCCCGGTCAGCATCGACCTGGCGGATCTCGACGGCGACGGCAAGCTCGACATCGTCGAAGCGGTGGTCGGGCAGGCCATCGTGCAGGTCTTTCCGGGCCTGGGCGGCGGCAATTTCGGGCCGGTGATCCAGCTGTCCGTTGCGCCGTTCCCGCAATCGCCGGTGCTGGACAAGTTCTACGGCAGCGGCAAGCTGGATCTGGTGGTGTCCGGGCCGACCCAGATGTCGGTGCTACGGAACATCTCCACGCTGCCCTGATCGGTGTCGCGAGGCGCGTCGCAAGCGGCGCGCCTCGCCTGTCGAGGTGGAGGTCTGATGACGACTCATGGGACTCGCCTGGTGGCGATGATTTTGTCGGCTGTGACGGTGCTAGCCACCGCCGGGTGTGGCGGCAGCAGCAGCCCGTTGGCGACGCTGGCGGAAGGTGAACAAGGCGGCAGCTCGCCCGCGAGCGGCTGGACCACGCTCGGCACACGCGCTGTGCCGAGCCAGCCGGACCAGCCCCTCGCCTCGAATGCCGGCGCGCAATGGACGGACTACGACCCGCCGGCGCCATTCCTGGGCAGCAAAACCACCGACAACCTCAACGCCATCATGGACGATGGCGTCGACATCTCGATCAGCGTCACCCGTCCGACCGACGCGAATGGCGCGTACCCCGCCGGCTCGCTGCCGACCATCGTCACCTTCACGCCATACAACAAGAACACCAACAACGCGATTCCCCTGGGCGGCGGCATTAACACCTACCTTGTCACGCACGGCTACAACCACGTGGTCGTCGACGTGCGCGGCACCGGCCGCTCCGGCGGCACCTGGGATCCGTTCAGCGCGCGCGAGACCCGGGACTATCCCGAAGTGCTGGACTGGGTGGTGAAACAGGAGTGGTGCAACGGCACCCTGGGACTATGGGGCGTCTCCGCCTCGGCCACTCCGTCGCTGTGGGCGGGCGGCCATCCGGCGGTGAAGGCGATGTTCCCGATCGTCGCGCACGGCGACATCTATCGCGACGTGGTTTTCATCGGCGGCCAGGCCGCGCTGCCGTTTCTGGTGGCCTGGACGTCGGTGGTGGAGGCGCTGGCGATCGTCAATCCCAGCTTTTACGACCAGCCGGACCAGTATCTGTCGGCCGTGGCCCAGCACCTCGACGGAGTCGGCGGATTCCAGATCTATCGCCTCACCGGCATCCTGACGGAGCAGCCCGATACGGTCGGCGACAATAGCTACTGGGCGGCCAAGGCGCCGCTGGAGGTGTCGCAGACCATCGAGGTGCCGACCTTCATCATCGGCGGCCTCTACGACATCTTCCAGCGCGCCGAGCCGTTGAACTACGAGGCGCTGAGGCACCGAGCCAATACTAAGCTGCTGATCGGCCCCTGGCAGCATCTCCAGGCGGCCATCGGCGAGGGCCTGCCGACGCAGGGCATTCCGATTTACGATCACATCGCGCTGCGCTGGTTCGACCATTACCTCAAGAGCATCGACAACGGCGCAGACCAGCTGCCCAACGTCACGCAGTGGGTCTGGGGCAAGGAGAGGTTTTCGACCAGTACCGACTGGCCTCACCCGCAGGCCAGCGCCCGGCGCCTCTACCTGCAGCCCGGCAAGGGGCTCGGCACCCAGCCGCCAGCGGCCAGTGCGCCGCCGACCACGGTGGTGCAGGCACCGCTCAGCGCGGTCTGTTCGGAAAGCACCCTGCGCATCGCCATCGGCATCACCGGCTATGCGCCCTTGCCCTGCTGGTACCAGGACAATCTGGTGAACACCTTGGAGGCGAGCTTCGACAGCGCACCACTGCCGGAGGATCTATACATCAACGGTCCCCTTCAGGCCGACCTCTGGATCTCGACCACCACCCAGAACGCCGGCGTCATCGTGCGCGTGTCCGACCTTCAGCCGGACGGCACCGCCAAGGCCTTGACCAGCGGGCTGCTCACCGCCTCGCTGCGTGCGGTCGACGAGAGCCGGTCGCGCACCCTCGACGGCCAGATGATCCAGCCCTGGCACCCGTTCACCACGGCTTCGGTGCAGGCGGTGGGGGCGGGTAACGTGGTCAAGCTGCCGATCGAGATCTTCCCGACCAGCGCACTGATCCAGAAAGGACATCGCCTGCATATTTCGGTGGGCTCGACCGACGCGCCGGGCATGTTGATGCCGCTGCCGGACCTGCTGCAGTCGGCGGCCGGTGTCCTGAGTATCTACAACGACGCGGACCACCCATCCAGCGTGGTGCTGCCGGTGGTGCCCACCACGGCTCTGACGATCCAGGAGTGAGACAAGAGCTGGCCTAGCTGCCGCTCCCAGGCGCTTCCGCCTCGTGGTGGTGTTCGTGCTCCTCCCCGGCACGGGCGGTCATCTGCGCGTACTGCTCCGCGTTCAGCGACGGCAGCTTCTGCAGAAAAGCGACGATGCCCCAGATGGCGGTGTCGTCGTGGCTGGTGCCCCAGGCCGGCATCGCGGTGAACTTGACGCCATGCTTGATCACCCAGAACTGCTTGGCCGGGTTGGCCGGCGGGTGCTTGTAGATCAGCGGCGGCCGCGGGTACATGCCGACCCGCATCTCGTTCTCGCCCGCGCCCGGGGCCAGGTGGCAGCCGCCGCACATCGCCGCGTAATGCTCCGCGCCTTCGGCGATCAGCTTCGGATCGTCCAGCGGCGGCGGCTGGACGCCGGCCGCGTGTTCGCCGATGGAACGCACGCGCAGGGTATGGAGCAGGCTTTCCACGGCTTTGCCATGCGGCGCGTCGGCGCCGATGTCGTAGCGGCCGGACCAGACGTAGAGCCCGGCGCCGGCGACGGCCAGCACCGGCAACAGGATCAGCGCGAGCAGGGTTTTCATTGCAGATTCTTCATGGGCCCGCAGTCTAAAGCCTTGACGCGGGTCCATGGTCAAGTTTAGTCGTCCGGCTCGTCTTTCGGCGGGGTGCGGCGATTCAGGCCCAGGCGCAGCGCGCTGCCGATGAGCCGGTTGCCGCCGCTGATGCTGTCGTAGACCACTCCGCTGATCTGGTCGTGGACGGAGCGCACCAGGCGACTGGTGTGGCGCGTCGCCGGGATCGCCTCGAGGATGCCGAAGGGAATCGCGGCGATGCCCATGTGCACGGCGCGGACCGTGTCGGCGCCCAGTTCCACGCCGGTCTGCGCCGCCTGCTGCAGGTCGCGCAGGGCCTGCAACTGGGCCTCGGCGCGCGCCTGCTCCAGCAGGGCGGCGGCGAGGCGCTGCATGGTGCGGCGCAGTTCCTCCTGCTCCTGCACGGCATGCCGCTGCGCCAGCGCCAGACCAGCGGCGCCGGCGAGCGCCAGCAGCAGCAGGCTAGCCGCCATCATGCAGGCGCACCTCGGCAATCACGCCCTGTTCCTGCAACTGCACGCACAGGCGCTGATAGACCACCTTGTACACCTCGCGCCGCACCAGGTCGGGCGTGAGGCTGCCGAAGGCCCGCGCCAGCGCGGATTCCTTCACCGCCAGCTCCAGCGGATTGAGGATCTCCACCGAGATCAGCGCCGGTCTGCCCAGCGCGGTGAGCGCGGTCGCAGCCAGGCTGCCGGCGCCGGCGGCGTTCCACTGGTCCAGCTGCTGGCGGCTGGTCTGGAGGTCACGGCGCAGCGCCTGGTGCCGCCACCACACGAAGGCGAGCACGGCGATATTGGCCGCGATCAGGCAGAAGATCAGCAGATTCATTGGGGCGCTCCCGAGGGCGGTGTCGCGCCCATCATAGTCCCGCCGCGCCGGCGCAGGCATACTGCGCGCCATGGCAGTTTCCAGGCGTAAGACGTCCGACGGCGAGGACTGGTGCATGATTCCCGGCTCGCTGGTCGGCGAGCGCGGCATGCTGCGCCTGCGCGAGCCGGCCTGGTCGGATCGCCAGGAGCTGGCCGAGCGCCTGCGCAAGGGTGACTACCGCAAGCCTTTCGTGCTCGACGACGGCGCGACGCGGCGCCTGCACTTCGGGTTGGATTTCGTGCAGAGCGAGATGAGCCTGGGCCAGCCGGACACGCTGAGCCTGCGCTACACCCAGGCGATGATGGCCTTCCTGCTGTTCCTGCCCAGGCCCAGGCAGATCGTCATCGTCGGCCTCGGCGGCGGCTCGCTGAGCAAGTTCTGCCGGCGCGAGCTGCCGGAGGCGAGGATCACCACGGTGGAGATCGACGAGGATGTCCTCGCCCTGGCTGAGCTGTTCGACCTGCCGCAGCCGGATGCGCGCCTGCGTCTGGTCCATGCCGACGCCGCGGAGTATTTCGCCGGCGAAGGCGCGCCGGCGGATACGATCCTGGTCGATGGCTGCGACGCCGGCGGCACCGCGCCCGCCTTCAACAACGGCGCCTTTTACCGCAACGTGCGCGCGCGGCTGCGTCCGCATGGCATCGCCGTGTTCAACGTCACCGGGCCATCGTCGCGGGTCAAGAGCCATCTCGGCCTGATCGGGCAGGCCTTCGACGGCCGCGCGCTGACGATCGAAGTCAGCGACTGCCGCAATCGCATCGTCTTCGCCTGGAACGGCGCGATGCCCGACGATTGGAAAGGGCTGGCGCCGCGCGCCGACGAGCTGGGGTTGCGGCTCGGATTGGACTTCCCCGACACTGCGCGTCAGCTGCAGCGCGCCGCGCGCAAACACGGCCTGCGCGCCGCGGTCGCGGCACCTTTCAGAAAGAAGCAGGAACGGACATGAGCGAATCGCAGGACCCGCAGCAGCCTGGCCTGAGCAAGGCCATCGGCAGCGCCATCGCCGCCGCCTTCGGCGTGCAGAGCGGCAAGAACCGCGAGCGCGACTTCAAGCACGGCAAGGCGCGCAACTTCATCATCGCCGGAGTACTGTTCACGCTGGTGTTCATCCTGACCATCGTTGTGGTGGTCAAGCTGGTGCTACGGCAGGCGGGGATGTAGGGGAGGCATTCTGATGCCCGTTCGCCCCGAGTGCCCGCGCAGCGGGCGTATCGAGGGGCCACGCCGCGCTATCCCTCGATACGATCCTTCGGATCTACTCGGGACGAACGGGTTCGGAGCAGGCTAAAAGTCGTAATACGCCGGCCTTCCCGCCGTCCACAGCTCGCCCCACAGCTTGCCGCCGCCATCCACCGTCAGCACCTCGCCGGTGATGAAGCTGCCGGAAGGGCCGGCCAGGTAGACGCAGGCTTCGGCCATTTCCAGCGGCGAGCCGGGTCGCTTCAGCGGGTTGGCGCGCGGGAACTCTTTCTGCGCCTCGGGCGGGTAGACCTCCAGCCCCTCGGTTGCGGTCAGTCCGGGGGCGAGGCAGTTGATGCGGATGTTCAACGGCGCCCATTCCACCGCCACGGTACGGGTCAGGCCGACCACGCCGGCGCGCGCCGCCACGGTGTGTGCCACGCCGGGCATGCCGCGCTCGGTGACGGCGACGATGTTGACGATCGAGCCCGGTGCCTGCTTGGCGCGCCAGTACTGCGCGGCGCGCTGCATCATGTACCAGGTGCCGTTGAGGTTGTTGTTGACCACCGCGTTCCAGCCCTTGGCCGGGAAGTCGATCGACTGCCCGGGGAACTGTCCGCCGGCGTTGTTGACCAGGATGTCGAGCCGGCCGTGCTCGGCCTCGATGCGCTGGAACAGCGCCTCGACCTGCTCCGGCTCGCGCACGTTGGTCGGCTGCACCAGCACCGGCCGCTGCTTGCCGCGCAGGAACTCGGCGGTGCGCTCCAGCTTCTCCGGGGTGCGGCCGCAGATCACCAGTTTCGCGCCAAGGCGCGAGAACAGCACGGCGATGGCGCGGCCGATGCCGGTGCCGGCGCCGGAGACCAGTACCACCTTGTCCTGGAACAGGTCGGAACGGTAGACGGTGTCGGCGGACCAGATGTGTTCGGGGGTGTTTTGTTCGGCGTAAGACGTCATGGCTTTCGTAGGGCGGGCCGTGCCCGCCGTGGTGTTGGCACAAAGGACAGCGGCGGCCATGGGCCGCCCTACGGATTACTCCCGCAGCAACTCTTCGCTGATGATGATCTTGCGCACTTCGCTGGTGCCGGCGCCGATCTCCAGCAGCTTGATCGAGC
>CAYWPB010000018.1:0-25227 GCA_964458725.1 uncultured Nevskia sp. | reverse complement strand
ACACCACGCCGCTGATCGACGTGATGCTGGTGCTGCTGATCATGCTGATCATCACGATCCCGATCCAGACCCACGCGGTGAAGCTGGATATGCCGGATGCCAACCCGCCGCCGGTGGCGCACCCGCCGCCGGTGGTGAACCTGGAGATTGACTTCGACGGCACCCTGCTGTGGGACGGCACCGCCCTGGCCGGCCGCGACGAGCTGGAGCGGCGCCTGGCCGGCGTCGCCCATACCGTGCCGCAGCCGGAGTTCCACATCCGGCCGAACAAGCTGGTCGAGTACAAGCACGTTGCCGCGGTGCTGGCTTCGGCGCAGCGCCTCGGCGTGACGCAGATCGGCGTGGTCGGCAACGAGCAGTTCATGCCCTGACGCCCGCAACCGGACCCCGCACCATGAAAACCCTGATCCGCGCCGCCGGCGCCGCGCTGCTGGCGCTGTCCGCCTCGATCCACGCCGCCACCGCTGCGGTCGCGCTGCGGCCGGAGGTGGGCAAGCCGCTGAAGGCGGCGCAGGAGCTGCTGCAGCAGAAGAAATACAAGGAGGCGATGGGCGAGGTCGAGACCGCGTCCAAGGTGCCGGACAGCACGCCGTACGAGCGCTACATTATCGCCCGCATGCGCGGCGTCGCCGCCGCGGGCGCGGGCGACAGTGCCACGGCAGTCGCGGCGTTCGAGGCGGCGCTGGCTTCCGGCCAGATGCCGCCGGCGGACCGCGCCGCGACCTGGCAAGGCATCGCGGGCATCGCCTACGGCGGCCACAACTACGCCAAGGTCGCCGAGGCGGTGCAGCAGTACCGTGCCGCCGGCGGCGGCGACGCGGCGACGCTGGCCCTGCTGCCGCAGTCGCTGTACCTGCAGGGGCGCTACGCCGACGCGGCGAAGGAAATGTCCGCACTGGCCGCCGCGCAGACCGGCACCGGCCGCAAGCCGGAGGAAGCGCAGCTGCAGTTCCTGGCCAGCTGCGCGTCGAAGCAGAACGACGTGGGCGGTTACGTCGCGGCGCTGACCCAGCTGGTGACCTATTACCCGAAGGACAGCTACTGGCAGGACCTGATCCTGCGCGCCGCGGCCAAGCCAGGCTTCTCCGACCGCCTGCGCCTCGACGTCTACCGCCTGCGCCGCCACACCAACACGCTGGACAGCGCCGACGATTTCATCGAGGCCACCGAACTGGCGCTGCAGGCCGGCATGACCGGCGAGGCGCAGCGCTTCCTCGACCAGGGCTACAGGCAGGGCGTGCTGGGCAAGGGCGCGGCGGGCGAGGTCGACCGCCAGAACCGGCTCAAGGCGCTGGTGGCGCGCAATGTCGCCCAGGACCGCGCCGGCCTGGCCGCCGCCGCGCAGCAGGCGGCGGTGCAGCCCGGCGGCGACGCACTGCTCAACACCGGCCTGGATTACATCGGCTTCGGCGAATACGACAAGGGCCTGCCGCTGATGCAGCAGGGCCTGGCCAGGGGCGGCCTGAAGAACGCCGACGCGGCGCGGCTGCGCTACGGCGCGGCGCTGCTGCAGGCGGGCCGGCGCGAGGAAGCGGCGAAGACGCTCGGCGGCGTGCGCGGCAGTGATGGCGCGGCCGACCTGGCGCGGTTGTGGGCGATCCGGGCGGCCTCATCCTGAGGCGCCGGACGCTGGTTCCCCATGAACAACATCTGGAAGATCCCGAATGAGCATCCGTCAAGAGAGCTGTAACAACCCGGAGGATGACCGCGAGATGAGCCGCAAGAGAACAGCACGAGGTGATATTCGGCAACCCGCGCGTTGGCCCCGCAAGAGCGCCATCAGCGGCGCCATCGCCGCCATGATCGGCCTGGCGCCATTCGCGGCGGCGATGGCTCAAGACAACCAGCCCGCGGCGGCCTCGCCACACGATCAGCAGCTGTCCCCGGTCCAGGACTCCTCCGGCAGCACGCAGCTGCAGAGCGTGACCGTCACCGGTACTCTGGTCCGTGGTATCGCGCCGGTCGGCACGCAACCCATCACCGTCACCAAGGAAGACATCGAACGCACCGGTGCGACGAACACCAACCAGGTGCTCGCCACGGTTCCGGTGGTCAGCAACGCGTTCAATACCACCACCATTTCGCAGACCAACGACCCCGGCACCACGATATTCCGGCCCAACATCCGGAATTTCGGCGCCGCGGGCGGGAACACCACGCTGGTGCTGATCGATGGTCACAACATTGTCGGCGCCGGCGCCCTCCAGACCACGCCGGACTCGGGCGTCATCCCGCCCGGCGCGCTTGACCGCATCGAAGTTCTGCCTGACGGCGGCTCGTCGATGTACGGCGCCGACGCGGTGGGCGGCATCGTCAACTTCATCACCAAGCGCAAGTTCAACGGCGTCCGCTTCGATGGCGACTACGGGTTCACCGCCGACGGCTACAACAGCGACAGCGAAAACATCACGATGGGCCAGACCTGGAGAGGCGGTTCCGCCTTGCTGTCCTGGATGCACCGCTCCAATAACTATCTGCTGGTGAAGGATCGCCAGTTTCCCCGCCTGGACCTGACCTCCCACGGCGGCAGCGACTTTCGCGGTACGAATTGCGTCACTCCCAACATCACGGTCGGCAGCTTCGCCGGGCTGGGCGGCAAGACTTATCAATGGAACGGCACATCGTACGTTCCAGGCGCGGCGAAGTGCGACAACCTGGCGAACAGCTCCATCGTTCCCCGGGAAGACCAGGATGCCGTGTTTACCTCGCTCGGCCAGCGGGTGAACGACTGGATCAAGTTCGACTTCACGGGTTACTACTCCCGCCGCCAGACGCAGACCATCAGTCCACCGCTGGTCGCGAACAGCGTTACCATTCGAGACTCGAACTACTACTGGAAGCCGGTCGGCACCGAGACCAGCCAGCAGGCCAGCTTCAGCTACGAGCCGGTGTTCGGTAACCCGGTTTCCCACGGTCAGCTGGACGAATTCGGCCTGACGCCTACCGTCACCTTCTCCCTGGCCCACGACTGGCAAGTCAAGGCGATGTACAACTACGGATGGAGCGACACCTCATCGCAGACACCCGCGATCAATCCGGACGAACAGATCGCCGCCGCTGCCGGCACCACGGCGGCCACGGCCCTGAACCCGTACGACATCGCGGCCACCGATCCGGGCGTGCTGGCCAGGCTTGCCAACTACGAGAACTACGTCGACAACAAGCAGACGCTTTCCGACATGCGCGTGATCGCCGACGGCCCCCTGTTCAGCCTGCCCGGCGGCACCGTCCACATGGCGGTCGGCGTCGAGTACCAGTATCAAACGGACAGCCCGCTCCTCAACACGCCCGGTCCGATGTCGCTCCGGTCCCTGCAGTCGCGCCGCGAGGACGCCCGCAGGGTGTCGGCGGAATTTGGCGAACTGGTCGTGCCGGTGGTTGGCGAGTCGAACGGCGTTCCGTTCGTGCAGAGCCTGGAATTCGATATCTCGGCGCGACACGATCAGTACAGCGACTTCGGTGGCACGACCAATCCGCGGTTCGCGTTCAGCTGGCGGGCCGTCGACGGCGTTGCCTTCCGCGGCAATATCGGCAGGTCCTTCAATGCCCCGAGCCTTATCGATCTCGGCACCGCGGATTCATTCCAGATCCTGCCGAACTCCGCTCTCGCCTTCCTGCCGGGTGGTGCCGGCTTGCCCGGCTACCTGCGCCCGACGATCCTGCTGGCGGGCGGCAATCCGCAGCTTCAGCCGCAGACGGCGCTCACTTACTCCTCGGGTGTGGATTTTGCGCCCAAGTGGGTTGATGGCCTGAAGTTCGGCATCACCTACTGGAGCGCGAATCTCGACAACGTGATCGCGGTGATCCCCCCGGGGCTGCTCAACGGCCCGTTCAGCGCTCCGTACGAGGGGAAATACGTCATCACCAACCCGACGCAAGCGCAGATCGAGGAGATCGGCGCCGCGAACCACGCCACCAATACCAACCAGACTGTTGCGCAGACCTACGGTAGCGGCAATCCCCCTTATCTGTACGTCGATGCCCACATCCAGAACGGCGGCAAGCTGCGCGCCAATGGGCTGGACTGGTACGTCAACTACGCGCGGACCGTGCCCTGGGGCCTGGTCTTTTCCAGTCTGAACGCGACCTATGCCCTGAGCCGGACCAGCGTGATCGACGGCTTGTCCAGCTCGGCGGAGGTCGACAACCTGGCCGTCAACACCAGTCCGCTGCAGATCGCAGCGACGGTCGGAACGACGTGGAGGCAGCTGACCTCGGCCCTCTCGGTGAACTACAGCCACGGCTACGACGTGACCGGCGCCACCAACCAGACCCATATCGGCTCGTTCCAGCCGGTGAACCTGGCCTTCGTCTACAACTTCAACGAGCCGGACGGACTGCTCAAGGGCACCAGCCTGCAGCTCAACATCAACAATCTCCTCGACGACTATCCGCCCTTCCTGAACCAGGCAGTCGCCACCGGCTTTGGAGTGGGTGGCGGCACCGGCAACGGCTCGACCATCGGCCGGTTCTTCGAGTTCGGACTGCGGAAGACCTTCTGATGGGCAACAGCGGGATCGGCGGCGGAATGGGCGAGGAGGCCGCCGCCGGGCGGGTGCGCGCACCGATGATGCCCTGGGTGGTGTGCTTGTTCTTCGCCTGGGGCCTGGCGACAGTGCTGCTCGATACCCTGGTGCCCAAGCTGAAGGCCTTGTTCTCCCTCAGCTACACCGAGGTGATGCTGACGCAGTTCTGTTTCTTCCTCGCCTACCTGCTGATGTCGGTACCCGCCGGCTTTCTGCTGGCACGCCTGGGCTACGTGCGCGGCATCATCGCCGGCCTGGCGGTGATGGCGCTGGGTTGCCTCCTGTTCACGCCGGCGGCCGCGGCCGGCGTCTATGCCGGCTTCCTCCTGGCCCTGTTCGTGATGGCGTCCGGAATTACCCTGCTGCAGGTGGCGGCGAATCCGCTGGTGGCCCTGCTCGGCAGGGCCGAAGGTTCGCACAGCCGTCTCAATCTGGCCCAGGCTTTCAATTCGCTCGGCACCTTCGTCGGGCCGCTGATCGGTTCAGCCCTGATCCTTAGTGGCGGCCTGGCAGCGCCGGCAGAACTGGCGGCGCTGCCGGCCGACGCCTTGGCCGTTTATCGCAAGGCCCATGCTCATGACATCCAGGATCTGTTCTGGGGCATCTCTGCAGGCCTGCTCCTGCTGATGATGTTGTTCTGGCGCTTTCGCGGCTTTACTGCGGCGGTCGCGCCGCAGCGCGGCGGCGCGCACGCCGTGCAGTTGCTGCGACGACCGCGTTTGGCGTTGGGCGTGCTGTCGATCTTCCTGTACGTCGGCGCCGAGGTATCCATCGGTAGCCTGATGATCAACTATCTGATGCAGCCCGGTGTGCTCGGGCTCGGCGCCGCGGCCGCGGGGCGCTGCGTGAGCCTGTACTGGGGCGGGGCGATGGTCGGCCGCTTCGCGGGGTCGGCGATATTGCGCCGCGTGCCAGCCGGCCTGGTGCTGGCGGCCTGCGCGCTCGCCGCTGCGCTGCTGGCGTGCGCATCCGGGTTCAGCTCCGGGATGGCGGCGGCGGCGACCTTGCTCGCGGTGGGCTTGTGCAATTCCATCATGTTCCCGACGATCTTCACGCTCGGCATCGAAGGGCTCGGCGGCGACACGCCGCGAGGATCGGCGCTTCTTTGCGTGGCGATCGTCGGCGGTGCGGTGGTGCCGGTGCTGACCGGCTATGCCGCGGACCGCGCCGGCTTGTCCGCGGCGTTGCTGGTACCGGCGGTTTGCTACCTCGGCATTGCCGGCTACGGCCTGCTATCGCGCTTCAGTCCGCGCTTCCAGCCGCGCTGAGCGATCTATTTAGCGGTGGCGGGCCTGGCCGGCACTAGGTGCTGCTGCCAGAAGCGCTTGATCTCGGCATAGGCCGCTTTCTGCTCCGGCGTACCCACCAGGTAACTCTGGAACACATGCGGCATGCCTTCGTAAAGATCGAGCTCGGCCTCGCCGCCGGCGGTCTTGATCGCCTGGTACAGTCGCACCGAGTCGCTCAGCACGCGCTCCTTGGTGCCGGCCTGGATCAAGACCGGCGGGTAGGGCTTGGTGAAGTCGCCGTAGACCGGCGAGGCATAGGGGTTCTTCCAGTCGGCGGGGTCCGCGTACAGGGACAGAGCCAGGCGCAGCTCGTCGGTGCGGTTCAGCACCGGATCGGCATCGGCAAGAGTGACGAAGGTATCCCCGTTCATGCCCAGATCGGTAGCCGGCGACATCAGCACCATCGCGCCGGGAATCTCCACGCCCTGGTCGCGCAGCTTGAACGTGCTGGCGGCAACGATGTCACCGCCGGCGGAGTCGCCGTATACCCCGATGCTGCGCGCCGGGTGACCTTGCGCCAGCAGCGCCTTGTAAACCGCCACCACCTGGTCGGTGACCAGCGGCCAGCGACCCTCGGGTGCGACCGTGTAATCGACCGAGTAGACGCGCTTGCCGGTGGTCGCGGCCATCAGCGCGTTGCCGCGCAACGCGGAGTGGGCCGAGTCCTGCACGAAGCCGCCGCCGTGGACGTGGATCAGCACCGTGCCGTCGTCCCGGTATTGCGCCGGCTTGACCTCCACCACCGGCACATCGCCCAGGCGCAGGTCGGTCATGGTGACGTCGAACTGCTTGAGCACCGCTGCGTTCTGCGCTTCGACGCCCGCCAACAGGGCCGCGCGGCGCGCCTGGAAGTCGGCCGCGCTGCGCGCCACCGGGCGTGCCGCCTGCGCCTTGAGCACGACAGGCAGCATTTTCTCCAGCAGCGAACGCGCTTCGGGTGAGATCGAAGGGGCGATGTAATAGGACTGGGCGGCGGACGTCGCTGCCGCGCTGTCACTGGTCTTGGTTGTGTCGGCGGCCACGGCTCCGCCAAGGGCGGCCAGGACGATGCCGAGTGCGGCTGCGCCGCTGCTATGCGGATGCATGCTCATTGCTCTCCTCTGCGGTTTGTCGTTGTGCGCCAGCTCGGGTGGCCGGCTTGACCAAGATTGAATGATATACGAATATGATTATACATGATCAAAACATGTCAAATATGGTCACGCGATGGCCATCAAGACAGGAACAGCAAGGAGGATCATTTGAGAACGAGCCCCGCAGGTCATTCGGGCCCGGATCAGAACCGTCCGGATGCAGCGATGCTGCCGGCCATTGCTGCCAGCGCGGCCCTATCGCTGGCGCTTTGGCTGCCTGCCGGGTCCACTCGCGCCGATGCAACGGCGCCGTCGGCTGCAACGCCGTCGGCAACGCAGACGGCCTGCGAATCCCTGCGGCTGGTGGACTTCGCCGCGGTGCCGGAAGCGCCGACCCACGTGACCGAAACGGTATGGCTCGAAGCCAGCGCAGAGGTCCCGGCCTCGTGCCTGGTGCGCGGCTATGTCGCGCCCCAGGTCGGCTTCGAGCTCAAGCTGCCGGTCGAGCACTGGAACGGAGGGCTGGCCGAGGTGGGCTCCGGCGGCTTCGCGGGGTCGGCCCAGGTTCCGGCGGATCGCGCGGTCTGCGACGACCTGGTGCGACGCGGTTATGCCTGCATCCACTCGGACCAGGGACATACCGCCGGGCCGATCGAAAAGGCCAACGTCTCGCTCGACGCCCTGTGGGCCTATAACAACCTGCAGGCCGAGCTCGACTACGCCTATCGTTCGCTGCACGTGGTGTACCTGGCGGAGAAAGCCATCGCCGGCCGCTACTATGGCAGCGAGCCGAAGCATACCTACTTCGTCGGCTGCTCCAACGGCGGGCGCCAGGCCCTGGTCGCGGCGCAGCGCTTTCCCTGGGACTTCGACGGCATCCTGGCGATGGAGCCGGCGATCGACCTGAGCGGGGCCTTCACCGCCTTCCTTTACGACTTGCGCGTCCTCAGCGACGAGGGCGGCAAAGCGCTGTTCAAGCCGGAAGACCTCGAGCTGATGCGCAAGTCCGCGGTTGCTACCTGCGACGCCGACGACGGCTTGCGCGACGGAGTCATCGGCAATCCCCAGGCCTGTCGCTTCGACCCCGCGCGACTGCAATGCGCCGCGGGACAAACCGACAACTGCCTGACTCCGGCGCAGGTGCAGGCCGCACGCAAGGTCTACGCCGGCCCGGTGACCTCAAAGGGGCGCGTGCTATACCGCGGCCATCCCATGCCCGGAGCGGAGCAGGGCGTGTTCGGCTTTGCCGTGACCAGGCCGGTGGCGGTCACGGCGCTGGCCGATTTCTTTCGCTATCTGGCGTTCCAGCCCGACGCCGGCCCGGGTTGGAAGCCCGCCGATTTCGACTTCGACGCCGACTACCGCCGCGAAGGGGTGATGGAAGCGCTCTATGCTTCGTCCAACCCCGACCTGCGCCCGTTTCGCGATGCCGGCGGCAAGCTGCTGCTGGTGCAGGGCTGGCTTGATAGCGGCACGCCGTTCCCGCTTCGTACCATCGATTACTACGAGACGGTCGGGCGGGTCATCGGCGGGCGCGAGCCGACGGTGAGCTTCGCGCGCCTGTTCATGGTGCCGGGGCGCGATCACTGCGGCGGTGGAACCGGCGCCGCGGCAGCCGACTAGTTCGGCAGCTTGGAGGCCTGGGTGGGGCGGGGGCAGGCACCGGAGCTGATCAAGGCCTGGAATCTGGATCGCGCCGGCAGCGCCGCCGATTTCATGCGCGAGCCAGCGGATCCGGCTCAGGCGAAGTTCAGCCGGCCGCTGTATCCGTATCCGGCCTGGGCGAAATACAAGGGCAGCGGCGATCCGGACGACTGGCACAGCTTCAAGCCGGTCGACCCCCAACGGTGATGCGCATGAGTCGACTCTTCCTGCTGGCGGCGTTGTTCGCCATCGGCGCGGCTTCCGCCGCGGAACCCGCCGCGAATGATCCGCTGGCGCAGCGCTTCGGGCAGCCTGCCGCCAGCGCCCGGCCGCGCGTTTGGTGGCACTGGATCGACGGCAACGTCACCCGCCAGGGCATCAGCCGCGACCTCGAGTGGATGAAGCGCGTCGGCATCGGCGGCTTCCAGCTGTTCGACGTCGGCCGTGGCTATCCGGCCCTGGTGGAGCACCCGGTCCGCTTCATGTCGCCCGACTGGCTCGATGACGTGCGCTTCGCCGCCGCCGAGGCGGATCGCCTCGGGCTGGAGATGACCATCGCCTCCGCCGGCGGTTGGAGCGAGACGGGCGGCCCGTGGGTGCGGCCCGAGCAGGCGATGAAGAAGCTGGTGTGGAGCGAGACACACCTGCATGGCGGCGAGCCGTTCCACGGCACGCTGGCCCAGCCGCCCTCCGGCAACGGAATGTTCCAGGATCTGCCGTCGCGTCCGGATCTGGACTTCCGCGGCGAGCCGAAGAGCAAGCCGCTGCGCCCGGCGGTCAGTTGGTATGCGGACACGCGCGTCGTCGCGTTCGGGCTGCCGGCGGCGGGCGAACCAGCGCCGGTGGCAAGCGCCAGCGCCGGTACACCGGACGCGGCGCTGCTGCGCGACGGCCGCTATGACCAGGCCTTTGTCCTGCCTTCGGCCGGACCCGACCAGGACAGCTGGGTGCAGTTCGATTTCGGTGCGCCCACCACCATCCGTTCGCTGCGCCTGGGCATCGCCTGGCCTGAAGGCACAGCTTCGCCGATGCCGGCGGGCAGCGTGCTGGCCAGCGACGACGGCGTGCAGTTCCGCACCGTGGCGGCGCTGCCGCCGCCGGCGACTGCCGCGAACCTGCCGATCTACACCCTGGCCCTGCCGGAAACGCGCGCGCGCTATTTCCGCATAGCGGTACGTCCAGGCTCCGGTGCGATCCTGCCGGGCATCTCGCGCACCATCGGCGAATTCCGCTTCACCGAGATCGATTTCTCCGGCGTCGCCCGTCCGAATCGCTACGAGGCCAAGGCCGGCTTCTCGCTGCTGACTGACTACGACGCGGTGCGCACGCCGGATGTCGATACGCGGGCGGTCGTCGACCGCGGCAGCGTGATCGACCTCACCTCCCGTTTGCGGGCCGGCGGCCGCCTCGACTGGACGCCGCCGCGTGGCGAATGGCTGGTGCTGCGCTTCGGCTGCTCGCTGACCGGGCAGGTCAACCGGCCGGCGACGGACGCCGCGACGGGACTGGAGGTCGACAAGCTGTCGGCGCGCGACGTGGGCGATTACCTCGAGCGCTACTACGGCCCCATCCTGGGCGCCCTCGGCGAACTCAGCGGCGCGCGGGGCTGGCGCAACATCCTCACCGACAGCTGGGAGGCCGGGCAGGAGAACTGGACGCCAGCCCTGCTGGCCGAGTTCAAGGCACGGCGCGGCTACGATGCCACGCCGTATCTGCCGGTGCTGGCCGACTATATCGTCGGCAGCGCCGGGTCGAGCGATCGTTTCCTGTGGGATTTTCGCCGCACCATCGCCGACCTGCTGGCCGAGAACCACTACCGCACCATCGGCGAGTTCGCCCGGCGGCATGGTCTGGGCTACTGGGGCGAGGCGATGGGCACAGGCCTGCCGACGATGGGCGACGGGCTGCAGGACAAGCGCTATACCACGGTGCCGATGGGCGAGTTCTGGCAGGTCGATCCGGCCAAGCCGAACGATCCGAAGCACGTGGCCGATCTGCGCGAAGCGGCATCGGCTGCGCATGTCTACGGCCAGAACATCGTCGCCGCCGAGTCCTTCACCTCGTTTCCGCTCCCCGGCATGCCGCCGCCCTACGCCACCACGCCGCGCCTGCTCAAACCGCTGGCCGACCGCGTCATGGCGCTCGGGGTAAACCGCTTCTCGCTGCACGCCGCCGTACACCAACCGCTGGAGCAGGGGCCGGGCTTCACGCTCAGTTTCTTCGGCCAGTTCTTCTCGCGCCTCGAAACCTGGGGCGAGATGGCGGACGGATGGATCGGCTACCTGTCGCGTGCTTCTCAGCTGCTGCAGGAAGGCCGCGCCGTTTCCGACATCGCCTACTTCTACGGCGAAGGTGCCCCGGTCACGGTGCCGGACAATGCCGTCACCGAGCCGCGGATTCCGGCGGGCTATCCGTTCGACTTTGTCGGCCGCGACATGCTGTTGCAGGATCTGCGCGCCGATGCCGGCGGTCTCGCCGCGCCTTCGGGCGTGACCTACCGGCTGCTGGTGCTGCCGTCGAACACCACGCGCCTGAGCTTGCCGCTTCTGCGCCGGCTGCGCGAGCTGGTTGCCGCAGGCGCGGTGCTGACCGGGCCGCGGCCGGAAGGGACGCCCGGTCTGTCCGGCGATGCCGAGGCGGCGAAGCAGATTCAGGCGATGTGGAGTGGGCTTGACGGCGAGCACACCGTGCGCCGGTACGGCAAGGGACGCATTTACTGCGGACTGCCGCTGGAGCAAGTACTCGCAGCGGAAGGAATCGAACCGGATGTCCGCTTCACCGGCGAGGGAGCGGAGCACCTGGTGGCGATCCATCGCAGGCTCGACGACGGCGAGCTGTGGTTCGTCGCCAACCAGTCCGACGCCGCGCTGCAGGCCGAAGGCGACTTCCGCGTCGCCGGGCGCCAGGCCGAGCTGTGGCACGCCGAGGACGGGCGCATCGAGCCGGCCTCGTGGCGGCAGCAGTCCGGTCGCACCATGGTGCCGTTGCGCCTGGGGCCCTATCAATCGGTATTCGTGGTATTCCGCAAAGCGGCCGTGCAGGCGGCATACGACATGACGCCGGCGGAGGAGACGGTCCTCGCCACACTTGAAGGGGGGTGGGATCTGAGCTTCCAGCCGGACCGCGGTGCGCCGCCGTCGCTGCACCTGGACGCGCTGGCTTCCTGGACCGCGCAGGCTGATCCCGGCGTGCGCTATTTCTCCGGGGTCGTCGCCTACAGCAAGGAGTTCGAGGCCGATCCGCAGTGGTCGGCTAGTGGCCGGCGCATCGTGCTCGATCTGGGCGAACTGCATGAAGTGGCGCGGATCCGTCTCAACGGCGTCGACCTCGGGACCGCCTGGATGCCGCCGTACCGGGTGGAGTTGGCTGCAGCGCTGCGGCCGGGGCGCAACGAGCTGCGCGTCGAGGTGGCCAACCTCTGGCCCAACCGCATCATCGGCGACCTGCAACCCGGCGCGCCGCGCAGCTACGCCTTTTCGACGTTCAACCTGTACATGCCGCACGTGATCAAGCTGCCCTACGCGGCGGACACCCCCTTGCTGCCCTCGGGCCTGCTCGGCCCGGTGCGCTTGTTGTCGGAAACCCAATGAGGGAGACATCCATGAGGTTGGTCAAGTTGCTGCCCGCACTATTCCTGGTCGGCGGCGCCGCTGCGGCGGCGCCGGACGATCCCGACGCGCGGGCTGCCGCCACCGAGGCGCGGATGACGGATGCCGAGCGCTTCCACATGCTGCACAGCCATCTGCCGATCAGGATCGAGCCGGGCAAGCCGGCGCAGCTGATTCCCGGCATGCCGGTCACGCCGGGCGTAGTGATGGGCATCGAGCGCCTCGGCATTCCCACGCTGGCGGAAAGCGATGCCAGCCTCGGCGTGGTCAACCCGTTCGAGCTGCGCCAGGGCGATGTCGCCACCGCTCTGCCGTCGAGCCTGGCGCTGGCGGCCAGCTTCGACCCGCAGCTGGCCTACCAGTCCGGCGCCGCAATCGGCGCCGAGGCGCGCGCCAAGGGCTTCAACGTGCTGCTCGCTCCCGGGGTGAACCTGACGCGCGATCCGCGCAACGGCCGCAACTTCGAATACCTGGGCGAAGACCCGCTGCTCTCCGGCACCATGGGCGGAGAGGCCGCGCGCGGCATCCAGAGCGCGGGCGTGGTCGCCACCATCAAGCACTACGTGCTCAACGACCAGGAAACCCTGCGCCGCACCATCGACGCCCGCATCGGCGAGGCCGGCCTGCGCGAGAGCGACCTGCTGGCCTTCGAGATCGGCATCGAGCGCGGCCAGCCCGGCGCGGTGATGTGCGCGTACAACCAGGTCAATGGGGCCTATGTCTGCGGCAACGATTTCCTGCTCAACAAGGTGCTGAAAGGCGACTGGGGCTACAAGGGCTGGGTCATGTCCGACTGGGCCGCGGTGCACGACGTCGGCTACTTCAATGCCGGCCTCGACCAACAGTCCGGCGCCGAGCTCGACCAGAAGGTATGGATGGACGAGCCGCTGAGGGCGGAATACACCGCGGGCCGGGTGTCGAAGGAGCGCCTGTCCGACGCCGTGCGCCGCATCTTGCGCTCGGTCTACGCGGTCGGCGCCGACCGGCCGGCGGCCAGCGTCGAGATCGACTACGCCGCGCACGGCGCGGTGGCGCGAGCGGCCGAGGCTGCCGGCATCGTTTTGTTGAAGAACGACGGAGCGCTGCCGCTGGCGCCGTCGGCGCAGAACATCCTCGTCATCGGCGGCTACGCCAACGTCGGCGTGCTGTCCGGCGGTGGCTCGAGTCAGGTCACGCCGGTAGGCGGCGCCGCGGCAATCATTCCCACCGAGCTGCACCGGCTGGTGAAGCGTCCGGTAGGGCAGCTGCTGGTGCCGTCGCCGCCGGTACAGGCACTGCGCGCTGCCTTGCCCAAGGCCAACATCGCCTACGACACCGGCTACGACACCGAGGTGGCGGCAGCGCGCGCGGCGCGCGCCGACCTCGCCATCGTCTTCGCCACCAAGTGGCAGACCGAGGGCCTGGACTCGGGCAGCCTGTCGCTGCCAGGAGGGCAGGACCAGCTGATCGCGACGGTGGCCAAGGCCAACCGCAACACCATCGTCGTGCTAGAAACCGGCAATCCCGTGCTGATGCCCTGGCTGCCGCAAGTGCGCGCGGTGGTCGAGGCCTGGTTTCCGGGCCAGAACGGCGGCGAGGCGATCGCCGACGTGCTGACCGGCGCGGTGAATCCCTCGGGGCGCCTGCCGATAACCTTCCCCGCCCGCGAGGACCAGCAGGCCCGCGGCCCGCTCGCCGGACTGGGCGAGGAGTTCGGCACCCAGCTGAAGGATCCGCCGGCTGCGATCGAGTACCCGGAAGGCGCGGACGCCGGCTACCGCTGGTACGCGGCACACGCCGAGAAACCGCTGTTCGCGTTCGGCTACTGCCTCGGCTACACCCGCTTCGAGCGCGGCGCGCTGAAGCTGCGGGGCGGCGATACCGTGAGCGCCAGCATTACCGTGCGCAACGTGGGGACGCGCGAGGGCGTCGACGTGCCGCAGCTCTATCTCGTCGATGCAGCCGGCAAGAAGCGGCTGCGTCTGGCAGCCTTCGGCCGGGTGAGCCTCGGGCCCGGTGAAACGCGCTCGCTCGACCTGAGCGTCGATCCGCGCCTGCTGGCCGACTGGGACCGGGACGGCTGGTTGATCAGGGGCGGCAGCTACGGTTTCGCGCTCGGCAACTCGGCGATGGATCTCGGTCCGGCTGCGACGCTGCAGCTGGCGGAACGCCGCTTGAAACCCTGAACGGTCATGGTGGACGGAGGCGAAGCCTATCCACGCCTGATCGGCGACATCGGCGGGACCCATGCGCGGTTCGCCGTGGTGAGGGCACCAGGCGCAGCGCTGGAGCGGCAGCGGACGCAGGAGTGCGCCCGGTTCGAGAGCTTGGCGGCAGCGATCGAATGCTATCTGTGTGAAGCCGCTGTGCCGGCACCGCACAGCGCGGTGCTGGGGGTGGCCATGCCGGTGACCGGCGATGCCGTGCGCATGGTCAATCGATCATGGAGTTTCTCGATCGCAGCGCTGCGCCGGGCGCTTGGTTTGCAACGGCTGACAGTGATCAACGACTTCGAAGCGATGGCGGCGGCAATCCCCGTGCTAGCCAGTGGCGAAGTGCAGGGGATCGGGGGCGGCATCGCGGAGCCCGGAGCGCCGGTCGCGGTGCTGGGCCCCGGTACCGGTCTGGGCGTCGCCTTGCTTGCTCCCGTGCCTGGGGGCTACTTGCCGATGGCGGGCGAGGGCGGGCATATCACGCTTGCCGCGTTCGATGACGACGAAGCGGACGTGATCGCGCGGCTGCGCCGCCGGCATGGGCACGTGTCGGCGGAGCGCGTCTTGTCGGGACCGGGATTGGAACAGCTGTACGCGGTACTGGGGGAACGTCGCGGCTCGAATGCGCCGTCGCTGCGTGCCAGCGAGATCAGCGCGCGCGGCCTTGTTGAGGCTTGCCCGGTGTGCGCCGAAGCCCTGCGCCTGTTCTGCGCCATGCTCGGCACGGTGGCGTCCAACCTCGCGCTGACCGCGGGCGCCCGTGGCGGCGTCTACCTCGGCGGTGGCATCGTGCCCAGGCTGGGCGACTATTTCGCCGCTTCGGACTTCCGCCGCCGTTTCGAGGACAAGGGGCGCTTTTCGGCCTACCTGGCGGCCATTCCGACGCTGGTGATCCGGGCCGAGAACCCCGGCCTGATCGGGGCGGCGCGCTACCCGTAGTCGCCACGCCCTAATCCAGCAATCGCTTCCATGGTTCCAGATGCTTGACTAAGATCGAAACATATTCAATTATGATCGTATATGATCATAAACGGTCAATCGTGGTTATGTAAATCCACGATTTGAGCAGCAGGTGGGGAGGAGAGACAGCTTGCGCATCAATTGGTACCAGAGCTGGCGGGCGGCGCACTTGCGTCGGGACCTGCGCTGTCTACTTGCCGCGGCCCTGCTGTTGAGCGGCCCGGCTTATGTTCAGGCGGGGCCCCGCAATCTCGCAATCTGGCCTGGTAGCGCGCCTGCCGGCGAGGCGGAGGAGGCCTCGACGCTGCGGGGACAGTCATTTGTGCGCAATGTCGTACGGGCGAGCGTGGATGCGTACCTGCCCGAACCGTCCAGGGCCAACGGCGGCGCCCTGGTGGTATGCCCCGGCGGCGCTTTCCGCTTCCTCAACATCGGCGAGGAAGGCAGCCGGATCGCACAGTGGCTCAACGGCAAAGGCTATGCCGCCTTCGTGCTGCACTACCGGCTCAAGCCCACGCCGCGCTCGGACCTGCTGTTCGTCCTGAACATGCTGTTCGAACTGCCGCCGCTGCTCAGCGGCAAGGCGATCATGGACCGGGACTCGTTCCTGGCCTACGCCGACCCGGCGATCGCCGACGGCCGCCAGGCGCTACGTTTCGTGCGCGATCACGCGCAGGCGTGGCGGATCGATCCGAAGCGGATCGGCATGGTCGGCTTCTCCGCCGGCGGCGTGGTCGCGCTGGGCGCTTCCGTCGGCGGCGACCCAGCGGCGCGCCCGGACTTTTCCGCCGCGATCTACAGCGGTCCGGTCGAACTCGGCCGCGTGCCGCCGGATGCGCCGCCGCTGTATCTAGCGGCGGCGGACGACGATCCGCTCACGGCGCTCGCCACCCGGCCGGTCGCCGCGGCATGGAACGCCGCGCGGGCGCCGGTGGAACTGCGCATCTACCAGCACGGCGGACACGGTTTCAAGAGCGGCACCGACAGCGATCGCTGGATGGACGAGTTCGGCGTCTGGCTCGACGCCCGAAACCATTAGCTCAGGCAAGTCACGCAGCGGGCACGAGTCCCGCGTCACATGAGAGGAGAGAGGGGAATGCGCTTCACATTGCAACCAGGGCTGATCGCACTCTGTTCGTTGATCGAGCTGGGCTTGTGCGCCACGGCGGTAACCGGCCCATCGGCACGGGCCGATGAGGCGTCGGCCCAGGCGGTGCAGCCGGAACAGGCGGCGGCGCAGTCGGCGCAGGCGCCTGCCGCACCGCAAGCCGCCGTTGCTGCGGAAGCCGCACCAACGGCGGCTGCGTCGCAGGCCGGCACCACTCTCGGCGAGATCGTCGTCACCGCCACCAAGCGCGAGCAGTCTTCGCGCAAGATTCCCGCCACCGTCAACGTGCTCAAGGGCAAGGATCTCGAGGACATCGGTGCACGCGACATGCAGGACTTCCTCAAGTACGTCCCGGGCGTCACCCTGCAGGAGGGCGATACCAACAACAACCGCACCATCTCGATTCGCGGCATCGGCCCGCAGCCCGGCGCCAACACCACGGTCGGCTCGCTGATCGACGACGTACCGATGGGCGACCCGTACTCCAGCTACCTGGTGCCCGACCTCGATCCTTTCGACCTGCACGATCTGGAGATCCTGAAGGGGCCGCAGGGCACGCTGTTCGGCGCGTCGGCGCTCAACGGCGCCATCCGCTATGTGCTGAACAAGCCGTTGCTGGGGCAATGGGAGGCCAAGGGGTTCGCAGACTGGCTCAAGATCCAGGGCAACGGCTCCGGCCCCACTTTCGGCGGCGCGGTCAATCTCCCGGTAGGCGATACGCTGGCTTTCCGCGCCGTCGACGTGGTGCAGTCCGTGCCCGGCCTGTACGACGACGTCAACGTCAACGGCAAGAACATCAAGGACGCGGACAGCGGGTACAAGCGCATGCACCGCTTCCTCGGTACCTGGCAGCCGTTCGAGCGGTTCAGCGTTAATGCCTTCTACCTGCAGCAGCAGAACCACCGCAACGATCTGAGCATCGCCAACAATTTCGACGGCCAGTTCGTGCGCACCGACACGCCGGGCCCGAGCACCTCGACGCAACATTTCTCGGTCGCCAATCTCGATCTGCGCTACAACTTCGACTTCGCCAGCCTCATCTCCGAAACGTCGCGCACTACCAAGCTGCAGAACATCGACTACGACACCAGCGCGCTGATCGAGGCGCTGGCCACGCAGGGCGTGGAAACCATCCGGACCTATTCGAACATCTCCAGCACCTCGGTTTCGCAGGAATTGCGGCTGGTTTCGGCGCCGGGCGACGGCCCCTGGGTCTGGTTGTTCGGCGCCTACACCAACCGCTACAAGGCGGAGCTGATCGACAACATCTACGTGGCCAACACCGCGGTGCTGGCCGGAATTGTCGATGCCCTCCATCTTCCTCCGGGCATTCTCTCCGGCATCACCCCCAACGGGCAGGGCATCTCGGTGGAATACATCACCTATGACCCGCTCGAGGCCAGGGAGTCGTCGCTGTTCGGTGAGCTGACGCGCAAGCTGTGGAACAACAATGTGCAGCTCACGCTCGGCGGCCGTTACTATCACGAAACCCTGCTGTCCAATGTCGGCGTCGCCGGCCTGCTTGCCCAGTACGCCCAGGTGATCGGCTACACCGGCCCCAAGACGGCGCGTTCGACCGGCTTCAACCCCAAGGCCTCGCTGACCTGGCAGGCCACCCCCGACATCCTGTGGTACACCACGGCCGCGCACGGCTTCCAGTTCGGGGGTCTCAACGCACCCGCGCCGATCCCGACCGACAACACCTTTCCGCAGATCTACAGGCCAAGCACCATCTGGAGCTACGAGACCGGCTGGCGCATCGATGGTCTGCACAAGAAACTGCAGTTCGATGTAACGGCCTTCCTGCTCAACTGGAAGGACATGCAGATCCAGCAGAAAACCCCGGACGGCGTGACCACCTTCACCGAAAACGTCAGCGCGGCGCGCAGCAAGGGTGTGGAAACGGCGCTCCGCTGGGCCACCCCGATCCGCGGCCTCACGTTCACCAACGTGCTGTCCTACATCCATGCCAAGGTGGCGGCGCCCTATACCACCGCCAACGGCGTATTCATCCCGCTCGGTGCCGACCTGCCGGCGGCACCGCGCCTGCAGAGCGCCACCACCCTGGCCTACAACACCGCGTTTGGTCCGGTGCGCACCGGGGCGGGAGTGACCTGGTCGCACCAGGGGCACGCTTTCAACAACATCGAGCACGACGCGGTGATCTTCCGGTACAACACCCTGGACTTCAATTACAACCTGACCTTGTCCGAAGTGTTCATGTCGCCCGCCTTCACGCTCAATGCGACCAACCTGCTCAATACCCACGCCGTCATCGGCGGCCAGATCGACCATATCGGCAATGTGCCGGACGGCAGCCTGGGCGCCTTCGTGCGTCCGCGCACCATCGCGCTGCGCGTCAGCGGCCAGTTCTGAAAGGCCGAGCCATGCCGGCGGGAATCAGCTTCGAGGACTACGTTGCCCACGATGCCGTGGGCCTGGCGCGACTGGTGCGGGATGGCGAGGCGGCGCCGATCGAACTGATCGAAGCCGCGATCCGGCGTGCCGATGCGGTCAACCCGGCAATCAACGCCGTCGCCGAGCGCTTCGACGATACGGCGCGCCGCCTGGCGCGCGGCCGGCTCGAAGGTCCTCTGGCCGGTGTGCCGTGGGCGGTGAAGGATCTGCATCACGCTGTCGGCGGAGCCCGCCTGACTCACGGCAGCCGTGCCTGGCGCGAGCATGTCGCATCGGCCGATTCGGAGCTGGTGGAGCGTTTCCGTGACACCGGGCTGATCACCCTGTTCACTTCGACCAGCCCCGAGCTGGGGTTGTCGGTGACCACGGAGTCGGTGCTATACGGCGCCACACGCAACCCCTGGAGCCTGCAGCACTCGGCCGGCGGCTCCTCAGGCGGGGCCGCGGCACTGGTGGCGGCGGGCGTGCTGCCGGCGGCGCATGCCACCGACGGCGGCGGCTCGATCCGCATTCCCGCCGCCTGTTGTGGACTGTTCGGCCTCAAGGTCTCGCGCGGGCGCACTCCGGTGGGGACGGGGCGCACCGAGGGCTGGAACGGCCTCAGCGTGAGCCATGCCGTGACCCGCTCGGTGCGCGATTCGGCGGCATTGCTCGACGCAACGCACGGGCCGCCGCTGGGAGCGCGATATGTGGCGCCGCCCCCGCCCGGGCGTTTCGCCGCCGCCGCGGTTCGCGATCCCAGGCGCCTGCGCATCGCGTTCCAGGCCCAGGCCTTCGACGGCCGTGAGGTCGAACCCGAGTGCCGTGCAGCTGTGGAAGACGCGGCGCGGCTGTGCGAAAGCATGGGCCATGTCGTAGAGGAATGCCGGCTGCGGCTCGAGGACCTGACGCCTCACCTCATCAATGTGCTGGGCGTGCACACGGCGGCGGCGGCGGACGAGCGCGCAGCCGAGCTTGGCCGGACACTGGCCGCGGACGAGCTGGAAACCGTGACCCAGGCCCTGGTCTCACGCGGCCGCCAGGTGACCGGACTGCAGCTGGCCGCCGCGGACCAGGCGTTCATGCGCGCCGCCATCGGCATGGCGCGCTTCCAGCAAGTCTACGATCTGGTCCTGACACCGACCCTGGCCGCGCCACCGGCGCCGCTTGGCACGCTGCGCCTGAGCCAGCCGCTGCCGGAATTCGAGCGGGCGGTGATTCCCTACAGTCCGTTCACCGCGCTGTGCAATATCACCGGACAGCCCGCGGCAAGCGTGCCGCTCTACTGGAGCGCCGGGGGCTTGCCGATCGGTGTGCAATTCGCAGCGCGCCTCGGCGAGGAGCCGTTGCTGCTGGAACTGGCCGGCCAGCTCGAACGCGCGCGGCCCTGGTTCGACCGCCGGCCGGTTCTGTAGCGCCGGCTCTGGAAGTCCGCCGATGGCATCCACCCGCCAGTCCGTTTCGATCCGACAGCACTACCAAGGTCTCGTGCCTCTGATGATGCTGGCGCTGATCGGCAGCGCCGGCATGTTCTCCGCCAACATCATGCCGGTGCTGATCTCCGCGTTGCGCGAAGGCTTCGGCTATTCGGCGCGTGACGCCGGCTTGATCGGCGCGGCGGACGTCTACGGCGCCGCCATCGGCTGCGCCCTGGCGGCCCTGCTGCTGAGGCGGCTGCCCTGGCGACAGACGGCAGCGGCGGCGCTTGCGGCGCTGATTGCGCTCGACGCGGTGTCGCCGGCCTGCCGCGGCTTTGCCTTGCTGCTGCCGCTGCGTTTCGCGCACGGCCTCGTCGGCGGCCTGTCGGTGGGCATCGGCTTCAGCGTGATCGGCCGCACCACGACCCCGGACCGTGGTTTCGGCGTGCTGATGCTGCTGCAGTTCTGGCTGGCCGGCCTGTCGTTGCTGCTGCTGCCGCGCCTGACCGCGCAATACGGGCCCGGTGTACCCTTCATAGGTTTGGCCCTGCTTGGCCTGCTGGCGCTGCTGGTGCTGCCGCTGGTACCGGACTATGGGGGCTCTCCCGCCGCCGCGGCTGCGGATGGCGCGCGGCTCGACGCACCGTTGCTGCTGGCGCTGGGCGGGCTGTTCCTGTTCCAGCTGACCAAGATGAGCCTGTACAGCTACCTGTTCGGCTACGGCCATGCCCTCGGCCTGTCCATCGCCTTTCTCTCCGGCGTGGTCGGTGCGGCAGCCTGGCTGGGCAGCCTCGGTTCCCTGACCGTGGTGGCGCTTGGCCTGCGCTACGGCCGTTCGCGGCCGTTGGCGCTGATGGTGTTGCTGGCGGTTGCGGCGTACCTGGCGTTCCTGCTCGGCGGGGCGATTGCCGCGGTCTTCGCCCTGGCGGAGATCGGGGTGGCGATGGTGTGGGCTTTTGTCGCGCCTTATCTATTCGGTATGTGCGCCGCTTTTGACGCCAAGGGGCAGATGGCGGCCTGGAGCAGCTTCTCCTCCAAGCTGGGCATGGCCAGCGGTCCCGCGCTCGGCGGCCTGGTTCTGGCGGAGACGCACTATGACCGTCTGCTGTGGCTGGCAATCGCAGGCATCATCGCCAGCGGACTCTGCGTCGCCTGGCCGGCACGGGTGCTCGATCGGCGGGCGGCGATCCAGGACATGAAACATGGAGGGTGAGGCGTGTTGAAATCATTGGCTCGCATCGCGGCGGGTGCGCTGCTCGCGGCCTGTCCGTGGGCGCCGGCGAGGGCGGATGTGGGTGCCACGCCGACGCTCCCGGTCGTGGTGACGCGATCCGGTCCGGTGCAGGGTGTCCACAGCGCCGACGGTGCCCGTGCCTGGCTCGGCCTGCCCTATGCGGCGCCACCTATAGGGGATCGGCGCTGGCAAGCGACGCAACCGCACGAGCCATGGAGCCAGGTGTTCAGGGCAGACGCCTTCGGCAGCCCCTGCGCGCAGCTGGGCTCGATTTACGGTCCGCCGCCGGCAGGCCGCGAGTGGGGATTCGCCAACATCGATACCTTTGGCAAGCCGGTCGGCAGTGAGGATTGCCTCACCCTCAACATCTGGCGCCCCGATAGCGAGGAGCGTGGATTACCGGTGCTGGTGTTCATCCACGGCGGCGCCGGGGTGGCCGGCTATTCCGGCGATCCGGTCTACGACGGTGCGAAGCTGGCAGTGGGAGCCAATGCCGTCGTGGTCACTTTCAACTACCGGCTCGGCGTCTTTGGCGGTTTCCTGCACCCCGCGCTGCAGGGCACGGACGTGCTCGCCAATTCCGGCTCCTTTGCCACACTGGACATGATCCAGGCGTTGCGCTTCGTGCAGGCCAATGTCGCGGCATTCGGCGGCGATCCCGGCAATGTAACACTCGCCGGCCAGTCGGCGGGCGCCATCGCCGTTTACACGCTGATGGGTTCGAGGCTGGCGCAGGGCCTGTTCCACAAAGCCATTGCGATGAGCGGCCTGATCGGCTCGGGCTCAAACGACCGGGGAAAGAACTACGATTTCGCGGAGCGCGTGGCCGCGCTGCTGGCGGTGCAGGACGGGCTCGCGGCAAAGGCCGACGATGCGGCGCGTTTGCTCACCGGCAAGGGGCCGGGCTGGGTCAGGAGCTATCTGCTGTCGCGAAGCAGCGATGAGATCCTGGCGACGCTGCACCGCCATCCGGAGCTGCGCAAGGCGGCACCGCCGCCGTACGCGGATGGCACCGTGGTTCCCGCCGATCTCGCCGGCGCCTACGACCGCGGCGAGTTCAACCGCGTGCCGACGATCATCGGCGCCACCCGCGACGAAGCCAAGCTGTTCACCGCCGGCGTGCTCAAGGTCGAGGATGGGCAACGCTTCCAGATGATGCTGGCGAGCGACCCGGACGCCGCGCCGCGCCTGTCGCCGCGCGACCTGATCAGCGCCTGGATGCTGCCCGGCCTCGGCTCGGGCCTGTACGATGCCTACAACTCGGCCATCACCGCGATCCTGATGCATGGCGTCGACGCCAGCATCTCCCGGGTCGCGCGTTACGCACCGGGAGTCTATGTTTATCGCTTCGACTGGAATCGCGCTCCCGAACCCTGGAACACTCTATATGGTGCTTCCCATGCCATAGACCTGCCGTTCCTGTTCGGCAATTTCTCGCATAACTTCTTCGCCATGGATTTCTCTGCGCGCAACCGCCCCGGCCGCGAAGCTTTATCCGATGCGATGATGAAGATGCTCGCTGCCTTCATGCGCAGCGGCAATCCGAATGTCCCTGCTCTCGGCCTGAGCTGGAAGCCATTGAATCCGAAGAATGGTTCACGCCAGAAGCTGCTCCTGAACGCAACCGACGAATCGATCGCACTATCGATCGACTAGCGACGCGGTTCAGGTCGCCACAACGCCCTCAAAGCGTCTACTGCGGCGGCGGCGGTCTACCAGGACGAGTTGGGCGTGGAGTCTGAGGAAGGCCTCGGTCGCCAGGTCAGTCCCGCTTTGTGGTGAAACCTGACGTCGTGACGACGGAGTACTCGGCTGCCGGGATCGATGACCTGATCCAGGCCTCCGAACGCGCCGCGATCGAGCCGCCCCACAAAAGCCCCGCAATGCGCCGGTACAGCAGCGTCGGGAAGCGGTAAGCGATTGATTTAAATGGTGGCTAGAGGCGGGATCGAACCGCCGACCTCAGCATTATGAGGACGATCGGGTGATAAACATTTGTATTGTGTAATCAGCTACTTGCGGCGCTTGCCCATTTTGAATATAGCAGCTCAAGTGCGCTTCATGTATCGGTTGCATAGCCGTTCAGAATGATGCCCTGGCGAAGGTTCCAACGTTCTTGGTATTTTCGAGGGGTGTTCTAGTTACGGTCACGTATGACTCTCATTGCCGCTGCTGTTGTTGAGAAGACGCCTGTAGTTCTAGGCGATGTCTTGTTGACAAATGACCTGCAAAAAAGGAACGAGATCTTTTACCCCACATTTTCGCCGCTGTTGCGCGGTCCTAGCCAACGCCCCGGTATTGCGTGTCCTCTTATCGCCAAGAAGGTACACATTTTAAATGATCGCTTTACCGTTGCTTGGGCTGGTTCGCTTGTTGCTGCTGAGACGGCGATGATTCTGTTGCGGCATGCGTTTGGAGCAAAGCCTCCAGAAAATGCAGCGCAGGTCAAAGAGGTTCTAGCTGGCGACGTTGCATTAATCGAGCACGCTGGTGGTCCACTTGTGATGGTTGGCGCTATTGAGGGACTTGAGAAGCCATGTTTTAGGTGGAGTACAGCCAATCCCTACGTCATGGAGTCCGGTAGTGTCTTTGTTGACGGAAGTGGCGGGAGCTTCTTCAAGTCGATAGTAGAAGGGGAGTATGAGTTGCAAGCCGGAGTAAATCTCTCGGAGGCGGATAGAGCTGGGCTGTTCTGCGCTACGCAAGTTTCTCGTGTTTTTGCAAAAGAGGCCCTAGGTGGGACCATCGAGAGAGCATTCGGTGGTGGCTATGACATAGCCGTTTTACGCGATGGACGCTTTCAGTATCTAAGTGACTGCACGTTCCTTCCTGTCTTGTTTGAAGGATTTCCCACCGGCGATGTCAGTTGGCGCATCCCCGTAGTGCTGACGTGCCACTCTCGGGATGGCCATACGTTAGTCCAAACGAGCCGATTCCTTGACGATGGAACGCTTGAACACTATCTGCTTTGTGCGATCGAAGTGGATGCGGCTCATCGCAAGATGCCAAGTGTTGAAGTTCCTAGGGCGTGCCTTAGCCCGCTCTCTACCTATTCGGCTTATACCGTCGCGTACCTCATCAGTGAAACCCAGCGAGTTTGTGAAATGTTCGGTGCAAGCCTGAACAACAATGCGAACTCCCTAGTGTTCTGCACAAACAAAGATGGAGGACGACCCTCGGACGTTGAGTTCGTCGTAGACAGAGAAAAAATAGAAGCCGCTGTTGAGCGCATACTTCGCCCGCGAAGCGAAGGTAGCTCTATTATCGATAGTTGAAGGCTAGGGACGTGGGTGAACTTCTCCCCCTGGACTCATTAGTCCACGCTCTAAAATGCATTGTCCCAGATGCGGAGTGGGTGTTGGGGGAAATCGAGTCTAACAATGGATTTCTTCGCTGCCCGCGGTTCATTCAAAATCTTCTCAACAATCCGCAAATTGCAAAATATCCTCAACTATACGAGAACGAATCGGCAATTTGGTACTGCTTCGCTCGGGCCTTTTTCTCCCACGATCAGATTGTAGAGGCTAGCCAGGAACTCGAAGCCGCGAGTTTGGCCGAGCGCGGTGCAGACTTGCGTGAAATCTTCGATGGAGTAGGGGCTGCCGTTGAGCGGTTTGGCGGTCCTGAGAGGGCAAAGCGGGCGGCACGCGGAATACGTCTTTGCTTTCGAGGGGCAACCGGTGTGGCAGGTCAATACGAAGTCCTGGCGGAAGGCTGTGAAGGCCTGCGGGCTCCAGGACTTCCGCTGGCACGATCTGCGGCACACGTGGGCGAGCTG
>CAYWPB010000017.1:3272-25919 GCA_964458725.1 uncultured Nevskia sp. | reverse complement strand
CGCATTTGGGCTTTCCGCTGCAAGGCGGACCTGCACTCCCTGCGCGGGTAAGGCTCCCTTTGCATTGCAATTAGGCTCAAGGGGACGTGACAGACCACGAACATAGCAGGAGACACCGGGTGAAACGATACCACTAATAGGGGTGTCAGTAAAAAACTCAAGCGGCCGCGCGGAGCCGTTCGTCGCGTGAAAAGCCGCGAGCGGATTGGGGATTCTTCAATCCGTGGTGTTCAGCGTATGGTCGATGTCCAGGCCCAGCTGGTGCACCTTGTCGATCGCCTCGGCGTCCGGCGGCGTGACGCCGCTGTGGCCCTTCAGCGCCAGAAGGTCGCGCGCCAGATTGAGCGCGGTCATCACCGCGACACGCTCGGCGCCGAGCGCCTTGCCGCGACGGCGGATCGCGGTCATGCGCTCGTTGAGGTAGTCGGCCGAAGCGACCAGCGCTTCGTGCTCCTCGGGCGGACAGGCCACGGTGTACTCGCGGCTCATGATGCGCACCGTCACCGTCAGCGGATCGTCCTTGCGTGCGCTCTCGACCATGAGCTTGCTCTCTTTCGCAGGCTGTTTCGGGGTTGCGGTCATTGCGCCTGGTCGCTTTCGAGCGTGCGGATGCGTTCAACCACGCCCTCGATGCGCCGCTTCAGTTCGGCGTTGAGGGCGAGCAGGCGGTCGCGTTCCTGCAGCGCGCGCTTGCGCTCCAGGCGCGCCTGGCGGTAGGCGGCGATCAGGCGCTGCACGCGTTCTTCGAGTTGCGCGAGTTCCTTGTGGAGCATGATCCTGCGAAACGGGTGAGTCTCTTCGAAGTATAGCCTACGCAAAGCAAAACGCCCGGCCGCGGCCGGGCGTTTTACTACTCAGCAGACTTCTGCCCAGTCCGCTTCCCCTCACCCCACCACCGGCACCCGCCGATGGTCCTCCCCTCCCGCAAGGGGAGAGGGACGGTGGCCGGCTGCCTGCGGCTGCCGCTGCGATTTACTGCAATGCCAGGTACAGCGCGCCGTCGCCGCGGCGGATGTAGAGCAGCAAGTCGCCTTCGCCGCTGGCGTACTTCTGCAGATCGGCCAGGCTGCCAACCGGGTGGCGGTTGATGCTCATGATGATGTCGCCCGGCGCCAGGCCCGACTGCGCCGCCGGCGAGTCCTGCTCGATGTCCTGCACCTGTACGCCCTTGGTGTCGGAGTCCGTCACCGCGCCGAAGCTCGCGCCCTTGAGCTTGGAGTTGAGGCCCTTGCTGCTGCCTTCCGTGCTGTCCTTGTCCTTGCCGCTGGCGCTGATCTTGTCTTCGGCATTCTTGCCGACCACCACGGTGACCTTTCTGGTCTCGCCGCCGCGCAGCACGGTGAGTTCGACCTTGTCGCCGACCTTGAGCAGGCCGATCAGGTTGCGCAGCTCCGGCATGTCCTTGATGGTCTTGCCGTTGGCCTGGACCACCACGTCCTCGGCCTTGAGACCGGCCTTGTCCGCCGGCGAGCCCGGCACCACCCGCGCCACCAGCGCGCCGTGCGGATCCTTCAGGCCGAAGGCCTTGGCCAGCTCCGGCGTGACGTTCTGGCCGACGATGCCGATGCGGCCGCGGTCGACTTTGCCGGAGGCGATCAGCTGCGTCATCACCGACTTGGCCAGATTCACCGGAATCGAGAAGCCGATACCGATGCTGCCGCCGGAGCCGGACAGGATCTGGCTGTTGATGCCGACCAGCTCGCCCTTGAGGTTGATCAGCGCGCCGCCGGAGTTGCCGGGGTTGATCGAGGCGTCGGTCTGGATGAAGTCCTGGTAGGCGCCGTCGTCGCCGCCGGCGTTGCGGCGGCCGAGGCCGCTGACGATGCCCGAGGTGACGGTCTGGCGCAGGTTGAATGGGCTGCCGATGGCGACGACGAAGTCGCCTACCTGCAGCGCGTCGGAGTCGCCCAGCGGCAGCGCGGTGAGGCCGTCGGCCTTGATCTGCAGCACCGCCAGGTCGGTCTGCGGGTCGGTGCCGATCAGCTTGGCGTCGACCTGGCGGTCGTCGTTGAGGCGCACCTTGATCTTGTCGGCCTGCGCCACGACGTGGTTGTTGGTGAGGATGTAGCCCTTGGTGGCGTCGACGATCACGCCCGAGCCGATGGCCTGCTCCTCGCGCTCCTGCGGCTGGTTCGGCACGTTGAAGAAGCGGCGGAAGAACGGATCGTTGAGCAGCGGGTTCTGGATCTGCACCTTGGCGCTGACCGCGATGTTGACCACCGTCGGCAGCACCGTCTTGAGCATCGGCGCCAGCGAGGGCACCTGGCCCGACGCGGCCGGCGCCAGCATCGCAGGCGGGATGTCGGCGCGGACCGGCGCCGGCGAGGTGGTGGTGAGGGTCAGGGTGGCGAAGGTCGCCAGGAGCGCGGCGCCGGCGGCGGCCGCTGCGGTTTTGACGAAGGACATACGAGCCATGTTGTTGGAGAATCCTCTAGGAAGTTCGACCCCGCGCGGTGGCGGTGGGCACTCAGACCGTGCGGCGCCCGGCAAGTTTCCTGCCGGAACGGCCTGCGGCGCGGGGTTGGCCTGATCTTACGCCGATCCAGCCCGTAGGGCCTCAACAGGCCCTAGCGGAGGCGGATCAGGGGATTGAGCGCGTAACGGCCGGTCACCGCGGCGCTGGCCAGGGTATGGCCGGCGATCGCCTGCCGCACCTGGGCGGCGGTGAATTCGCCGTCGACCGGGCAGCGCTCCAGATCCACCGCGTGCAGCTCGAAGCGGTAGTGGTGGGGCACGCTGTCGTTCCAGGGCGGGCAGGGGCCGTCCCAGCCGAAATAGGGGCCCTCCATGTCCTTGTCGCCCTTGAACCAGCCGGTGTAGTCGTTGATGCCCTGGCGGCTGCCTTCCGGGCCGGCCGGCTGGCGCTTGCCGCGCGGCGTGATGCCGGAGCCGCAGGCGCCCTCGGCGATGCGGCGCACGTCGGCCGGGATGTCCACCATCACCCAGTGCACGAAGCTGCCGCGCGGCAGCCCGGGGCCGAGCACCACGCCCTCGCTGTTGACGCCATGCGGCTTGGGGCTGGGCGCGTCGCCGTCGATGCACAGCAGCACCAGGCTGCGCGTGCCCTCCGGCACCTCGCGCCAGTGCAGCTCCGGGTTGAGATTCTGCGACAGTCGCAGGTGGCCGACCGGGGCTTTCACCGCGAAAGCGCAGCGGCCGGGGATGACGCCGCCGTCACGGAAAGTCTTGCTGGCAAGTTTCATTGTGTCTCCTGACCAAGACCGGGGCGTCCTGCCCCGGACTGTTTAACCCGGCCGCAGGCGGCCGGGTACTTTAATGGGGCTCCGATTCTAGCCTCACAGCATCCCGGCGGGCCGCTGCCAGGGTGCTGCGTCGCGGCCGGCGAGCCGCGCCAGCCCGTTCATCAGCTGGTCGCGCAGGTTGCGGCGCAGGCGGTAGCGCAGGGCGTAGACGTCGGCGCTCTTGGCCTTCTCCAGCAGCCAGTCGTCGCTGGTGCGCAGCTCGTCCACCAGCTTCAGCTCCAGCGCCTGGCTGCCGTACCAGTGCTCGCCGGTGGCGACCTGGTCCAGCGGCAGCTGCGGCCGGTTGGCGCCGACGAACGACTTGAACAGGCCGTGGGTCTGCTCCAGCTCCTCGCGGAACTTGGCGCGGCCGGCCTCGGTGTTCTCGCCGAACAAGGTGAGGGTGCGCTTGTACTCGCCGGCGGTATGCAGCTCGAAGTCGATATGCTTTTCGCGCAGCAGGCGGTTGAAGTTGGGCAGCTGCGCCACCACGCCGATCGAGCCGACGATGGCGAACGGGGCGGCAAGGATGCGGTCGGCGACGCAGGCCATCAGGTAGCCGCCGCTGGCCGCGACCTTGTCGACCGCCGCGGTCAGGCGCAGGCCGCGCTCGCGGATGCGGCGCAGCTGCGAGGCGGCCAGGCCATAGCCGTGGACCACGCCGCCGGCGCTCTCCAGCCGCAGCAGCACTTCATCCTGCGGCCGGGCCACCTGCAGCAGGGCGCTGATCTCCTCGCGCAGGGCCGCCACCCGGCTGGCCTCGAGGTCGCCGTGGAAGTCCAGCACGAACAGGCGCGGACGGTCGCTGCCCCCCTGTTTAAGGGCCTTGTCGCGGGCTTTGTCCTCGGCTTTGAGACGCTTGCGCTCCCTTTTTAGTTCGGCGGCGCCGAGCAGTTCGTGGTTCAGCACTTCGGCCAGGCCCCGCAGGCGCAGGTTGAGGTTCTTGACTTCAAGGTGCTCCCCGGCCTGGTGGCGGGCCGCCCGGACCAGCACCACCAGGGCCAGGCCGACCGCGATGAAGGCTGCGACCCAGGTCACGGTTTTGGCCAGAAACAGGCCGTAGTCGAACAGAAATTGGTGCACGAACGGCTCCTTGGCCGGTTAATATCAGGGGCTTGCGGCGGTGTGGGTGGCTCCGCTGCAATTCCAAAATGTCATGATCCTTGCGTATACTAAGTTGGCACGGGCTTGACTGCTCGGCACTCCACAGGACGGGGACTCGCAAAAATGAATAAGTTCAAGCGTTCGGGGCTCATCTGCACCGGGTTGGTTCTCGCAGCGGCGCTGCCGGCGCACGCGGACGAGGTTTCCATGCGGCCGTACATCAGCGAAAGCCTGATGTACACCTTCGCCGACCACGATCGTCATTCCGATGGCGGTGTCGGCGGCATGCTCGGCGGCGGCGTCCCCATCAACCGCCTGCTCAACCTCGAACTGGACGGTGCCTACTCGCACTTCAATGCCAACGATGACGCTGGCAGCAATCCCTGGAAGCAGTACCTGGCCAAGCTCGACGGCCAGTTCTTCTTCTCGCGCGATCCGGCCTTCGCCCCCTATTTCGGCGTCGGCGGCGGCTACTCCAAGAACGTGCTGAAGAACGTCGGTCAGGATGCCGGCTTCTTCGCCGACGCCGGCCTCGGCGCGATCCACTACTTCAAGGTCTTCGACACCGACTTCGGCGTGCGCGGCGACGTGCGCTACCGCTGGACCGATGTCGACAAGAACAAGTTCCCGGGCCGGAACGTCGGCAGCAACTTCGGTGAGCCGGTGCTGAGCCTGGGCCTGATCATCCCGCTGGCCTTCGGCGGCACCGAGGAAGTGGCGCAGCAGCAGCTGCCGCCGGCCGCGCCGGCACAGCCGACCAAGAGTGCACCGCCGGCCGGTGCCGCGCACCGCTTCGAGGACGTGCACTTCGCGTTCGACAAGTTCAGCCTCACCGAGTACGCCAAGGCCAGCCTGGACAGCGACGCTACCACCATCAACCAGCTCAGCACGACTTATCCGAGCCTGAAGGTGGACGTGGCCGGCCACACCGACTGGATCGGCACCGACGCCTACAACCAGGCTCTGTCCGAGCGCCGCGCCACCGCGGTCAAGGACTACCTGGTGCGCAAGGGCATCGACGCCGGCCGCATCCGTACCTACGCCTATGGCGAGAGCCAGCCGGTGGCGCCGAACACCACCGCCGAAGGCCGCGCCCTGAACCGCCGCGCCGAGATCAGCACCAAGGGCGAGTAAGGTCCGGTAGTCCTCAACGAGCCCCCGCCGCTTCAGCGGCGGGGGCTTTTTTGTTGTCGCAGGCGCCCGCAACGCTGCGCCCCGCTCGCGCGTCCAAGCTCAGGGCCGACGAGGGGCGCGCCATGAAACCGCAAGACTGGCTGGGCTGTTTCCTGATCATCCTGTGCGGCGGCGCGGCCGGCGCGGACCTGCCGCGGCGCGGCGGCGCCGTGCCCGAAAGCTATCCGGGGGTGGAGGTGCGTTACGACACGGTCGCCGATCCCGCCGGGCGCCGCCTGCGCCTGATCCTGACCCGGCCTCGCGATGCTGCGAGTCCGCTGCCGGCGGTGTTCGTCGCCGGCTGGCTCAGCTGCGACTCGGTGGAAGCGCCGCCCGGGACCATGGACGCCACCGCCCTGGTGTTCCAGGCGCTGGCGGCGATGCCCGGCTTCGTCACGGTACGCCTCGACAAGCCTGGTGTCGGCGACAGCGAGGGCAACTGCGCCGAGACCGACTTCGATGCCGAGCTGGCGGCCTACCGCGCCGCCTTCCGCAGTCTCGGCCGCTATGGCTTCATCGATCCGCAGCGCATCTTCGTCTTCGGCATCAGCAACGGCGGCGGCTTCGCGCCGCTGGTGGCGGAAGGCGCGCCCGTGCGCGGCTACCTGGTGGACGGCGGCTGGCTCAAAACCTGGTACGAACACATGCTGGAGATCGAGCGCCGCCGCCTTGGCCTGTCCGGCAAGACGCCTGCCGAGGTGAACCGCCTGATGCCCGAGGTGGCGCGGCTCTACACCACCTGGCTGGTCGAGGGGCGCAGCCCCGCCGCGATCTTCGCCCAGCACCCGGAGTTGCGCCCGCTGTGGCCGGGCGACGATGAACGGCACCTGTACGGTCGCCCGATCGCCTACTACCAGCAGCTGCAGCAGCTCAACCTGGCCGAGGCCTGGACGCAGGTGAAGGTGCCGCTGCTGGCGCTGCATGGCCAGTACGACTGGATCATGAGCGCGGACGACGACGTGCTGCGGGCGGCGCTGGTCAACCGCAACACGCCGGGCGCGGCGCGGGCGCAGGAGCTGGCGGCGACCGGCCATACCTTCGATCATTACGACAGCCTGCAGCAAGCCTATGCCGGCAAGGCTGGCGCCTTTGACCCGGCCATCGCGCGCCTGATCGTCGACTGGTTCGAACAGCGGCGCTAGCCGCCGGCGCTTCCGGAGAACGTGCCCTGCAGCGCCGCCGCGCGCTGCTGGCGCAGCGCCAGTTCGCCGGCCACGGGCATGGGCGGCAGCCAGTCGCGCAGCTGCCGCAGCAGAATGCCGCCGAGCGCCTCGACGTGTGCGGGGCTGTCGTTGAGCGCGGGGATGTAACGCAGCGCGGTGCCGCCCGCCCGGGTGAAGGTTTCGGCGTAGCGCAGCTGGATCTCTTCCAGGGTCTCCAGGCAGTCGGCGGCGAAGCCGGGGCAGATGACGTCGAGCCGGCGCACGCCGCGCTGCGCCAGCCCGGCGATGACCGGCTCGGTATAGGGCTGCACCCAGGGCAGCTTGCCGAAGCGGCTCTGGAAGGCGATGCCGTAGTCGTTTTCGCCGAGGCCGAGCGCTTCCGCCAGCAGGCGCCCGGTCTTCTGACACTGGCAGTAGTAGGGATCGCCGGCCAGCACCGTGCGCTGCGGCAGGCCATGGAAGGACAGCAGCAGGTGCTCGCCGCGCCCCTCGGCCTCCCAGTGCGCGCGCACGCTCCGCGCCAGCGCCGCGATGTAGGCGGGCTCGTCGTGGTAGCTGCCGACGGTGCGCAGCTCCGGCATCCAGCGCCGCGTCTTCAGTGCGGCGAACAGTGCGTCGTACGCAGCCGCCGTGGTCGAGCAGGAGTACTGCGGGTACAGCGGCAGCACGGCGAGGCGCCGCACGCCCCGGGCCTCCAGCTCGGCCAGCGCGGCGGGGATCGAAGGCTCGCCGTAGGTCATGCCCAGGGCCAGCGGCATTTCCCGGCCGAACTGCGCGGCGAGATGGGTGTGCAGCGCCTTGGCCTGGCGCTGCGAGATCGCCAGCAGCGGCGAGCCTTCGGCGGTCCAGACCTTCTGGTAGGCGTGCACCAGCCGGCCGGGCCGGAACGGCAGGATCAAGCCGTACAGCAGCGGCAGCCACAGCAGCGGCGTCAGCTCCACCACCCGGCGGTCGGCGAGGAACTGCGCCAGGTAGCGGCGGATCGCCGCCGGCGTCGGCGCCGCCGGCGTGCCGAGATTGACCAGCAGGACGCCGGCTTGCGCCGGTGCGCTATGTAGAGACGCCGGGTTCATCGGCTTGCGCAACGCCTGCGCGCCGGATTTCACCGGCGCGGAGCCTCTTGAAGTAGTCCTTGTAGGCGCGCATGGCGCGGCTGCCGAACAGCAGCATCAGCGGCAGGTTGACCATGTACATGAAGCCCATGCCGATGGTGCTGATCGAGTCGAGCTGCACCGAGGTGCGGATGAAGCCGAAGCAGGCCGCGGCGGCGGCGAAGCACCACAGCCAGCGGTAGGGCGTCACCGCGCCGGCGCCGAACAGGTAGATGATGCCCTGCTCGCCGTAGTAGCCGTAGGAGATCACGGTGGACAGGGCAAAGACCCAGACCACGATGGTCACCAGCCAGCGGCCGAAACCCTCGTGCACCGAGTCGAAGGACTTGGCCACCAGGGTAGCGCCGCGGTAGTCGGCGAACAGGCCACGCTCGGCGACCTGCGGCGCGGCCGCCGCGGCCAGCGGCTGCCAGTCGATGCGCGAACCCCCTGCGACGTTGTGGACCACACCGTAGACGCGCAGGCGCTTGCCAGCGCTGTCGGCAACGACGAACACCGGCGCGTTCTCGGTCCAGGGCTTGCCGGCGTTGTCGGCCGGCGGCGCCGCCAGGTCCGGCTGCCACAGGCCCGGCTGCGCCTGGACGAAGGCCGGCGGCGTGTCCCAGCGCGCGGCCGGCGGCCGGTTCCAGACGCCGCTGCACAGCAGCACCAGGCCGGTGACGGTGCAGACGAACATGGTGTCGATGAAGGGCTCGAGGCCGGCCACCACGCCTTCGGTCACCGGCTCCGGTGTCTTCACCGCGGCGTGGGCGATCGGCGCGGTACCCAGGCCCGACTCGCTGGAGAACAGGGCGCGCTTCATGCCCCACAGGAAGGCGCTGCCCATCATGCCGCCGGTGAAAGCGCCGGCGGCTTCGGTCTTCGAAAAGGCCGAGACGAAGATCAGGCGCACCAGGTCTGGCAGCTCGCTGGCATGCAAAAGGATCACGTAGAGCCCGCAAAGCACATACACACCGCATTTCAACGGCACCAGGATGCCGGTGACGTTGCCGATGCGCTTGATGCCGCCGAGGATGGCGATGCCGGCCAGGGTCGCCAGGATCACGCCGGTGACCCAGGTCGGCACGCCGAAGTACTCGCGGGTGGTGTCGGCGGCGCTCCAGGTCTGGAACATGTTGCCGCCGGTCACCGCGAACAGCAGCAGGGAGAGGCAGAAAAACACGCCGACGAAGCGGGCGAAGCGCTCCATCCCCGGCAGCTTGCCCAGCGCGTTGCGCGCCACGTACATGGCGCCGCCGTGCGGGTTGCCGGCTTCGGCGGTGTCGCGGTAGAGCAGGGACAGCGTCACCTCGGTGGTCTTCAGCGCCATGCCCAGCAGGCCCACCACCCACATCCAGAACACCGCGCCCGGACCGCCGAAGTCGACCGCGATCGCCATGCCGGCGATCGCGCCCAGGCCGACCGTGCCGGACATCGCCGTGGTCAGCGCCTGGAAGTGGCTCAGCGCGCCGCTGCCGTGCCCGGTGTCGATGCCCTTGCCGGCCACCAGGGCCACGCCGTGGGTCAGGGAGCGGTACTGGCAGAAGCCGCTCCACACGGTGAACAGCAGGCCGATGCCGAGCAGGGCCAGCAGCATCGGCACCGACAACAGGACGCCGTTGACGGTATCGACCGCCGACCAGAAACCATTCATGGCGGCGTCAGCTCTGCGTCGCCAGTTCGGAGTTGTGGCGCGAGTACAGGAAGAAGATCAGCAGGCCCACGCTACTCCAGATGGCGAAGCCTTCCCAGGTGACCAGCGGCAGGCCGGCCATCAGGAAGGCGCAGAAGCCCATGCCGAGGATCGGCACCAGCGGCACCAGCGGGGTGCGGAACGGGCGGTGCATGTCGGGGCGGGTGCGGCGCAGCACGATGACGCTGAGGCAGACCAGGAAGAACGCCGCCAGGGTGCCCATGTTGACCAGCTCCGCCACCTTGCCGATCGGGAACAGGCCGGCGATCAGCGCGATGACCACGCCCGCGCCGACGATCAGGTGCACCGGCGTCTGCGTCTTCGGGTTGATCGTCGACATCGGCTTGGGCAGCAGGCCATCGCGGGCCATCGCCATGACGATGCGGGTCAGGCCGAAGTAAAGCACCAGCATCACCGTGGTGATGCCAGCCAGGGCGCCGATCGAGATCAGCGCCTCAGCCCAGCCGATGCCGAGCTGCTTGAGCACGTCGGCGATCGGCGCCTTGATATCGATCTGGTCGTAGTGCACTACGCCGGTGAGGATGCCGGAGACGACGATGTAGAGGATGGTGCAGATCACCAGCGAGGCGATGATGCCGATCGGCAGGTTGCGCTGTGGGTTGATGGTTTCCTCGGCGGCGGTGGAGACCGCGTCGAAGCCGATGTAGGCGAAGAAGATCAGCGAGCCGCCGGTGAGCACGCCGCTCCAGCCGAAATGGCTGACGCCGTTGGCATCGGTCGTGGCCGGAGGCACGAACGGCGTCCAGTTCGCGGGATGCACGTGCGGCCCGGCGACGGCGATGAATACCAGCACGGCCGTCAGCTTGATGAACACCATGATGGTGTTGAAACGGGCCGACTCGCTCACGCCGATCGACAGCAGCACCGACAGGGCCAGCACGATGACCATGGCCGGCACGTTGGCGATGCCGCCTTCGAACCACGCGGTGGTCAGGTCATGCGGCAGATGGATGCCGACCAGCTCGAGGATCTTGCCGAAATAGCCGGACCAGCCGATCGCCACGGTGGAGGTGGCGACCGCGTATTCCAGGATCAGGTCCCAGCCGATGATCCAGGCGATGAATTCGCCGATGCCGGAATAGGCGTAGCCGTAGGCGCTGCCGGCGCCGCCGATGGCGCCGGCCAGCTCGGCGTAGGACAGCGCGGCGAAGGCGCAGGCGGTGCCGGACAGGATGAAGGACAGCACGATCGCCGGACCGGCGTGCTGGGCGGCGACCACGCCGGTCAGCACGAAGATGCCCGTGCCGATGATGCAGCCGATGCCGAGCATGGTCAGGTCGAAGGCGTTCAGGGCGCGCTTCAGGCCCGTATCGGCATTGACGTCGATCGGCTTGGTACGGAACAAACTCATGGATTCCCCTCAAATTCTGGATGGTTATTCACAGGTCGGGCCTGCTTGATGCCAGAAGTATGCCCGCCGCGGACCGGCGCGCCTAGGGCCTGTTAACGCTCTTTGGATCGCTGCGACGGGGTCTGTTTTCGCGCAGTGCAAGGCGCGACCGACGATGTGTACTTGAAGTACATAAGGAGGGAGCAACGCGGCAATGCGCGAAAACAGACCCCGTCCCGGAGGGTTGCCCCCGGATTTGCGCCCATGCGGCGTTGCTCGTCGCTCACGTACTGGTAGTACGCATCGCTCCTCGCGCCTTGCCTGGACGCAAATCCGGGGGCAACGCAGCGATCCAAAGAGCGTTAACAGGCCCTAGCCGGTCCCATGGCGAGCCGACCCGTCGCGGCCCGGTTTTGTGACCGGGATCACCCGGCGGGCCGCGCGATGCATTGTGGGGCGCGGGGCCACGGGGTAACTTGGGACGATTTGCCGGGCCGGAGCCTGATGCAGCGGCGGGCCCGGGGCAGCGCTCCGGGGAGGGGCGTGACGACTACGACGCCAGGGACGGCCTCGCACCCGTGCTCGCGGGATAGGGGACAGCGTGTCGCAGCGCAAGCGGATCGTCATCCTGGGCGGCGGCATCGGGGCGCTCACTGCGGCATATCACCTGAGCAGTCCGTCGGGTTGGCAGGATCGCTACGACATCACCATCTACCAGCTCGGCTGGCGCCTCGGCGGCAAGTGCGCCAGCAGCCGCAGCTCCGAGCATGGCCTGCGCATCGAGGAGCATGGCCTGCACGTGTGGTTCGGCTTCTATGAGAACGCCTTCCGCATGATGCGCGATTGCTACCCCGAGCTGGGCCCCGAGGTGGCGCGGCCGTTCGGCGAACTCGACGACGCCTTCAGCCCGCAGACCCTGGTGTCGATGCTGGAGCGCGGCGAGGGCGGCGCCAAGCCGGAGTGGTCGAAGTGGAGCGTGCCGTTCCACTACCCCCTGCTGCCCGGCCGGCCCGGTACCGACGAGGGGCTGGCCGGTCCCGGCGAGGACCCCCACGGCCTGGGTCGCTGGACCATCCCGCAGCGTCTGCTGACGCGCCTGCTGGAGGTGCTGGACGACCCGCAGATCCTCGAGCACACCGCCAGCGCCATGGGCCTGCTGCACCGCGCGCTCGAAGCGGTCCATGTCCATGCCCCCGGCGCCGCGCTCGAGCGCTTCGTCGTCGACGCCCTGATCCTCGAGCTGCGCGGACTGCGCACCGCGCTGCGCCTCTGCCTCGGCGCCGGGGCGCGGGTGCTGCCGGTGCTGCGCCGCTACTGGCTGCTGGCGGACCTGGCCCTGACCGTGCTGATCGGCATGCTGCACGATGAGCTGTTCGACCACGGTCTCGGCGCCATCGACCACCTCGACCTGCGCGAGTGGCTGCGCCAGCACGGCGCCGAGGAGGAGACGGTCGAATCAGTGCTGCTGCGCGCGCTGTACGACTGCTGTTTCGCCTACCGCGACGGCGAGATGGAGCGGCCGGACTTCGCCGCCGGCACCGCCCTGGGCTGCGCCCTGCGCATCGGCCTGATGTGGCGCGGCAACGTGTTCTACCTGATGAACGCCGGCATGGGCGACATGGTGGTGGCGCCGCTGTTCCAGCTGCTGCGCCGGCGCGGGGTGAAGTTCGAATTCTTCCAGCGGGTGAAGAAGCTGGAACTGGATCCATCCGCCCGCCGTGTCGCCCGCGTGCACCTGGCCCGCCAGGCCCGCGTCCGCCCGGAATGCCAGCCCTACGATCCGCTGGCCACCGCCGCCGGCCTGCCGTATCCGTTCTGGCCGGACCGGCCGCGGCTGGAGCAGCTGGTCGGCGGCGAGTCGCTGTGCGACGTGGACTTCGAGTCGCACTGGTCGCAGCATCCCGACGTCGAGGACTGGACCCTGGAGCTGGCGCCGGAGGACCGCGTCGTCCTCGGCATTTCGCTCGGCGCGCTGCGTCCGATCTGCGCCGAGCTGGGCCAGGCCAGCGCCGACTGGAAGCGCCTGCTCGAAGAGCTGCCGACGATGCAGACCCAGGCGGCGCAGCTCTGGTTCAGCTGCGACCAGGCCGGCCTGGGCTGGAATACGCCCGGCTATCCCGACGACTGCCGCCCGGTGATGGTGGCTGCGCCGGAGCTGATGGACGTGTGGGCCGACATGAGCCACGGTCTGCGGCAGGAGCGCTGGCAGGACCCGCAGCCGGGCTGCGTCATGTACTACTGCGGTCCCCTGCCCGGCGACCTGTTGCACCGGGAGCCCGCGACGGATGCCGGTGTACCCGCGCGCGCCCTGGCCCAGGTCCGGGCCGAAACACTGCGCTGGCTGCAGGCCTCCGCGCCGGCGCTGTGGCCGGCTTGCGCGCCGGCCGGCGGCAGCTTCGACTGGAACCGGCTGCACGATCCCCGCAACGCCGCCGGCGAGGCGCGGTTCGATGCGCAGTACCTGCGCGCCAACATCGACCCCAGCGAGCGCTACGTGCTCTCGCCCAAGGGCGTCAACCGCTACCGCCTGCCGTCCGACGCCAGCGGCTTCGACAATCTGGTGCTGGCCGGCGACTGGACCCGCACCGCGATCAACGCCGGCTGCGTCGAAGCCACGGTGATCTCCGGCATGACCGCCAGCCGCGCCCTTTGCGGCTACCCGCAGTCGATTCATGGCGAGCGCTTCCTGCAAGGCACGGCGCAGGATCCGGCGCCGGTAAAAGTCGCGGTGCTGGGCAGCGGCTGCGGCGCGATGTCGGCCGCTTACTGGCTTACCCGCACCGAAGAATTGCAGCGCCGCTACCAGGTCACGATCTACACCCCCGGCTGGCGGCTCGGCGGCAAGGGCGCCAGCGGCCGCGACGCCGGCCAGGGCGAACGCATCTTGGAGCACGGCCTGCACATGATGATGGGCTTCTACGAGACCGCGTTCCAGCTGCTGCGCGATTGCTATGAAAGCATGGACAAGCCGCCGCGCGCGGCCTACGGCGACTGGCACGAGGCCTTCGAGGAGCAGTACCGCATCACGCTGTGGCGCCGGAATGGCGAGGGTGCGCTGGCGCCCTGGACCCTGGATTTCCCCTTGCGCCCCGGCCTGCCCGGCGACGGTCCGGCGCTCGGCGAGGAACTGCACGGCCCGGCCGAGCTGGCGCTGCTGCTGCTGCGCTGGCTGCTGCACCACCAGCCCGCGGACCAAGAACCGCGGCCGCCGCTGGCCCGGCGCATCTGGCAGGCGCTGCTGCAACATCTGCCCGGCGCGGAGCAGCCGGAGGAAGCCCTGCTGGACCGGCTGCATGAGCACGCGCAGCGCCCGCACGAGGATTTCATCCAGCAGCACTGGGACGCGTTGCGCGACGACCTGCACGAGTTCGACCGCCAGTTCGACCGCAGCGGCGGCCTGATCGGGCAGGGCCTGTTCGACGGCGACCTGCACCACGACCTGGTGCTGTTCAACCTCGCCGTGTCCGCTTTACGCGGGTTGATCGCCGATGTGCTGCCACACGGCGCCGAAGGTTTCGCCCGCATCGACGCCTGCGAATTCAAGGACTGGCTGCGCCGCCACGGCGCCTGGGATGCCGCGGCGGAAGATCCGCTGCTGATGTGCCTCTACGACCTGGCTTTCGCCTACGACAAGGGCGATTCCTCCAGCCCCGCGCACGGCAAGGCCGCCGCCGGCGCCATGCTGCGCCTGATCCTGCGCATGGCCCTCACCTACAAGGGCGCGCCGCTGTGGAAGATGCGCGCCGGCATGGGCGACATCATCTTCACCCCGCTGTACCAGACCCTGCGCGCGCGCGGTGTGCGCTTCGAGTTCTTCCATTGCGCCGAGGAGCTGGAGTTGTCCGCCGACGGCCGCAGCATTACCGGCATCCGCCTGCGGCGCCAGGCCAGGCCGGCGCGCGGCGAGTATCAGCCGCTGCGCCGCCTCGGCTTCGCCGGCGGCGCGCAGTGGGACTGCTGGCCGTCCGAGCCGCGGTGGGAGCAGCTCGAGCAGGGCGATGCCCTGCGCGCCAGCGGCCAGGATTTCGAGAATCCCTGGGACCAACGGCACCTCGACACACGCCGGCTTGAGCTCGGCCGCGACTATGACGCCGTGGTGCTCGGCATCCCGCCGGCCGCGAGCGCGCCGCTGACGCGGCAGCTCGCCAAGGCCAGCCCGGCCTGGAGCGCCATGCTCGAAAACAGCGCCTCGGTCGCGACCCTGTCGGTGCAGCTGTGGCTCAAGCCCGGCCTGCAACAGCTCGGCTGGAACGGCGGCGTCACCGTCTCCACCACCTACGCCGATCCGCTGCGCTCCTGGGGCGAGATGTCGCAGGTGCTGGCCGCCGAGCGCTGGCCGGCCGGCGGCGAGCCGCGCTCCTGCGAATACCTGTGCGGCACCTACGCCCCTTCGACGCCGCTGCCGGCGGCGGACGCCGATGCCCCGGGCTACATCGAGTCGCAGCACCGCGAAGTCGAGCGCATCGGCCGCGCCTGGCTCGACCGCAACGCCGCCGCGCTGTGGCCGCGGGCCTGCGCCGCTGAAGCGTTCGACTGGCAGCAGGCCGCGGGCGTCTACTGGCGCGCCAACGTCGCCTGGTCGGAACTCTACGTGCAGTCCTTGCCGGGTTCGACGCAGTACCGGCTGGCGCCGGGCGGCAGCGGCTTCGACAACCTGTTCCTGGCCGGCGACTGGACGCGGACGTCGATCAACGGCGGCTGCGCCGAGGCGGCGTTCGAGTCGGGGTTGCTGGCGGCGAAGGCGTTGATGGAGCGGGTGTTGCGCTAGTCGACTCGTCATACCGGCGAAAGCCGGTATCCAGGGGTGTCGCGATGCCCCTTGAAACCGTCATTCCCGCGCAGGCGGGAATCCAGTTTTACTTTCGCTGTCATCCTGACCCCGGACCTGATCCGGGGGAAGGATCCGTTGCTGTGCCTCTCCATTTTTGTCATTCCCGCGAAAGCGGGAATCCAGCGCAATTTCACTGTGTGCCTTTCACGCCATCAGGGAAGCAACCGCACCAGATCCTTCGCTGCGCTCAGGATGACAAGTAAAAAATGGATTCCCGCCTGCGCGGGAATGACGAGTCACCTAGGGCGGGGGGGCATCACGATACCCCCTGGATACCGGCTTCCGCCGGTATGACCAATCAGCGGGATGACGGGTCAGGAAGAAACGGAGACTACGTCATCTGCCACTCAATAACCCCATTCAACGTGCGAAACCCCATATCGCACCAGAACCCATACAGCGGCTTGATCAGGGTGCTGTCCGGCCCGACCTGGTCGGCCAGGCCGAGGTCCTTGACGATCTGGTGACTGTCGCAGGTGGCGATCTCGATCTCGTAGTCGCCGTCGAGGAAGTGCCCGCCCTTCCAGTCGATGATCTCGGTGGGGCTGCTGACCAGGGCCTGGTAGCAGGCGCGGCTGCTGTCCACCGCGTCGCGGAACTGCTTCAGGTTGATCACCGGCAGGGGGTGCTTGCTCAGGTACAGGTTGATCAGCTCGTCGGCCACCTTGGCCAGGCCGGAGAGGGCGCCGACGCGCTCGATCAGCTCGCGCACCATGTGCTCGTACCCCGTCCACACCGGCTGCGGCTGGCTGTTGCGGGCGTTGCCGCGCACCTGGATCACCTTGCCCCACTGGCCCAGGGTGTCGGGTGCGAATTTCTTGAACAGGATCGGTTCGCAACTCAGGTAACTGGCGCTGGCCGGCCCGGCGGGCAGCTCGATGCGGGCGTAGGACTTGGGATAGCCCCAGACCTCGCGGCCGGTGACCAGGCCCTCGGCGACGTCGATGAACAGGTACGGGAACCACACCTTCAGCTCGGGCAGCAGCGAGCCCTTGCGGTGTTGCCACACCGGGATCAGGAAGGTCGCTTCGCGGTCCGGCATGTGGCCGATCACCTCCGGTTCCGGCGTGCAGTGGCGGGCGTCGTTGTAGCAGTGGAACATGAAAGTGGTGTCGGCGTCGCAGGGCACATCGACCGCGCTGTAGCGCAGCTCGCCGCCGGGCACCGCGGCGTTGAGCTGCTGGTCGATGAAGGCTTGCAGGCGGCTGCGCCGCGCCTTCAGGGCGAAGCCGTAAGCGGTGACGTTGGTGATGCGCAGCGGCGCGGCGAAGGAGACCTCGCCGTGACCGCGCGCGGAGATGTACGGCGGCAGCTGCACAGACTTCTTCTTGCTGGTCCCCAGCCACGACAGCAGAGACATGGTTCGACACTCCCCGAATTCATGCGGCATTTGTGTGTTGCCGGGCGTCCCGCGCCGCACGAAAGGCGCCCCTTTTAAGCGTAGTCCGAAAGCGGTGATGTACCCGTGACGCAGTTAACGATCGGTACCGGATTCGCCGCGTTGCCGTAGCGCCACCGCGCAGCGCTCGCCCTCATGTGGTGCACCGATGCGCTGGAACATCGCCTGCGCCTGGCGCAGTTGCGCGGTGCCCGCTGCGTCCTCAGCCATCAGGCCGAGCCGGTACAGGGTGCGGCCGTGCTCGTAGGCCATGCCCAGGCGCTGCGCCGATTCCTCGGCGTGCCGCAGCCACTTCAGCGCGGCGTTGCGGCGGCCGCACAGCACAAGGTAGCGGCCCTGGTGCAGCGCCGCCATCGGCTCGCCGACCGGCACGCGCCGGGCGAAGCCGCGCAAAGCCTTGCAGACTTCGCCGGCGCGCTGCAGCAGGCGCGGATCGGTCCGTCCGCTTTCCCACTCATCCATGTAAACCTCGGCCACCGCGGCGATGCCGTCGCCGATATGCCAGGGCGTGGGCATGCTCTGGCGGATCAGCTCCAGCGCCTGGTCGGCCGCCGCCAGGGCCTGGCCGCGCTGGCCCAGCCGCAGCCGCGCCTTGGCGATCAGGCCGAGCGAGCGCATGCGGTCGGAACGGTGCAGGCCGGGTTCCTGCGCCGCTTCCAGCCCCGCGATCAGCGGTTCCAGCGGCTGCGAGCGCGCCAGCGCCAGGTCGAGCATGGTGCAGTAGTAGAACGACAGCACCTGCGCCGGCACGTCGGCCGGCATCGCCGCGCGCGCGCCCTGCAGCACCGTCAGGGTCTCGTCGAAGCGGCCCTGCAGGTGCAGTGCGCTGTAAGTGATCGACTGGGTCTGCTGCCAGCGCACCGCGCCGCCGAGCTGACGGTAGATCGCCTCGGCCGGCGCGCCCGAGCGCTCCAGCTGCTCCCAGCCGCCGAGCGTGGCCTGGTAGACCATGTCGACCAGGTAGCCGTAGGCGGCGTCGAGCGGATTGGCCGCGCGGGTGAATTCCATCGAGCGGCGGTTGTAGTAGTGCGAGGCGCGGCGCAGCCCGGCCGCCACCGCCACCACGGCGATGGCGCCGAAGCCGTCGACGATCTCGCGCGTCGCGCCCGAGCGCTCGGCCAGGTTGATCGAGGCCATGATCTGGTACAGCAGCTCCAGGGGGCGGTTGTCGAAGAACGAGGACTCGGCCAGGCGCTGGTAGATGTGGGCGGCGCGGCGCACCCGCGGATCGGGCACCGGCTTGGTGCGGCCGCGCCGCAGGCGCAGCCGCAGCTGCACCAGCAGCTCGCGCAGCAGCGCGCCGATCAGACGCAGCGGCGTCTCGGTCGCCGGCAGCCCGAGCTGCCGCAGGCAGCGCTTGAAGTGCAGCGCCGCGGCGTTGTACTCGAACAGCTCCTGGTGGCTGTCGCCGAGGATGCCCTCGCAGGTGGCGATACGGGTGCGGTCCAGCGCCACGTCGTGGCGCTGCGCCAGGGCGTAGGCCTTGCGGATGTGCTGGATCGCCAGGCGGTTGGCGAAGCGGCCGAAGGCGAGGGCGCCGGCGCGCTCCAGGTAGGCGATGGACTTGTCGACCTCGCCGGCCTTCTCCCAGTGCAGGGCCAGCTCGGCGTAGTGCGGCTCGAGCTGCGCGCTGCCCTGGCTCTCGATCCACAGCGCGACGTCGCGGTGGAACTGGCGCCGCTGCGCGTAGGGCAGCAGGTCGTAGATGACCTCGCGCAGGATCGCGTGCTTGAAGGCGAACTCGCCCGGCACGCCGGTGGCGGCCGGCCGCACGATGTCGGCCTGCAGCAGCACCGCGACGATCGCCTCCAGCCCGGCGGCGTCCACAGCCACTGGGTGCAGGCGGCGCAGCATCGGCAGCGAGAATTCGCGTCCGATCACGCTGATCAGCTTCAGCGTCAGCTGCTCCGCCGGTCCAAGCTGGTCGACGCGGCTGATGATGACGCCCTGCAGGGTGGTGGGCAGCGTCGCCAGGCCGGCGCTGATGAACTCCGGCGCCAGCCGGCAGGCGTTGCCGGCGGTTTCGACCAGGCCGGCGCCGCGCAGCGCCAGCAGCAGCTCCTCGCCGTAGAACGGGTTGCCGCCGGTGCGCGCGTGCAGGAAATCGCCCAGCTCGCGCGGCAGCTCCTGCACGCCCAGCTTGTGGCAGGCCAGCTGGTCCAGCTCCCCGCGCGGCAACAGGTCGAGCTGCAGGGTCTGCGCCTCGGCGCCGCGCAGCAGCTTCACCGTGCCTTCCGCGGCGTGGCGGTCGGGCGGCCGCGTGCCGCCCAGCAGCAGCAGGCGCGGCACCGCTTCGACCGCCTCGGCCAGGATCGTGGCCGAGGCGTCGTCGCACCAATGCAGATCGTCGACCAGCAGCAGGGTCGGCCGCTCGGCGGCGAGCTGGCGCAGCAGGTGCAACAGCAGCGCGCGCACGCTGGAGGCGCGCGCGCCGGACTCCATCTGCTGCGTGATGGCGTTGTCCTCCAGCTGCAGCGGCAGGATGTCGTTGAGCAGGGGCTGCCAGGTCTCCAGCAGCGTTTCGCCCTGCAGGCGCCGCTGCAGCGCCTCGCGCGCCACCGCCGCGTCGAACGGCCGCTCGCCCAGCAGCATCTGCTGCAGCAGCCGCCGCCAGACGAAATACGGCGTCGCCGCCTCGATCGAGGAGCAGGGCGAGGCGAGCAGGCGCAGCGCGCGGCGCCGCGCCTGGCGCAGAGCCTCGCGCAGCAGGCGCGACTTGCCGATGCCGGCCTCGCCGCACAGCAGCAGCGAGCCATTGTGTCCGGCCACCAGGCGGTCCAGCTCCTGGCTGATGCGGCGCCGCTCGGCGATGCGGCCGATGATGGCGTTGTCGTGCGGCGATGGGCTGCTCTCGTCGGCGGTGCCGGGCGTGAACACCGGCACCGGTTCGTCCTGACCCTTGATCCGCTGCGCCGGCGCCGGTGAGAAGCTCAGCACGCGCGCGGCGCGCTGGCGGGTGGTGTCGTCGCAGAGGATGCCGCCCGGCGCGGTCTGCATCAGGCGCGCCGCGAGGTTGACCACGCCGCCGACCAGGGTGACGTGGCGCCGGCTCGGGCCGCCGCTGTCGCCGAAGAAGGCGCGGCCGTGGGTGATGCCGGCCGAGCAGGCGATGCCGCGCTGCTTCAGCCAGGTTTCCAGCGATAGCGCGGCGCGCACCGCGCGCACGCAGTCGTCCTCGTGGCTGTGCCCGGGCAGACCGAAGGCGGCCAGCAGGGCGAAGCCCTTGTCGTCCATCGACAGGCTTTCGAGGCTGCCGCCGAAGCGTCCGAACTCGCGCTGCGCGCAGGCGGTCGCCTCCTGCACCTGCTCCGGCGCGCCCGGCGCCGACAGGTCCAGTTGCGGGAAGCCGATGAATACCGCGCTGATGTTGCGGAACTCGCCGAGCCAGTCCCAGTGGCCGGCGCGGAAGCGCTCCAGCAGCGGCTGCGCCACGAATTCCTCGAGCTGCGCCAGGGTCTCGTCGGGGTCCAGGCGCGGCGTCGCGCGCCGCAACGCGGCAGGCTGGAAGATGCGCTCCGCCACGGCATGGCCCGAGTCCAGCACCTGGCCGCGGCAGCGCTCGTGCACCAGGGCCCAGGCGGAGTCGCAGACCAGCACCTGGCCCGGGCGCGCCAGGTGGTTGCAGGCGCCGGCCTGGCGCATCGGCTCTCCGGCCAGGAGCCAGCGCCACTTGTCGTCGACGCCGCCGACGATGAACTGCAGCAGCTCACCGGCGCTGATCGAAACGCGCTGCTGCAGGGCCAGGCCGGTGGCCAGCACCACGTCCTTCAATGCCGCCTGCAGCGCCAGGCCGCAGGACACCGCCGCCGCGGCGCTGCCGGGCAGGTCGCCGCCGCCGGGCCAGGCCACGACGATGGCGTCGCCGACGAAGTCGACCACGTCGCCGCCGTGATCCAGGGCGATCTCGGTCATGCTGCCGAAGTAGGTCTCCAGGGCCCGCGACAGCTGCTCCACGCCCTCCGGCCCGCGCGCCGAGAACTGGTCGGTCATGCGGCTGAAGCCGGCCAGATCGGTCAGCAGCACCACGCCGTCGAAGCGGTTGACGCCGGGGCGGCGCTGTCCGGGCGGCGACTGCGCCAGCTGGGCATGGACGCAGCGCGGCAGGTAGCGCGCCAGGTGCGCGGCGGCCCGGCCTTGGCCGGAGGCGGCCCGGCGCGGGCCCAGCAGGCCGGGTTCAACGGCCATCGCGGACCTTCATGGATTGCCGCTGCGCCGGCGGCTGGCATGGAACCCCGAACAAGCTCTCCCCCCGGAGGTCAGGACGCGCAGCCAGTGAAACCCACTTGGCCACGGCCGTCAATCCGCGAAGGCCAGCCGGTCGCGGCGGCGGCTCAGGCTTCCACGATCGCGGTGACGCCCATGCCGCCGGCGGTGCAGATCGAGATCAGGCCGCGGCCGCCGCCGTTCTCGGAGATGATCTTGGCCAGGGTGGCGAGGATGCGACCGCCGGTGGCGGCGAAGGGATGGCCCACCGCCAGGCTGCTGCCGTGGATGTTGAGGCGCGAACGGTCGATTGCCCCCAGCGGCTTGTCCAGGCCGAGCCGGTCCTTGCAGAACTTCTTGTCCTCCCAGGCGCGCAAGGTGCACAGCACCTGCGCCGCGAAGGCCTCGTGGATCTCGTAGAAGTCGAAGTCCTGCAGCTTGAGGCCGTTGCGCTCCAGCATGCGCGGCACCGCGTACGACGGCGCCATCAGCAGGCCTTCCTTGCGTTCGAAGAAGTCCACCGCCGCGGTCTCGTAGCTGCTCAGGTAGGCCAGCGGCCGGAAGCCGTGCGCCCGGGCCCAGTCCTCCGAGGCCAGCAGCACGGCCGAGGCGCCGTCGGTCAGCGGCGTGCTGTTGGCGGCGGTCAGGGTGCCGTTGACCTTGTCGAAGGCCGGCTTGAGCTTGGCCAGCTTCTCCATAGTCGAATCGGCGCGCAGGTTGTTGTCGCGGTCGAGCCCGGAGTAGGGCACGATCATGTCGGCGAAGAAGCCGTTGTCGTAGGCCTTGGCCGCCTTCTGGTGCGATTCCAGCGCCAGCTGGTCCTGCTCCTCGCGCGGGATCTTCCATTCCTTGGCCATCACCTCGCAATGCTGGCCCATCGACATCCTGGTGCGCGGCTCGCTGACGCCGGGGATCAGCGGCGCCAGGTCGCGCGGCCGGAACTTGGCCAGGGCCGCCAGCCGCTGGCCGGCGGTCTTGGCGCGGTTGGCCTCGAGCAGGATCTTGCGCAGGCCCTCGCTGACGCCGATCGGCGCATCCGAGGCGGTGTCGACGCCGCCGGCGATGCCGCACTCGATTTGGCCCAGGGCGATCTTGCTGCCGACCGTGATCGCCGTTTCCAGGCTGGTGCCGCAGGCCTGCTGCAGGTCATAGGCCGGAGTTTCCATCGACAGGCCGGAGGACAGGGTGCTCTCGCGGCACAGATTGAAGTCGCGCGAGTGCTTGAGCACGGCGCCGGCGGCGACCTCGCCGAGGCGTTCGCCGTGCAGCTGGAACTTGTCGACCACGCCCTTCAGCGCTGCGGTCAGCATGTCCTGGTTGCTGCGCAGGGCATAGGCGGTGTTCTGGCGGGCGAAGGGGATGCGCGCGCCGCCGAGGATGGCGACTTTGCGGCCGTA
>CAYWPB010000017.1:0-3172 GCA_964458725.1 uncultured Nevskia sp. | reverse complement strand
GAACATGGCCTACGTCGAATGGGAAATGCAGGGCGTGGAGTTCGCCAACTGCAATTGCCACACCGGTTGTCCCTGTCAATTCAACGCCTTGCCCGACAAGGGCCATTGCCGGGCGCACACCTTCGTGCAGATCGAAAAAGGCCGCTACGGCAAGGTGCCGCTGGACGGCCTGCGCTGGGGCATCATGGCGTTCTGGCCGGGACCGATCCACCTCGGCGGCGGCACCTTCATGACGGTGATCGAGGACCGCGCCGACCCGGCGCAGCGCGCCGCGATCGAGGCGATTTCGCACGGCAAGGACACCGATCCGGGCAGCCTGGTCTGGCAGGTCTTCAGCACCACCGTCAGCACCTTCCTGCCGACCCTGTACAAGCCGATCCAGCTCAGCGTCGACCCCTCCGGGGCCGACGCCCGCCTGCACATCCCCGGCCTGATCGAAAGCAGCGCCGGGCCGATCCTCAACCCGGTCACCGGTGCGCCGCACCGGGTCAGGGTGACCCTGCCTTCCGGCTTCGAGTTCGCCAACGCCGAGCTGGCGCGCGGCAGGTCCAAGACCAGCGGCCCGGTGGAGCTGAACTTCGAGGACACCCACGCGCACCTGGCGGCGATCCATTGGAGCACGCACGGCGTCGTACGCCACTAGGAAGCTCTGCTTAATTCCGAGCTTTGCCGATGAGCCAGCCGACGGTGCTGGAGCTGGCGCTGCGGCGCGACCGCTGGTGGATCCTCACTTCGCTCGCAATCACCGTGTTGCTGTGCTGCGCCTGGATCGTGCCGATGGCACGCGACATGTACGGCGCCATGGATGGTGCGGCGCAGTGGATGATGCGCGGCGGCACCGGCTGGTCCTACGCCGCGCTACTGTTCGCGATGTGGGTGGTGATGATGGCCGGCATGATGCTGCCCTCGGCGGCGCCGACCTTGCTGCTCTATGCCAACGTGGTGCGGCGCAGCGCGGCCGGCGCGGCCACCGCCGCCCATGTCCGCGCTTTCGCCGTCGGCTACCTGCTGGTCTGGGGCGGCTTCAGCCTGGCGGCGACCCTGACGCAACTGCTGCTGGCGCGGACCCTGCTGCTCACACCGATGATGCAGCTGCGCGGCGCCGCGCCTGGCGCGGTGCTGCTGCTCGCCGGGGCTTGGCAGCTCAGCGGCTGGAAGCGCGGCTGCCTCCAATCCTGCCGCGCGCCGGCGGCCTTCATCGCCGGCCACTGGCGGGCGGGCGCGGGCGGCGCGCTGCGCATGGGGGTGGCCCACGGATGGTATTGCCTCGGCTGCTGCTGGGCGCTGATGCTGCTGCTGTTCGCCGGCGGGGTGATGAACCTGGGGTTGATCGCCGGGCTGACCGTGTTCGTGCTGCTGGAGAAGCTGGCGCCGGTCGGCGCGCAGGGCGGCCGGCTCAGCGGTGGCTTGCTGCTGCTGGCCGGCACGGTGGTATTGCTGGAAGCCGGGTGGCCCTGAACACGCTTTGCAAAACCCGCCCGGCTCATGCTGATAATTGCGTTTCCTGGCAGCTCGACGACGGAGCCCGATGCGCACCCTGGTGGCGAACCGTGGACTTCTCCGCCGGCTGGTGCCGGCCGCGCTGGTGGCGGCCGCGCCGTCGCTGCATGCCGAGGGCTGGGGCGGTTCGGTCGGCGTGAGCAGCGACTACGTCTACCGCGGCCTGACCCAGAGCGACAACCAGCCCGCCGGGCAGCTCGACCTGCACTACAACGCCCCTTCCGGCTGGTTTGCCGGCTTGTGGACCAGCAGCGTCAAGCGCAGTCCCTACGATTCCACCAGCGCCGAGTTCGATCCCTACCTCGGCTACCAGTGGCGCCTGGCGCAGGCCTGGAGCGCCCGGCTGGAGGCGGTGCACCACGACTATCCCTGGAACAACCCCGGGCGGCACTACAACTACGAGGAGCTGTCCGGCACCTTGGCCTATACCGACCGGGTGTTCGCCACGGTGGCGTTTTCGCCGGACACCTCCGTGGAAACCCGCCGGGAAGGGCAGGTCAGCGGGCGCGCCGCCCTGTCCTACGACCTGGCGCTGCACCAGCCGCTGCTCCAGGGTTTTTCCGCCGACGCCGGCCTCGGTTACTACGACCTGCGCTGGGCCGTGGATCAGGGCTATGTCTACTGGAATGCCGGCCTCGGCTGGGACCGGGGCCGGCTGCACCTGGCGCTGTCCTGGATCGACACCGACAACACCGCGCGCCACCTGTTCTACGATGACGTCGCGGTGCGCCGGCTGGTCGCCGGAGCGCTCTGGCGTTTCTGAGGCTCCCTAGCAACCATTCCGGCGGATGCGGGCACTCACGCGTAGGGAAATCCATATTGCAGGAGCGGGATTGGTGTCATGCCAGTGACAGCGGTGAACCAGGCCCAGCAAGACCCAGTCCGGGCTGACAACGCCCAGGAACTGGCGCTGCTGCGCCGGGTGGCGCAGCAGGACCGCCAGGCCTTCGAGGCGCTGTATGCCGGCTACTACCGCCGCCTCGGCCGCTTCCTGGCGCGGCTGACGCAGCGCCAGGACCTGATCGACGAGGCGATCAACGACACCTTCTGGGTGGTGTGGCAGAAGGCCGCGGAATTCCGCGGCGGCTCGCTGGTTTCCACCTGGATCATGGGCATCGCCTACCGCTGCACCCTCAAGTCCTTCCGCCGCGCCGGCGCCCTACCCACCGAGCCGCTGGCCGAGGACTACGAGGACGCCGGCGCGCCGGAGCTGCAGGCCGAGCAGGAGCTGCGCGACTGGGTCGGCCAGGGCATGCGCCACCTGCCGCCGGAGCAGCGCACCACCCTGGAGCTGGCCTACTACCTCGGCCATTCCTGCGAGGAGATCGCCGCGATCATGGACTGCTCGGTCGGTACGGTGAAAGCCCGGATGTTCCACGCGCGGGTCAAGCTGCGCAATCTGCTGCCGGCGCTCGGCGGCACGCTGCAACGAGGCAAGGCATGAACCAGTCGGACGAAAGCTTTTCCCGCCACCGCCACGCCTGGGAGCTGATTCCCTGGGTGGTCAACGGCCGCGCCTCCGGCGAGGAGCGGCGCGCCGTCGAGGAACACACGGCCGATTGCGCCGACTGCAGCGAGGAGTTGGCGCTGCAGACGCGCCTTTACGTCGCGATGCGCAGCGAGGCCCCGGCGGCCGCGCCGGCCGATCCGGCGCCGGCCCTGGAGCGGCTGT
>CAYWPB010000016.1:3000-28874 GCA_964458725.1 uncultured Nevskia sp. | reverse complement strand
GGGCGGCGATGTTGCTGTCGCTGAACATTCCGGAGCGGCTGCACGGGATTCCGCCCGCGACCTTCTCGGGCGGTGAGCAGCAGCGCGTGAACCTGGCGCGCGGCTTCATCGCCGGTCATCCGATCCTGCTGCTGGATGAGCCGACAGCGTCACTGGATGCCGACAATCGCGCGGTCGTCGTGCGCATGATCCAGGATGCCAAGGCGCGCGGCACGGCGATCGTCGCCATCTGCCACGACCTTGACGTACGGGACCAGATCGCCGACCGCCTGTTTCCGATCACCGCGCAGCGCGAGGCCGCATGACCGCCGAGACGATCTTCCCCCACGCCCGGCTGGTGCTGGACGACAGCGTTCTTGATGGCACGCTCGGCACTCGTTACCGCGCGAACCGGGGGGTGGGGTCCGGGGGCACGATACCCAGCGCTTTCTGCCGGGGGATGCGCGCGTCGCGGATCACCTGGTAGCCGGCGTCGTACTTGCCCTTGTAGAGGTCGAGGTAGGCGTCGGGCACCTGCAGCGGGAAATGCACGGCCTGGAAGGCCAGGTAGGCGAAGAAGGGCTTGCCGTCGCCGTGATTGGCGCTGATATAGCCCTGCAGCTTGTTGACGTAGTAGTCGCTGGAGAAGAAATCGTCCGGCAGCTGCGCCGGCGTGCCGTTTTCGTAGTAGGTCCGCGCCGCCGATTCGGAGCGCGCCGCGGTGGCGGCGTAGTTGTTGCCGAAGGCCGAGGTGTAGTCCATCGAGAACGACTGCTCGAAACCCCACTTCACCGGGCCGCCGCCGCCAAGGTGCCACTTGCCGGCCATGTAGGTGTGATAGCCGGCATCGTGCAGCAGCTGCGCCACGGTGCGGGCCTTGCCGTCCAGCTCGCCCTTGTAGGTCTCGTCGTTGGGCGGATAGAAGCTGCTGCTCTCCGGCAGGGTGCCGACGCCGACCAGATGATGGTCCGCGCCGGTCAGCAGCTCGGCGCGCGAGGTGGCGCACAGCGGCGTGGCGTGGAAGTTGGTGAGGATGCGCCCTTCCCGCGCCAGGCGGTCGATGTTGGGGGTGTTGATCTCGCTGCCGAAGGCGCTGAGGTCGGCATAGCCGAGGTCGTCGACCAGGACCAGCAGCACGTTGGGTCGTGCGGCACCGGCGCTCTTGCCGCCGCCGGCCGTGGTGCTGGCCGGGCTGGAAGAGCCGCAACCCTGCAGCAGCAGTCCCACCGCCAGACCCAAACCCAACAGCGCCCGTCCACTCCCCTGAAGCTTGTTCATTTTCTTGTATCCGCTTTCCGCCCTTTGCCTGTTGTATGCCCGCCGCGCCATGGCGGCTTCGCTCATCCGCGCCTTGACCGGGCGTGGATTCTAGGCTAGCCGGCGGCCCACCAGGCGTGCCGGCGCGGAATGTTCGGTGGACACACCGGCGGGACTAAGGGATGGCGGCAGTGCCTGCGCTGGCCAGCAGGGTCGCGTCGGTCTGGGTGTTGAGGTTGAGGATCATCTGCACCAGGGCGGCGATCTGCTTCTGCTCCAGCGTGTAGTCGGTGAACTCGCTGGAGACCAGCGGCAACGGACCGTTGAGCAGGTAGACCGGGCCGGAGATGATCTGCGTCTTGGGCAAACCGGCGCTGCTGCCCCAGGCCCCGCCTTCGCCGAAAGGCAGCGGGATGGTGACGATGCTGCGGTCGAACTGCTGCGCGAATTTGACGTTTTCGTCCTGCTGCACCGAGCCGACCGGGGCGTACAACACCAGCGGCTCGGGCAGGCCGTCCAGGCCCATGGTGCCGGGCGACAGCTCCAGCCACTCGCGCGCGCCGAGGTGCTCGATCTCGATGGCGGTCAGCGCCTTGGCCTTGAGCTCCGCCATGTGCCGGGCGATGTAAGCATTGATGCCGGGGCTGCCGGCAAAATGGCCGCCGGTGAAGACCACGCGCAAGCCGCGCCGCCGCTGCGAGGCCGGAGCGTGGGCGAAGTAGTCGGCGATGGAGAGGATGGCGGCGGGACCGTTGTCCTCGATCGAGTTGGGACCGTCGCTGTGCGAGCTGACCAGGATCTCCTGCGGGCAGGCGCCGGGAATCAGGCCGGAGACGTTGTAGGAAGTGGCCTGCGCCTGGCCGGCATCGAGCGTGAGCTTGAGCACTACCGGCGTGGCACCGGAGGCGGTGATCTGCTGCTTCAGCGCGTTGCCGGTGTCGCGATCGAGGTAGAGCCCGGGCGCGCTGGGGATGGCGAGGCCGCCGAAAGGCACATAGGAGTTGTCGGCCGCGGTGGGCGGGTAGTCGAGCACGGCGACGATGCCGGCGGCGCCGGCCTGTTGCAGCGCCAGGTCGATGGCGCCGATGGTGATCAGTTCGTCGAGGAAGGGCCGCGCGTACGGCGTGGTCGGGCCGAGGGTGCCGCCGGAGTTGTTGTAGTAGGTGGAGATGGCCTCGAACACCCCGACCGGCACCTGCAGCTTGGGCGCGTCGTAGAGCACGATCTTGCCGGCGACGTTGGCGGAGGCCACCGCCTGGGTCAGCGAGACGGCGCCGCCGGTGACATCGTTCAGGGTCTTCTGCACCGCCACCAGCACGCCGCCGAGGTTCTGCTGATCGAGCGCGGCATAGAGCGCACCGATCAGGTTCACCGCCGACAGTCCGGAGAAATAGGTCACCGGCGCGGTGAGCCCGTCCGGCCCGGTGCTGCCGGAGGACGGGATGAAATAGGAGACATGCAGCGGACCTGGCGTCGGCCCCTGCACCACTTCCAGACTGGTGGTCTTGGCCGACCAGGCGGTGAAGGTATACGGCTCCACCGCCACGCCGGTGGCGCCGAGCCCGCGCAGCTGATCCGCCAGATGGTGGATGTAACCGATTTCGGCGTCGTTGGCGGCGACGCGGAAGCCGCCGCCGAACTGGTCCGCGGCCTGCTGCCGTGCCTGCACCTGGTCCACCCCGGGCACGCGGTCGGCAAGCAGAGCGCTGTCGGTGGCGACGTCGGTGGTGCAGGCGCCGAGATCGCCCGAGCCGCCGCCGGACAGGTCCGGCGCGGAGCTGCTGCCGCAGGCGCTCAACAGCGCGGCGGACAGCGCCAGGATCAGGCGCCGCGCGGTGCGCTCGCAGTTCACAGCCATTTCTCCTCCGCTTCAGCCGCTATTTGTCGTGGACGCGCCTGCCGGCACGGCCATCATGGCTTCGGGCGCCGTCGGCAATACTGTAACCGCCGCAAGGCGGCCGGCATTTTATGCTGCGCAGTGTCAGCCGTGGCGGGGCCGCGCCACAAGTACCCATGCGGGGGTTTGTAACCCCCGCATGGGGGGCGCTACTGGCGGGCGATCAGGCCCAGGTTGAGGGCGGCGGCCACGGTGTCGGCGCGGCGCCGGGTGCCGAGCCGGTCCATCAGTTTCTTCACGTGGTCCTTGATGGTGTGGTGGCTGCGGTGCACCTCGGCGGCGATCTCGCGGTTGGAGCGGCCCAGGGCCAGCAGCTCGAGCAGGCGCAGGTCGGCGGCGTTGAAACCAAGTTTCTCGGCGCTGACCCGCACCACCGCTTCGTGCACTTCGCGCAGCGCGTCGTGCGAGGCGGCGGGATCGGCGTCGCCGGCGCTGGCGAGGTCGGCGATGCGCGCATACAGGCTCATGGCGATGCGGGTGCGCTCCTCCAGCAGCGAGACGCGGCCGGATTTCTCCGCCACCTGGGCCTGCAGCGACTTGAGTTCGCTGATGTCGCGGGCGATACCCTGGCGGCCGATCATCACCCCGTCGCGGTAGAGGCCGCCGGCGCGCACTTCCAGCGTCACCGTGCCGCCGGACTTGCGTCGCGCCTCGACTTCGAAGAACGGCGTGCCCTCGGTCCGGGTCAGGCCGCGGCTGAAGTGCTGCAGCGCCACGGCGGCGCCCTCCTCGGTGAGGAATTCGGTGAAGCTGCGACCCAGCACCTGGTCCAGCGGGTAGCCGAGCACGCGCACCGTGGCGGAATTGACGAAGGTGAAGCGGCCCTGCAGGTCGAGGGTGTAGATGACGTCGCCGGCGGCCTCGATCAGGGCGCGGTAATCCGGTTCCGCGGCCGGGCGCGGACGCGCCGTGGCCGTCCTGCCCCCGCGCAGCTTCGCCGCCGATGTCCTCGCCTTGCCGGTCACGGCCGGCAATGTACTACGAACGCAGGCATCCGGCCCGCGGCCAGGGCTAGACGCTGACGGGATCGAAGTATTCGACCTCGACCATGTCCTGCAATTCGCGCATGCGCTCGATGAACTGAGCCACCGCCGGCGAATGCTGGTGCTGCGACAGCGCGGCGGGGTCCGCATACTGCTCGTGGATCACATACGAGCCCGGATGCAGGCGCGAGCGCAGCAGGGAGTAGATCAGGCAACCGGGCTCGTGCCGGCGCAGCTCCTCGCGCAGGCCGGCGAAAAGCTGCTCGTAACGCTGCTCCTCGCCGGTCCTGATCCTGACGATCCTGAGGTTTCCGACCATGGCAGGCCTCCTGGTGGCGGCAGGGTTAACCGGCGTGTGGATGGCGGCGCGGCCGCCGCTGTCCCGGCCGCCATTCCTCCCGTCCAGCATAGCGCCATGGTGCGCCCGGCGCAGTCAACTGGCCTGGCGCAGCTTGGCATCCTGGTGGCGGATGTCGGCCTCGACCGCGACCAGCAGCTCCGGGCTGGGCGCGACCTCGCCGTCCTCGCCGAGGAAGCGCAGCCGCCAGCGCTCGCCGTCGCGCCGGTAAATCAGCATGCGGCCCTGCCAGGCGATCACGCCTTCCATTGAATGTCCTGTGTCGACGGCTGTATCGCTCCATTTTAATCCCTGCTCGGCCTACGCCAGGGCGTGGAGCCGCTCGGGCGGCGGAACCGCGCCAGCACCCCATGTGTCTTTAGGCGGCAGGCGGCTGGCCGAGTTCCGCAGGCAGCGGCGCGCCTCCGCTATCATCCGGCGCGACCGCAGCGACATCGACCCCAGAGCCATGAGCATCCCAGCCAGTTCCACCGCGAACGCCGGCGGCGCCGGCAACCCGGCGCGCCTAATCCCGCTGATCGTGGCCTCGGCGCTGTTCATGGAAAACCTGGACTCGACCATCATCGCCACGGCCCTGCCGGCGATCGCGCGCTCGCTGCACGAGGACCCGCTGCACCTGAGCCTGGCGATCTCCTCCTACCTGCTCAGCCTGAGCGTGTTCATTCCGGTGAGCGGCTGGATGGCGGACCGCTACGGCGCGCGAAGGGTGTTCCGCAACGCCATCGTGGTGTTCGTGCTGGGCTCGGTGGCCTGCGCCGCGGCCCAGAACATCGGCGAGCTCCTGCTGGCGCGGGCGGCGCAGGGCATCGGCGGCGCGATGATGGTGCCGGTGGGACGGCTGGTGCTGCTGCGCCAGGTGCCGAAGAGCGAGCTGGTCGCGGCGATGTCCTACCTGACGGTGCCGGCGCTGATGGCGCCGATCTTCGGCCCGCCGCTGGGCGGATTGATCGTGACCTACGAATCCTGGCGCTGGATCTTCCTGATCAACGTGCCGATCGGGGCGCTCGGCTACGCGCTGGTGACACGCTACATCCGCGACAGCGCCGGCAGCCTGCCGCAGGGCTTCGACCTCGCCGGCTGGATGCTGGTCGGCGGCGGCCTGGCCGGACTGGTGCTGGGCTTCGAGAACCTGGGCAAGCGCGTGCTGCCGGCGGAGATTCCGCCGTTCATCATTGTGCTGGGGGCGGCGCTGCTGGTGCTGTACGTGCGCCATGCCCGCAGCGACGCCTCGCCGATCCTGCGGCTGTCGCTGCTGCGCATCGCGACATTCCGCGCTTCGGTCACCGGCGGCTCGCTGTTCCGCATCGGCGTCGGCAGCTTCTCGCTACTGATGCCGATGATGCTGCAGCTGGGCTTCGGCCTGAGCGCGCTGAACTCGGGCCTGGTGACCTTCTCCAGCGCGGTGGGTGCGCTGCTGATGAAGACGCTGGCGCAGCGGCTGACGCGGCGCTACGGCTTCCGCCGGCTGCTGGTGTGGAACACGCTGATCTCCGCCACGGCGCTGGCCGGCTGCGGCTTTTTCAGCGCGGCGACGCCGCACCTGTTCATCATCGCCTTCCTGCTGGTCAGCGGCTTTTTCCGCTCGCTGGAGTTCACCTGCGTCAACACGCTGGCCTTCGCCGACGTGGAGGAGCGCGACATGAGCCAGGCCACCAGCTTTTCCAGCACGGCGCAGCAGCTGGCATTGAGCATGGGCATCGGCATCGGCTCGCAGGTGCTGAACCTGAGCCTGGCGGCGCGCCACGCCTCCGAACTGCTGCCGCGCGATTTCACGGCGGCGTTTTGCGCGGTGGGCCTGGTGTCGCTGTCAGCCCTGCTCAGCTTCCTGCGGCTGGCGCCGGACGCGGGCAGCAATGTCTCCGGACACCGCATCGCGGTGGCGGACATGCCGACGCGCATCACGCACCAGTAGCGGTGTGACGCCGGTGCGTTCCGGTGCTGGCGCAGCGCCGCTCAGCCCGGCAGGAAGCTGTTGACGCAGAAACTGACGGCGAAGACGACAAAGGCCCCGAACACCGACCAGGTGGCCACCAGAAAGCACAGGGTGATCTCCCTGGACCTGGTGAAATGCTCCCGGATCCAGTGCGTCACGCGCAAAGCCAGGGCGAGGATGACCGAACACAGGGCCAGCACCAGCAGACCCGCACATAGAGCAGCAATCAACGACACGTAACCTCCAGACCAGAATTTTCACGAAGGATTGCGCGGCAGCCTTCAATCTGCCGCATCGCCGCCGCTGGCCGCCGGCGGCGGGACGCGAAAAGTCCCCGCTCCGGTATGCCGGGCAAACGCTGGGATTGCCGAAGCGGCCCTGGAACCGTCTCCTGCACGCCTGCAGCCGGTACTACCCCGGAGCGGGGAAATCTTCGCATGGCCAGCGCCCCCGGACGGGTTCGCGAGGCCGTGGATCGATGCCGTAAATTCCGTATTGCAATTACCGCTCCAACGCGCCGCTCCGATCTACGGCAGACCCGGCGGTCCGAGCAGCGGCGTCTTCACCGGCGCGGCAGCACCAACCAGTACGGTCAGGCTGTCGCCGGAGAAATTGGTAACCCAGACGTTGCCGGAGGCGTCGACAGCGACGCCATAAGGCTCGCTTAGTCTGCCGCTGGCGTAGCCGGCGGCACCTGACAGGACCGCGCCTACCGAAGCGCTGCCGGCACCAGCGAACTGCGAAACGCTGGCGCCGCGATAGTTGGTTACCCAGACATTGCCGGCACCGTCGACCGCGCAGCCGTAGGGACGCTGCAGGCCGCCGGTGTAGCCCGCCTGGGGCGACAGTACCGCCCCTGGTGTCGCCGCCGAGGAGCCGGCGAAGCGCAACAGGCTGTCGCCGAGGAAGCTGGTGACCCAGATGTTGCCCGCACCATCGGGGCAGATGCCGCCGGGCTCGCCCAGCCCCGAGGCGGTATAGCCGGCGGAGGGGGACAGCGCCGCGCCGCTCGGGCCGAGCTGCGTGACGCTGTTGTTGCCCTGATCGGAAACCCAGACATTGCCGTTGCCGTCGATGCCCACCCCGATCGGGAAGGCCAGCCCGCCACCGCTGTAGCCCGCGGCGGGCGAGAGCGCGCCCCCGGCGGAATTCAGCCGCGTCACCGAACCGTGGCCGAAATTGCCGATCCAGACTTCGCCGGCTGGGGTGATGGCCAGCGATTCGGGGAAATTGATGCCGCCGCCGGTGTAGCCGTTGGCGCCGGACAGGATGGTGCCGTCGGCCGCCAGCTTGGTGACGCTGCCCTGGCCCGAGTTGACCGCCGAAGCGCTCTCCTGGTTGACCACCCAGGCGTTGCCGCTGCCGTCGATGGCGATCCCAAGCGATTCCTTCAGCCCGCCGCCGGAAAAGCCGCTAGCCGTAGCAGCGCTGCCATCGGCCAGGAACTTGCTCACCACGACGCCGTTGAAGTTGGCGACCCAGGCGTTGCCCGCGGCGTCGATGGCAACCGCCGACGGTTCGCCCAGACCGCCACCGGTGTAAGTCAGGCCCAGCATCCAGTCCGAAGGCGCCGCGCCGAGCGTGGGTGCGAAAACCGGATTCGGCGGCATCAGATCGTAGAGGGCGGCGGCGTTGTTGGCCGGGTGGAGCGCGATGTCCAGCGCGGCCTGCAAGGTCGTGACCGGAGCGGCCCCGCCGGGAGGAGTCGCCGCGCTGAACAACTGGCCGCAGGCATTGCTCTCGCCAGCCACGCCTCCGGTGGAGTTGACGCAGCTGCCGATGATGTCCGCCAGGGTGTTAACGGCCGAAGCCGGCACGTTGATGCCGGCTGGCGCCGTCGGCACCACGCCGGTCTCCACGTTGGCGAGCCGCGCCGCCAGCGCCACGGCGTTGTCCAGACCAACGCTGTTGGTGGCGGAGGTCCCAACCTGGGTCGCGCCGGAGTCGAGGAATTGCGCCAGCGCATAGACGCCGGCGATGGTGGTGACTTCGTTGAGGTTGACGTCGGCGAGGCCCGACGAAGCGTCGCAAGGCCCCAGCGCCACCATCATCCCCAGGGCGCTGTTGACGCCGCCGAAGCCGGCATTGCCGCCCTCGGCGACCGCGTAGGTCTGCGGATTGCCCGAGGGGCAGACGACCGTGATGGTCCAGTCGCCCTTGGCATCGGTGGTGGTGGTGCCAAGCGCGGTGGCGCCGACGCCATAGCCGCCGCTGCCGACGGCGTAGATGGTCACGGTGCTGCCGCTCACCGGTTGCTGGCCCCCGGTGACGCTGCCCTTGCGCACCACGGTCGGAACAGGAGGTGCTCCACCGGAGTCATTGGATCCGCTGCCGCCGCCGGAGCAGGCGGAAAGCAGGAGGGAAGCCGCGGCGAACCAGCAGATGCGGGGAACGGAGAAGCCCGTCGAGCAAGCCATTCTATGACCTCGAGATGGATTCACAATGAGTCCCGCCGGGAGCGGCGAACGATGGCTTGAGTCCGTTCAGATGCCACTGGCCAGGGGCGGGCACGTCAAAAATTTCAGTCATCCTTAAATCAGGATGCGCGCGGCGCCCAGGCGCCGCGCGCATCCTTTAACAGACAGTATCCGTGGTCCCGATTACGGGGCTGCCGGAACACCGATCATCGGGGTCTTCACCGGCGCAGCCGCGCCGATCACAACCGTGAGGCCGGTGCTGATGCCGCCGCTGATCGAACCGGCCGAGCTCGAGGTACCGGCATTGAACACCACCTTGCTGCTGTTGGTGCCGACCCAGACGTTGCCCGACGCGTCGATGGCGATCGAGGACGGCTGTGACACCGGACCGGTGGCGCCCTTCAGGCCGCCGGTCAGGCCGACGAAGCCGGAGGGGCCGACCAGGGTGCCGGCGCTGGTCATCTCCAGCACGCCGCCAGTAAACCCGGCGGGCGACGATACGTTGCTCTGCACCGCGACCCAGACGTTGTTGGCGCCGTCGATGGCCAGGCCCCAGGGAGAATTGACCTTGCTGCCGCCGGTGCTGAAGCCTGCGGTCGGCGAGATCGCGGTGCCCGAGTTGTTGAACTTGGACACGCTGTTGCCGGTGCCGGTGCTGTTGGCACCGTCGTTCGCCAGCCAGACGTTGTTGCCCTGGTCGATGGCGACCTGGTACGGAGCGAAGACACCGCCCGTGGTGATCTGCGGACCGGGGGTGAAGCTCGCTTCGGGAACTTCGGTCATCGCGCCCTTGACGTTGCCGGTGGTGGTCAGCTCGTCGGCGACCCAGATGTTCTGGTTGCCATCGATAGCGAGGGCCTTGGCCTTGTTCAGGTTCACGTCGGTGGAGTTCACCAGCGCGCCGGTGGCGGGATCGACCTGGACCAGCAGGCCGCGGTTGGCGTCGGACGTGCTGTCGAGGTCGGTGACGTAGGCCTTGAACGAGGCGGAAGTGCCGTCGAACGCGACGGCCGAGGCGTGGTTGATGACGCCGCCGCCGGCAAAGCCGCCGGAGGAGAGGTCGCTGCCGTCGGCGCCGCTCAGCTTGACCACACTGCCAAGGCCGCTATTGGTGCCGGCCGGGCTGGTGTAATTGGTCACCCAGACGTTGCCGGCCGGGTCGATCGCCAGATCCCAGGTCTGCGTCACCGCGCCGGTGGCGGTGTAGCCGCCGGAGGGCGAAACCGCGGTGCCGGTAGGACCGACTTTTACGACCTTGGCACCATCGAACATGGTGACCCAGGCGTTACCGCTGCCGTCGATGGCCAGGCCGTAGGAAGCGGGCTGGGAACCGGCGCTCGCCGCGGTCGCCTGCAGGTCGGTCGGCTGGTATTGCAGGGCCAGCGACCAGTCGTTGGGCGCGCTACCCAGCCCGCCGGCGAAGACCGGCGACGCGGGCACATCGTTGAACAGCGCCGCGACGTTGTTGCTCGGATTGAGCGCGATGTCGAGGGCGGCCTGCAAGGTGTTGGTCGGCGCGGTGCCACCGGACGGCGTGGCGTCGGTGAACAAGGTGCCGCAGGCCGTGGCGTCGCCGGCGGTGCCGCCGGTGGAGTTGACGCAGGCGGCAATCAGGTTGGCCAGCGAGTACAGCGTGGCGGACGGCGCGGTCACGCCGGCCGGCAGGCTCGCCGGGACCTTGCCGGTGTTGAAGTCGGCGAGGTTGGTGGTGGCGATGGCCATGGCATTGGCGATGCCGGTGGCGTTGGTGGAAGAGGCGCCGATGTTGACGACCTCATTCGGCGAGGAGCCGGAAATCGAGATGAACTGTGCCAGCGCATAGCTTGCGGCAATCGTGGTCACCTCGTTGATGTTCACGGTGGTGGCCGTGGCGGCCGGACCGCAATTGCCGAGCGCGGCCATCATACCGAGCTGCGCATTGGCTCCGGCGAAGCCGGCGTTGCCACCGGTGGCGACCACGTAGACCTGGTCGGCGGCACTGCCGCAGGCGACCGAGATGCTCCAGTTGCCCTTGGCATCGGTCGTGGCGCTGCCCAGCGAGGTGGCGGCGGAACCATTGCCGGTCGTGCCGACCGCGAAAATTGTGACCGTAGAGCCGACGACCGGCTGCTGGCCGCCCATCACAGTGCCTTTCAGCGCCGCGCCCTGCGGACCCGTCGTACCAGTGCTGTCGTTGCCGGCGCCGCCGCCGGAGCAGCCCGCCAACAGCGCCATGCCGGTGCCGAGGAACGCCAGCGCGAGCATCCGGTCGCGGCGCATGGCGAAGCCTTTCTTCATGTCCGGTGTGTTCTTCACGTCAAATCCCCTTGCGTGCTGCAGGTGGTTACTCGGAGGTTTCGGAATCGGTCCGACGGCTGCGGCGGGATGCGATCTGCGCCTTCAGCCAGGGCAGGCCCGCTGCCGCGCCACCCAGCAAGCCGAGCAACAGGGTCGGATTCTCCGGGGAGTTGACGCAACCCGAGGTGGCCCAGGCGGAGCCCGTGCCCAAGGCGGATACCGCCGTCACGGCGATGATCGCCTGGAAAGCTTGTGCAAACTTGCTGGTCACGTTTGTATCTCCGTAGCGCTGTGAGAAGTCATGCCGGAAAGGAGGCGAAAGGCCTCCCCTCCGGCAATTTTCGTTGCTGGATTGCTTAGGGCTGGACGCAGTGGCTGACGTTCTGCGAGTAGGCCACCGGATCGATGTTGTTGAAGCCGGCGTCGGTCAGCTGCAGGAAGGCGAAGCCGGTGGGCGAGGCGCCGTTGTTACCGATGCCGTTTTCAGCGGTCTGCAGGGTCGGCACGGCCAGGGCGGTCAGCAGCCGGGCAATGTTGTTGGCGTCGGCACCGTTGCCGGTGTTGTTGGCCAGCAGGTAGGAGATCGCCATGATCGGGTACTGGCCACTCGGATTGGAGTAGGTGGTCGGATCGACCAGCCACATGCAGTTGGGGTTTGGCGGCGGGTTGGCACCGGTGTCGACCAGCGCAGTGGTCGCGGGAGTGCCATTTGCGTTGATGTTGGCGGTGTCGATACCCTGATCGGTCAGCAGCAATTGGCCGCCGGTGTAGACCGCCGGGAAGTTCTGCAGCGGATCGAAACCATTGACCTTGGCGAACTTGATGGTGACACCGTTGATCGCCTGTGCCTTCTGCGCATTGGCCGCTTCGGCGTAGCCGATGGCGCCGTCGACGCCGGTGCGGGTTGCACCGTTGGTGCCGCCGACCAAGCCGACCACCGCGCTGTTGCCACTGCCGCCCACGAAGCACGCGGCCGGCGAGGTGGTGCCGTTGGTGGGGGGATTGCCGGCGCCGCAGTTGTTGCCTGCGGAGGCGGTGCCGCCGGTAGGATCGGCGCTCAGAGCGGTGACGACGGTCGGCGCGGCGCCGGCCACCAGGTTGAAGTTCTGGCTGGTGTCGAAATGATTGCTGCTGCCGAAGTCGGTCGGGTCAACCGCGGCACAAACCGAAGCGAGGTGATTGGAGAAGCCGAAGGTGGTGCCGCTGCCGTCCTTGCGGTAGGCCACGACGATGTTCTTGGAGGTGTTGCCGACCACGCCGTGGATGCTGGTCAGGCGCGTATCATTCCAGTTGGTCACCTTGCCGGAGAAGATCAGGCAAATGTCCTTGTCCGAAATGTTGAGCTGGGTGGCCGACGGGACAGTGCTGTTGTTGTAGATGATGGCGATGGAACCCGCAATCACCGGGAACTGCACCGGCTCGGTGCGGCTGTACTGGCAGGGTCCCTGGGTGTTGCCGCCGCCAATCACCAGGCCAGTGCAGTTCGCACCCTTGTTCTTGATGAAGGCCTGGTACTCGGACAGGGACATCGGCGCGTCGGACGCGGCGAACGCCGGATCGGCGCCGAACTGGTTATTGACGCCTTCCGCATTGTTGCTGCCGGCATTACAGGTGTTGGGCGCGGTGGTGCAGCCACCGAAGCCGATGGTGGTACCCGTGCTGGCGGCGAAGTTCGGGCAAGCCAGGTTCGCGGCGTAGTTGTAGTTGTTGACGCCGGACAGAACCTTCTTGCCCGCGCCGCTGCCGGTCTGGCAGTAGGAAATGGTCGGCACCGTCTGCGGCGTATTGTTGGCGCTTTCGACGTTGCTGTAGAAACTGTTGTACGAGCTGAACACCGCGCCGGCGGTGTTATCGGCCGCGCCCGTGGTCAGGCGGGGCGAGGTGCCGCTGGCGTCCGGGTGGGCATTGGTGGCGCCGACGTAGGCCACGCCCGGCAGGGTGGCGCCGCCGCCGAACAGGACGGAGCTGGGAGCGGTCGGCGGAGACGCCGCACCGGCGGTCATGGCGACACCGAACACCAGCGCCGCCGCTCCGGCGATGCGTGCCGCAAAAGACACTGCGAAAGGCTGTTTCATGGAAACCCTCACTCCTGATTACGTGAATTCTTGGCTGAGCCGCACACATTCCCCATGCAGCAGCGATCCTTGCCTGAAGGCAAGAACGACTTGTTAAGCGCAGGTAAATTAGCTTTGCTTCTTTGCGCTTTTGTGGCGTATCGAAGACAGTCTTCTGGTATTTTGCTTGCGCCTGCACAAGGCGCATTTTGTCGAGGGCAAGAAACTTCCCTGGGCACCGTCCGGTACCCATTGCGGATGACAATGGCCGCGCATTCAGCCTTGCGGCTTGGACTTCTCGCGCAGCTTCTTCTTCTCTTCCTCGTCCGGCGAGCCGAAGCCGACCACTTCCACGGTGATCAGCGAGGCGGCGCGCTCGCCGGAGCTGTTGCCGGACACGGCCGACTGCTCCGCCGCGACACTGGCGGCGCTGGCGGCGGCAAGCGCACCGGTGTCGACATGCGCCACCACCGGCACGCCGCTCTTGGAGCCCTGCACCTGGATGTTGGTGGCATTGGCCACCTGCTGCGCCGCGACGATCAGGCTGCCGGAGACGCGGATGCCGGCGTCGCCCGCATCCACCGTGCCGCGCGGAGCAACCAGGGCGACGCTGCCCTGCTGGGCGCCGGCGACGCTCTGCAGGGTGGCGATGCCCGCGCCCGTCACCTGGCCCTTGGCGTCCAGCAGGCAGTAATGGTCCGTGTCGCAGACGTACTGCTGCGGCGGGATTTCCGATGAGGTCTTGGCGCCCTTGCCGGCGTTGATGTCGCCGTTGGAACTCCAGATCAGCATGTCGCCGCCCTGCTCGGTGAAGATGCGGCTCTGTGCCAGCAGCACGCTGCGGTCGGTGAAGATGTCGATGCCGCCCTTTTCCAGGGTGAGGATGCCCTGGGTGTTGGGACCGGCCACCACGTTGCCCTGGGCGTCGACCAGGAACGGCGGCGCCGAGGAGCTGCCGACCAGGGCCTGGCCGCCGGGGCCGAAGATCGAGATGTTGCCGCCCTGCTGGGTCTGGATGGTGGAGCTGCGGATGTCGAGGTTGCCGGTCTGCACCGGCTGGCTGGCGCCGTTGCTGCCGCCGTTGAGGTTGTTGGCGGTGTAGCCCAAGGCCGCCGGGAACAGGGTGTTGATGGCGTCGTAGCCGCGTGCGTACTGGTGGAAGTAGAGGCTGTCCGGATTGTTGTAGTCGGTGCCAGTAAGGCTGAGGATCTTGAAGAAGGTCTGCTCCACCAGCAGGCGCTGCACCGCCTGCGGCAGTGCCTGGTAGGCGGCCCAGGCCTGGTCGGCGGTCAGGGTGGTGCCGGCCCCGCCCTGCCCCGCCTGGTACTGCTCCATGAAGTTGATCAGGTCCGGCACGAAGCTGGGCACGCCGGCCACCGAGCCGGCGCTGGCCGGATCGATGTAGCGGCCGATGAAGGCCGTGTCCCCGACCCCGGGGCCGATGCCGAACAGCACCACCAGGTTGGCGCCCTGGTGCGGCAGGAACGGATTCTGCTGGCTGCCGATGGTGTCGATGCCGGTCTGGATGCCGCCAAGGCTGCCGTTGGCGTTGTAGAAGGTGCCGACCACCTGCGTCTGGTTGGTCAGCGGGCCAATGTCACGTCCAGCCTCGACATCGAATGTGCCGGGGCCCGACAGCAGCAGGCTGGGCACGACGCCGTAGGGGTTGGCGAGAGGTGTGCTGAAACCGCTGTTGCTCAGGGGCGTATCGACGATGTCGCGCCCCGCCGAGATCAGGCTCAGATCGGAGGTGTGCAGGTTCTGGCCGAGGAAAGCCAGGTCGACGATGTCGTTGCCGGCACGCAGCTGCGCCGGCTTGGACGGCGCCACCACCAGCTGCTGGAACCCGATGCCGTTGCCGTCCACCATGCCGTCGACGATGCTGCCGCCGAGGCTGTAAATGCGCACGGGCCGGGTGTCGGCCTCATGCAGCGGCGTCGCCAGGTGCAGCTGCGGATCGGTGCCGCCGATGTACTCGGCGCCGTAGATCCTCGAGCTGAGCGGGTTCAACGGCGAGGGCAGCAGCGAGGCATCACCGTCGATCAGGCCCAGGTATTGCGAGCGGCCGCTCTCGTCGACCGCGTTGTAGAGGCTGACCGTCTGGTTGGCGAAGATGCTGAGATTGCCGGTGGCGGAGGGATACAGCTCGCCCGCGCCCTCGACGGACACGGCGCCCTGCATCGCCGTCAGGTTGAGGCTGGACGGCAGAATCAGGCCGGCGCCGGTCTGCTTGGAGCTGGCCGGATCGGCCAGCAGGCCATAGCCGAACAACGCGTAGGGCTGGGTCAGGGTGTCGAAAGCGATGTCGCCGGTGGTGGAGAACAGGCTCAGGGCGGAGCCTGGCCCATAGCTCTGCGAATCGAAGGCGCGGCCGCGGCCGAGCGCGGTGTCGATCAGGCTGTCGTGCAGGTAGGACGGGTTGTAGACGCCGCCGATGTCGAGGTCGCCGCGCGCCGACACCTGCATGGTGCTGTTGTTCTGCAGTGCCAGCAGGGTGGACACGGGCGTGGTGTAGGTGTTCGCCGCCAGTGGCGTGAAGCTGAAGTCCGAGCCGATCCGGCCGCCGGCGCTGAGGTCGGCGCTGCCGTTGGAGACGAAGTAGGCGCCGCTGAGGATGTCGCCGCCGGCCTTGACCGAAAGGTTGCCGCCGCCGACCGTGACCACGGTCGGCGCGCCGCCGGCCGGGTCGGTGCCGAGGTACCAGGTGGTGGGCAGGGATACCGACAGGTCGCGGATGCTGCCGCCGGCGCTGACGCTGACATTGCCGCCAGCGCTCAGCACACCCTGGTCGAACGCGCCGAAGTTGATGGTGGACTGGGTTGGATTGGTGCTCAGGCCGGTCTGCATCCACGGCCACCAGAACTGGCCGAGGAAGTCGCCGGCCTTGCCGGTGAGGCGGCCGCTGGTGTCGTATACCTGTTCGACGCCGCTGATGTCCTGCTGGGCGGTAATGCTGATATTGCCGGCGGCGTCCGGGCTGACCGTGCCGGTGACCAGGATTTCGGGCACCCCGCCGGCGCTGCCTGAGGGTTTGACCGCCTTGGTCACGCTCACCGTCCGGGTCGACGCGGCATCCGCGGAGGGCGCGCCGCCGGTGTAGATCGCGCCGGGCGCGACCGTGTCGAGCAGGTCGAAGCCGCCGCCGGCGGCGATGTCGATGGCGCCGGTGCCGGTGCGTACCACGGTGGGGAAGTCGAGTAGGCCGTTGGTCTTCTTGTCGGTGTAGACGAAGTGACCGTCGACGGTGATATTGCCGCCGCCGGCATAGTTGGCCGCGCCGGCGGCGAAATTGCCCGCGTCCTGCAGCGCCAGCGGATCGGCGCTGCCCAGGTCGGCGCCGGCGACGAAGCGATAGGAGCTGCTGCCCCCGACCAGCCCGGCCGGATCGAGCGACAGCGGCGACAGGCCGGCCTGCGCCATGGCGCCGGCGACCGGGGAGATGGAATTGTCGACGACGCCGTTGATGAACGGCGTACCGGCCTGGTAGAAGCCGTCGCTGATGCTGGCGTCGATCGCCAGGTTGTTGGCGGCGCGCAGGCTCAGCACCGGCGCCTGGCCGTTGTAGCGGTAGATCAGCCCGCTGTCGCCCATCGCGCCGAGGTTCCAGTTGCTCAGCACCGAGATGCTGCCGTTGTTGACCCCTGCCTGCGGATTCTCCAGGTCGATGCCGGGACGGGCATGGAAGTTGGCGATGCCGGCGAAGCGGCTCTCGAAGGCGAAGCCCGGGGTCTCGACGTAGTTCGCCAGGGTGGTCTGGTAGAAGCCGGAGTGCGCCGCGTTGGGCTGATTCGGGGTGAAGGCGTCCTGCGCCAGGTCCTGCGCCAACTGGGCCGGCGTCAGGTTGTGGCCGTTGTAGCTGATCCTGGCGCCGGTGGGAGTGGTGAACACGCCGGGCAGCAGGTTGCCGCTGGCGTCGTACCAGCCGGCCGGATCGACGATGCCGTCGAAATGCTGGCTGCCACCGCCGGCGTCGGAGGTGCTCCACACCGCGTAGGCTTCCAGGCCGACATCACGCGCGCCCTGGATCTGCGCCGTGGGCGCGACGTTGACGTTGACGTCGCCGTTGCTGAGCAGAGGCGCACGCAGGTTGACCGTGCCGCCGGACAGGCCGCCGGCGCTGCCGCCGCTGACGTCGATTGAGGCGGCGGCGGCGATGCTGATGGTGCCGGACGCGGCGGCATCGACGTTCTCGTAGCCGTAGCTGGCGTTGAGGCTGCCATTGCCGCTGCCGCTGGTGCCGAGGTTGACGGTGCCGCCGCGCTGGTGCGGGTCGGAGCCGGTGGCCTTGAGCGTGCCGCGGAGGGCCACGCCGCTCCTGCCGTAGAGGTCGATCTGCCCGCCGGCCGCGCCGGAGGCGTCGATGGTGCCGTCGACGATGACATTGCCGTCGGTGGAGGTGGGCGCGGTGCCGCCGTCGGCGGTCAGGGCGACCTGCTGGGCTCGCAGAGTGTTACCGGCGGACAGCTGCAGGTTGCCGCTGTGGCTCTCGACGCTGATCGACTGGTCGACTCCGGCGGCGGCCAGGGTGGTGGCGAGGCTGTCGAGATCGATGGCGCCGCCGGCGCGCTCGCTGAACGAGCCGCCCTGGTTGCCGGCGGAGGCTCCGCCCTTGAGGGTGCCAGCGAGGCTGACGGTTTGCTGGCCGGCCGACACGCTGAGGCTGCCGGCGTTGCCGCCGCCGCTGGCGGCGGAGAAATCGAGGATCGAGCCGGACTGGGCGTTGATCATAGCCTGGTCGGCGACCAGGCTGATGCTGCCGCCCGGCGCGTACTGCGTGGTGTCATAGAACTGCTTGCCGAGGCCGGCGACGCTGATGGCGGCGCCGCTGCCCAGGCCGAGATCGCCGCTGGTCGCTTCGAGCCGGACCGCGCCGGCATTGGCGCGGATCACGGCCTGGTCGTCGATGCTGCCGCCGCTCAGGCTCAGGCTGCCACCGAGCGCGCTACCCGCCGCGGCCAGCGGCGTGCCGCTGGTGCTGGCCAGGCTGAGGGCGCCGGTAGTGCCGAGGCTGACCTTGGAGCCGGTGCCCGCGACGATCACCGGCGCGCTCAGGCTCAACGGCAAGCCACCGAAATCGAAGCTGCCCTGGCCCAGGCCGACGATGCCGGAGCCGGCGCTGACCTGGACGCTGCCGAAGCCGGAGAAGGTGCTGGCATTGGCCTTGTTGCCGAAGGCGCTGCCGAAATCCACCTCGTTGCCGCTCAGGCTGAGCGTGCCGCTGCCGGCCACACCCGCCGCGCCGGCGCCGCCGATCTCGTTGCTCAGGCCGAGAGTGCCGGCCTTGATCGAGACATTGCCGGCCTGGCCGCCGGCGCCGGTGCTGAAGGAAGCGGCGCTGAGGTTGAGCGCGCCGCCGATGTCGATGTTGATATCGCCTTCGAAGTCGAGGTTGCCGTAGCTGCGCAGGCTGATCTGCTGGGCGTTGGCGAACTGCGCCAGGGTGTCGCTGCCGATCACCAGGCCGGACCCGTCCGGCGCGGTCTTGCCGGTGACGAAAGTGATGCTGCCGCCGTCGGCCGCGATGGCCTTGCCGCTGAACACCGCGGCCGGATCGACCAGGGTGTTGCCGGAGGAGTCCAGGGTCAGGGAGCTGCCGCCGGCAATGCTGGCGCCGGCCTGCACCTCGAGCCGGCCGGCCGCCGTGCCCGGCACGCCGTCCAGGCCGGGGACGTTGTTGCGGGTGATCGCCACCGCCGCGCCGTTGGAGACGCGCAGCAGCGTGCCGTCGCCGCTGACATCGGCCGTGCCGATGCTGATGGCCTGGTCGATATTGGCCGGAATCGAGCCCTTGGCCTGGATCACGCTACCGCTGTCGACGCGCAGGCCGTTGGCCGCGTTGGGATCCTGCTGGGTCGGATCGGTCTTGGTGACCAGGATGATCTCCGGACCCTGCAGCGGATTCTGCGCATCGGTGGAAACGACCACGCTGTTGGCCAGCGCGGTGATGTTGATGCCATCAGCGGTCTGGCTGCGGGTGCCGCCGATCAGCAGGCTGCCGGCGTTGAGCGAATCGAGAGCCGTGGCGCTGAGCTGCAGATAGCCGTCCAGCGCGGTCTCGCCTGAGCCGACGATCTGGATGTCCTGCGAGGCGATGTCGATCTGCGCCGGCGCGCCACCCTTGCCGGCGGCGGTGTTGAGGCTGGCGCCCAAAGTCAGCGAGCCGGTGGCGCCGAGGATCAGCTGACCGGCATCCACCGGCAGCTGCGGCGTGGGCTTGCCGTCGTGGGCGGCGAGGCCGGGGAAGAAGCTGTTGGCGCTGGTCAGGGTGTACTGCGAGTACTGCTGCCAGACCGGGCCGGATTGCACCTGGAAGGTGGTGCTGCGCGAGGCGCGCGCGCCGCTGAGGCTGTCGACGAAGTAGCCGGACACCGAGGCAGTGCCGTCCGGCAGGATCATGTTCTGGCTGGGCAGACTGTCGCTGACCGCGGTGTTCTGCACCACGCGGTAGGCGCCCGGCAGGGTGGCGTAGGACGCCGGCAGCAGGGCATAGACACCCGCCGGCAGCCCGGGCACGCCCGAGAGGTACACCGCCTTGCCCGCCGCCATCCCGCCCTGCCCTTGCATCGCCACCGCGTCGTAAGCCGCGACCGGCGCGGAGTAGCCGGGGATGATGGCGTAGACCGGCCGTGCGTCCGGGTACAGCGGGACCTGCGTGCCGCTGGCGCTGCTGGCGAAGCTGGTGTTGAACTGCTGCAGCACGTTGCGCGAGCCGCCGGTGCCCGGCACCCACTCCCGCGCCTGCAGGTCGCCGCCGCCGGAGAGATCGACGGTGGCGCCCTGGTCGAGGCCGACACTGGCGCCGTTGAGCGCGATCTGCTTCACCGGCGGCGCGGTGAGGTCCGGCGAGGTGATGCCGGTCGCCGTGTTGTACTGCCACTCGGTGCCGTCGAGTGTGGTGCCGTAGGGCACCACGGTGTTGCCGAGCGAAACCGAGGTGAGGCTGCCTGCGGCCAAGCTAAGCGACTGTGTCGCGACCAGCGGCAGGTTGTTGAACTGCGCCTGCGTCGCCGCGTCGGCCGGATCGCGCACGCCGAGCACGATGCTGCCGTCGGGGGCGCGGATGGTGCCGGACTGGACAATGTTGGTGGCGTCGATCAGCAGGCTGCCGCCGGCGGACAGCGGCACCTGGGAAGCGGCGCCGTTGCCCTGGATGGTGACGGTGGTCGGCTGCGGGCCGGCGGCGTCTACGATGAAGCTGTTGCCGCTGGCCGGATAGAGCTGCGCCGCGGTGAACGCAAGGTCGCCGGTGGTGAACAGCTCGCCCGGAGGCGCGACGCCGGCGGAGTTGTGGAACACGCGGCTGGCGTCGGTATAGAAGCGGATGTCGCCGCTGCTGGTGAAGTTGGCCTGGGCGAAGTTCTGCAGGCCGAACTGGCCGTTGAGATCGATGAACGCGGCGTTGACGTTGAGCGTGCCGGTGCCGGGTGCAGCGTTCGGGATGAAGGGCGGAGGACTGTTGTTGTCGTAGTAACCCTGCAGGCTGACGTAGGGCGCGGTGATGCTGACCGTGCCGGCCTGAACCGGCGTGCCGTCGCCGGAAGTGGCGATCGCCATGCTGCCAGCAGGCAATGCCACGTAGTTGCTGGCGTTGGCGACGAAGGATTTGCCCAGCTTCAGACTGACGTCACCGCTGAAGCCGAGCTGGATCACACCCGGGAGGGCCTGGCTCTGTGTCGGCGTGGTGTTGGAGCCGATGTTCAGGCTGGAAATGCCGGAGCTGGCGAGATGGTCCACGCCGAAATAAAGGGTGCCCGGCGTAACCGCGGGCACGGCGGCGCCGGGCTGCCAGCCTTGCGGCAGCAGGTCGGGCGCACCGCCGGCCTGCAGGATGACCGCGTTGGCGCTGTTCAGCGCCGTGATCGTCAGGCCGCCGCCTTCGGCCGCGGCGGCACCGCCATGGGCGCTGAGGCTACCGTCGAAGAACAGCCCGTCGCCGGCGCCTAGCACTACCTGGCCGGCGTCGCTCCACACCGGAGTGGCGGCGTAGCTGCTGCCCTGCCCCGCGGGGGAAGCGGTGGACTGCGGCACATCGTAAGTATCGGAAGCGCCGGAGACGTTGATGCCGGCGCCGTGCTGGACCGCGACGTCGCCGCCGAACAACTCAACCGTGCCACCCGCCAGCACCTTGCCGGTGCGCTGCGTCTGCTGCATCCCGTCGATGCCGACCACGGGGGCCAGCGGATTGATCAGGCTGGTGCCGGAGGCGTCCAGCACCGCACCGGATCCGAGCCAGACGCTGCCGGCCGGGGTGGTGTCGGCCTGGCCCTGGGTGCCGATGCCAAGCCCGTCCAGCACGATCGTGCCGGCCGGAGCCTTGATCGCGCCGAGCACCGCGACCTGCCCGGCCGAGCCCAGCTGCACGCGGGCTCCCGCATCGGTCTGGATGACGGCGCCCTGGTCCACCAGCAGGGTGCTGCTGACGCCGTTGTAGCTGGTGCCGCCCCAGGCGAGGTAGCCGCCGGCGGACAGGCTGAGATTGGTGGGCGCGCGGTGATAGGCGTCGAGCGCGCCGAGGCTGACCAGGTTGCCGGAATACAGGTCGGCACCGCTCGCCGCACCGAGCAGGGCCGCGTAGTTGGGAATGAAGTTGTCCTGGGTCAGGCGCAGCGTGGCGCCCGCCGCGACGGTGGTGCCGTATTCGGCACTGAGGACGTAGTTGCCGAACCCGCCCTGGCTGAAGAACTGCGTCGGCAGGTTCAGGCTGCCCGCCGGTGTCGCGGCGGGATCACCGCCGATCTGGAAACCGAGCGCCTGGATCGACAGGGTGCCGCCGTTGCTGAAGCCGTAGCCGAGCAGGGTGCCATCCATCTGCACCGTGCCGGCGGAAGCCGGCTGGGTCGGAGCCGCCGCGGCCGAGCCGGTGCCGAAGGGCACCCCGGCGTAGGTGGTCAGCGAGATGCTGCCGGCATTGCCGACCGGCACACCGTTCCTGGCTTGCACTACTCCGGTGGAGGTCACGTAGCCGCCGCTCGAAACATCGAGCACGCTGCCCTGCTGCAGCCTGATCGAGCCGGTGGAGTCAATCGCGTTCAGCGCGTTGTCCGGATCGACATAGCTCTGCGCGGTCGTGCTGAGCGAGATGCTGCCGCCGTTGATGTACTGGCTGCCCGACATCTGGTCGATGCTCAGACTGCCGTCGTTGATCCACTGGCCGCGTGTGCTGAGCGTGGCATTGGGGCCGACCACAATGTCACCCGGCGTGTGGCTGGCGGAATCGAAAGTGGGGCCGTTGGTGACTCCGCTCGCCGTGATGCCGATCTTGCCGGAACTGGCGACGAGGTCGCCGAGGATGGTGTCGGTGGCGGCACTGAGGCTGATGCGGCCACCCGGCTGGACCGCCAGCCTGGCGCCGTTGTCGACCAGGATATGGCCGGAATCGGCGGACACGGAAACACTGTTGAAGCCGGCGTTGCTCAGCGCGGTGGCGGACAGCGGAGTCCAGTAGAGGATGTTGCTGGAGTCGCTGGCCTGCTTGGCCAGCATCGCGGGCGTCGCCAGGGAGGTGCCGGCGTTGAAGTCCGGCGCGATGCTGGACAGATCGAAACTCTGCGACGGATCTCCCGGCGTGCCCGAGGTGATGATCACGCTCGGTGGGGCGATGCCGCCACCGAGCTGGCCCAGCACGTTGCCGGCGGTGGCAGTGGCGCCGATGGAGAAAGTGCCGCCGGCCGGACGGCTGCCGGACAGCACCTGGTTGCGACCGGCGAAGGCGTGGGCCGAGAGATTGACGTCGAGGACGGCGGTGCCGGCGGCGTAGATGCTGAGCGCGCCGGCGCTGCCGCCCTGGATGAAGCCGCTCTCGTAATGCGGCAGGTTCCCGGACAACAGCGGATTGTTATAGACCTGGGTCACGCCCCAACGCGACTCGGTGAGCGAGGTGGTGCCGGCGAAGCCGACGTACTCGATGTCCGGATTGGCGTTGGAGATGTCGTAGATCTTGCCGTCGGCGCCGAGCAGCCGGGTCGGGCCGGTGACCATGCCGCCGAGGTAGTTGACGTAGCCGCCGTCGAGATCGATGGTCGAGCCCTTGGCCGCGATGACCTCGTGGCCGACCAGCTTGACCGAGCCGGCGGCGGTCAACAGCTGGTTGACCGTGCGCGGCACGTTCTGGATGTAGCCGCTGGCATTGACGATGGGGCTGCCCTGCCAGGTCTCGCCGTCAGCGCGGGTGCCGCTCATGGTGCTGTCCACCACCACCGATTGGCCGAACAGGAAGCCGTCGCGCAGCAGCGGCGAATCGGCGAGCTCGTTCTGGCCGACGCGGGGAATGGTCACCAGGGTGTCGGCCACGGGCAGCTCGACGTCGGCCAGGCCCGAGACATCGATGGTGGCGCCGGGAGCCAGGAACACGCGGCCGGGCACGCCGGTTGCGGGATTGTTGTCGGCCAGCAGACCGGTCAGGCTGACGTTGGCGCCCGGCGCTTCGAGCAGGGAACCGCCTTCCATGGTGACGGTGCCGCCGGTCAGGCTGACATTGCCGGTCTGGAACACGGCACTCGCCGTCGAACTCGAAGTGGTGGTCTGGCCGTTGCCATCCGGGAGGACAGCGGTTGTGGAACCGGTCGCGAGGGTGACGGCGCCGGCCCGGCCGGGCGTGCTGCCGGAATACTCGTCAAGCGCGCTGATGACGATGCTGCCGGGATTGGTGACGCTGGTGGTGGCGGCCACCACGCCGCCCTGGGTCACGTTGTAGCCCAGCAGGGTCACATTGCCGCGGTCCGCTTCGATCAGGCCGGTGTTGCTGAGGCTGAACGCCGGGGTGGTGTCGACGCCATCGACCACGCCGGCGGTGCCGACCAGGCTCGGAGTGAGCAGGTTGGCGCCGAGATTGAGGACGCCGTCGAGCCGCACGCCGCTGCCGGCCGCGAGGATCGCCTGGCCGTCGGCAGCGGTGATGGTGCCGGCATTGCTGATGTTGGGCGCGGCGATCAGCGAGAAGCCCTGCTTGCCGGTGGTGATCGCGGCGCCGGCCTGGATCGAAATATCGCCCGGGCCCACGGCGCCCGGCGCCGGCAGGTCGATGCCGAGCACGATGGAGGAGCTGGAGTTGCCCCCGGCGATGCCCTGGTTGAAGAACTGCTGGTTGCTGGTCGCCACGTCGCTGCTGAACAGCGACAAGCTCGAGGCGAGCAGCGAGTGGACGTTGACCTGGCTGGAGCCGCCGAAAATGATGCCGTTGCTGTTGATCAGGTAGACCGAGCCGTCGGCCTTGATGTTGCCGAGGATCTGGGTCGGGTTGGCGCTGGGATCGGTGACGCGGTTGAGGGCGATCCAGTTGTTGCTGCCGTTGGCCTGCTTGCCGGCGCTCTGGTCGAAGTCAACCGTGGTGTGGCGGCCGACGTTGAAGGTGTCCCAGGTGAGGACCGCCTTCTGCGCGGTCTGGGTGATGGTGACGGTGGTCTGACCGCCGCTGCTGGTCTGGACCGGCGCGGAGGCGTTCTGCCACTGCGACGGATCGCCGGCGACGCCGGAGCCGACCTGCAAGCCGTTGACGCCCAGGCCGTCGGACACGTCGGGCAGATCCGGGCGCAGGCGGTCGGGGCCGCTCAGCGCCTGCTGCGCCGACAGGCGCTGCGCCGCCTGCGCCGCGGCGATGGCCTGCATGGCGTGGTTGAGGTCCTGCATCGACTGCTGCGCTTTCTGCAGCGCCTGCTGCGGCGTGACCGCACCGCCCGGCACCTGCGAGCCGGCCGGCAGCTGCGAGGCCGGCGTGTTGGCCGGCGGATTGGCGCGCATCACATTCTGCTGCGCGAACCAGGCGCCGCTGCCGAAGCGCGGCGGCGCGGCGAGCGCCAGGTGCGGATAGGACGTGGCGGCGAGCACGGTCAGGCCCATGCCGCTGAGCACGGCGTGGCGGCGCAGCCGGCCCCAGGCGGAGAGGCGGCCGGAGTAGACCGTGGCCGCGGCGGCCGCGCGCTTGCGGGAATCGATCACCTTGCTCATGCGCTTCTCCACCTGCTGCTGCTGTTCGTACCAGCGCCGCCCCCAGGCGGCGCCGGATCGGGCACGTCTACTGGCCTTGTGCGACGCCGGCCTTGGGCACGACTTTCTGGTCCACCAGCTTGTCGTGATAGCCCTGCGCCAGCTCCTCGAGCCTGACGCGGTGCAGCTGCAGGAACGGCTCGTCGTTCTTCGCCGCCTCCCACATGCCCTTGTTCTTGTAGCGCTCGAGCAGCTCGCTGCCGAGCGCGTACAGCGCCGCGTTCTTCTGCTCGCAGCTGTGCAGGTGGCCTTCGCTGTCCTCGAACTGCGACTGGTAGCGGGTGGCGTCGGCGTCGCGCTTGCGGGCGAAGTCCACCGCCTGCTGCCGCGCCTGCTGCCACTCGGCCAGGGACTTGCGCGCTTCGTCGAGCTGCTGCCGCAGCGCGTCGGCTTCGGCGCTCTTGCCGGCCAGGGAGCGGCGCAGGCCGGCGGCCTGCCCCGCTTCGGCGGCGCTGGCCTGCTTCGGCGCCGCGGCGAGCTGCTGCTCCAGCGCCTGCTGCTTGGTCTGCAACTCCGCGTTCTGGTCCTGCAGCTGGCGCAGCTGCAAAGTGGTCTGGCGCAGCGCGTCGCGCAGCCGCTGCTCGGCCGCATCGTCGGCGCGCGCCTGCGCCGGCAGCGCAGCCGCCGCCAGCGACAGCGTGGTCAGGCCCAGCAAAACGGCGTGGCGGAGGCTGACCATGGCTAGAACCTCGCGTTGAGGTCGAGCTGCACGGTGTCGGCCGACAGCGGCAGAGCAG
>CAYWPB010000016.1:0-2990 GCA_964458725.1 uncultured Nevskia sp. | reverse complement strand
CGCACGAGATGTTGGGCCGCTTCACCACGCCGGGCGACACAGCGCGTCTGGAACCAGGTTTTGTGGGTCAGGCGGCGGGTGCCGTGGGTGGAGCAGCCCTTCAGGTTGGTGCCGCCGACGCCGTTGGTGGAGCCGAAGTCGGGATCGTGGAAGGCGTCGACCACAGCGTCGGATTCGACCCGCTTGTAGCCGCCCAGCACACTCCACTGCCAGCGCTCGCGCACCACCGGGTAGCCGACCAGGGCCTGCAGCTGGAAGCCCTGGTTGCCGCCGCCGTAAGTGCCCGCCTGCACCAGGGTGCCGTTCTGGAAGATGTCCGGGCCGAAGTTGTTGACCGGGTTCAGCGCCATCACGCGCTTCTTGTCGTAACCCAGGTTGACGTCGTACTCGCCGGTGAACACGGCGTGGATCGGCCCGCCGACGTGCCAGTCGACGCTGGCCAAGGCATCCAGCTCGCGGAACTGCGAGGCCAGGCCGAAATACTGGAAGGCCGGCGGATTGGGGTTGGTGCCCACCGGCTGCAGGTTGCGCAGCGCGAACAGGGTGTTGCCCTTCTGGATGAAGCCCGGGCGCGAGTTGTCGGTGTCGCAGGAATCGGCCGCGATCACCGCCTGGCAGGGCGAGGAGGTGGCGCCTTCCAGATGGTAGAAGTAGTAGTACGCCAGGGCCGAGGTCAGGTCGACGTCCGGAACCAGGTTCACCCTCACGCCGGTCTGCGCGGCGTACAGCCATTTGTCGCGGCTCGACACCTTGTCGACGCTGGTGGTGGGGAAGGCCAGCGCGGTGTTCTCGACCGAGAACGCGCCGACGGTCAGGAAGGGCTTGAAGCCGCCGATGGCGCGCTCGTAACGCAGTGCCACGCCGTCGAAGCTGAGATCGTCGTACCAGGTCAGGTTGGTCGAGACCCAGGGCTTGGGCATGCGGCCCAGCCAGGCCTGCACGCCGTGGCCGGGATGGTAGTCGAGGTAGGCCTGGTCGATGACGAAGGTGTATTTGTTGAAGTCGCTGCCCAGGGTCTGGTTGCTGCTGACCGGGTTGGTGGTGTTGCCGGAGGCGAAGCGGAACGAGGCCGTGAGGTCGTCCGCCACCTTGCCGTCCACGCCCAGGCGCAGGCGGAAGCGCGGCTGCTCGCGGTTCTGCGTGGTATTGAGGATGGGCGGCAGCACGCCGCTGCCATCGCTGCTGTTGGTGTCGAACGGCGAGCCGGCGTTGACGGTCTGGTAGTCGATGAAGAACGGCGAGTTGCCGGACTGGTACAGGTCGAATTCCTGGCGGTAGCGGAAGTCGCCGTAGAAGCTGATGCGGTTGAGCCAGTCCGGCAGCGCGTTGGGCTGGGCCCAGTTCTCGGCCTTGGCGGTGGCCAGCACTTCCTGCTTGACCTGCTCGCGGATCTTCTGCTTCTCGCTCTCCGGGATGTAGATCACCCGCACGTCGCCCTTCTTGGTCTCCGGCTGCGGCGCGGCGGCGGTGGCCGCAGGGGCGGCATTGACAGCCGGGGCGGCGGGGGCGGCGTTCTGCGCCTGCGACGACGTCGCCTGACGCTGCGCCTGTTCCGCCTGCAGGCGCTTGATCAGCCCTTCGGCGTCCTGCTTCGATAACGCGTTGTGCTCCGCCAGCAGCCGGATCAGCTCCTCGGTCACCGATTCCTGCGGTGGCGCGGCTTGCTCCTGCGCCTGCGCCGCTTGCGGCAGGGCGCAGGCCGAAGCCATCGCCAGCGCCAGGCCGTACCGCAGGCCGGGCTTGCGCCGGCCGCACCATTCTGCAAATGCACTCATCGCTGTCTGACTCCGCTGCTGTTCGGTCATGCGCCGCGTTAACTTGTTCATGAGGAGCTCACCTGCATCACCACCGGCTGGGGCAGGTCTTTCGGCGGCGCCTCGGGCAGCTTGCTGATGCGCAGCAGGCTGTCCCGCATGAGCTGGTCGATATCCTTGTTGCCGGTGGAATTGAGCAGCTCGACGCGCTCCGGCACGCCTTCGGCGTTGAGCCACATCTCCACGCCGATGCGGTACTGGAAGCCCGCCAGCTTGCGCTGCTTCTGCAGGATCTCCTGGGCGCGGCCCTGGATCATCGCCGCATACCAACCGAAGCGGCTGCCATTGCCGCCCTCGCCGCCGCCGCCGAGATAGTCGGAGCCGCCGGGGCGGCCCTCGAGGCCGAAGGCGTCGCCGGGACCCTGCCCTTTCATGTCCAGCGCCGGCGGCGAGTTGTCCGGTCGCGGCGCCGGCTTGACCATCTCCATCTTCGTTTCCTCCTTCATCTTCGGCGGCTCCACCTGCTTGGGCGGAGGCGGCGGGGGAGGAGGCGGGGGCGGCGGCTGGATAATGCGCAACTGCACCACTTCCGCCACGTGCTTCTTCGGCGCGCCGGAGGAAGAGGTGATCAGCTTGTAGATCAGGGCGCCGACGGCCAGCGGCACCAGCACCACGACCGCGCCGAGCGCGAGCTTGCGCCAGGAAAACGGCTTGCGGCCGGGTTCGCTCACGGGGCGCCTACTTGACCAGCTTCTGCGTGACCAGGCCGAGCTGCGTGATGTCGAGCTGGCCGAGCAGGGCCAGCACGTCCACCACGTTCTGGTACTGGGTCTTGCCGTCGCCGCGCACGATCACCGGCAGGTCAGGGTCCTGCGCCTTCTTCTGGCGCAGGCGGTCGGCCAATTCGTCCATCGTCATCGGCACCGCGTCCATGAAGACCTTGCCGTCGTCGGTGATGGTGATCGCCACGGTCTTGGGCTTTGCCAGGCTGGGCTGGTTGCTGGCTTTGGGCAGGTTGACCTTGATGCCCTGCACCGCCGCCGTGGTCATGATGATGAAGATCACCAGCAGCACGTAGGCCAGGTCCAGCATCGGAGTGATGTTGATGTCGTCGTACGGCTTGTCTTCGCTTTGCGCTTGCAGTTCGGCTCATGCCCCGCGGCGGGGCTGGAAGCAAAGGTCGTGCGACCCCAACCCGCCGGTGCGGGCGGCGCGCGCGGGCAGGGTGCGGGGTAA
>CAYWPB010000015.1:0-29165 GCA_964458725.1 uncultured Nevskia sp. | reverse complement strand
GCCTTGAACGCCTCCTCCGGCGTGCTCGGATACTCGGCGTGGATATCGTCGCCCAGCTCGCGGTGCTTGTGGCACCACCACTGCCGCTGCTCCGGCGTCAGCGGCAGCGCAAGCGTCGCCTCCAGCCGGTCCAGGTAATCGCGCTCCTTCGGATACTCCAGCGGCGTCTCCACCTTCAGCGCGTACTCCGCATGGCGGAACCACGGCAGGAAAGTAAAGCGCCAGCCATTGCCGCGCTGCGCCGCCTGGCACAGCTCGAAGAAATGCCCGGCCCGCCCCTTCGCCGTCGACTCCACCACGATGATTCCGTCCGCCGGCACCGCCTGGAACGCGCCGGTCTTGATCTCGTCCGCCCGCTGCGGCTGACGCTGGCAGACATAGCCGTACTCCGTCACATGCAGCACCTGCACCGTGCCGGAGCGGAACGTCACCCCCACGCGGATGCCGCTGCCGTTGGATAGCAGCAGCTCGCCGGAATCGCATTTCACCGCCCGCGCCCAGCCCAGCACCTCCGGCGGCAGATGATCGTAGGCAAACTTGATCTTGTCGCGAAAAATGATCTTCGCGTCTTCTTTCGTGTGCGCAACGATGCCGACGCGCAGGTTGTCCGAGAACAGGCAGGCGTCCAGCCACAGGATGCAATAGCCGGTGGTGATCCCCAGCTGCCGCACCTTCAGGTCCACGTTGCGCCTGCCCAGCGACTCCACCAGCTCCACCTGCGCCCAGTTCGGCACAAAGCGCACGCGCGCGCCGCTCTTGTCGGTGATCCAGTACAGATTCGCCAGCCGCCAGGCGCGATCCTTAAGCCTTGCGGCGAACGAGTCCAGCGAGTCCATTGCTCCCCTTCGCCGCATTGAGAATCGCCGCCAGCGCCTGGCTCAGCTCCCCCACTTCCGCCGCCTCCGCCGGCGCGTTGCCCAGCGCCTTGTCCAGCAGCACCTTCGCCGCCGACACCTGCGAAGGCGTCAGCTCCACTTCCCCCAATACATACTGCTGCAGCCGCTCGATCAGCTTCGCCGCCGCGATCCCCCGCCGCAGCTCCCCCTGCCCGCGCGGCCGCCCTCTCCGCACCGCCGCCATCAGCCCAGGTCCCTTTCGCAGCAGGCGCGCCCATGCACACCGCGCAGTACGGACTGGCCCATGCGGCCTCCACCACCAGAAAAGCCGCCCACCGGCGGCCAGGATTTAGATGCGCCGGCGAGCCGGCGCTCCCGCCGCCTCACCGAGGCAGGACACGGGATTCGGTCAGGCCGCCAGCGGAACAACATGCGGCGGCCACAAATGAAAAGCCCGGCTCGGGGCCGGGCTTCAGACACAACTCTAACGCTGGTGACTTTTTAATGATTCTTACCGCGGAATGCAAGCACCTCCAATCGTGTGTTGTGAATCAGGCAGATAGCGCGACCCGATGCGGGCTCCCACCCCCGCGGCGCGCTACCCCAGGTACTCGTCATACCCGCGAAGGCATCGTCCCGGGCGCCGCGAAGCAGCGTATCGAGGAAGCGCGCCGCCTTGATGCCGCCCCGCCAACGCCACCCCCGACTTGTGATCCACCTCACGTTGCATCCGCGCATCCGCGCGCGCGCTGTCCGGTTTTGCGCCGGCTCTCCGCTTTGAGTAACTGAGAAGCCGATCGGACAGGCGTACGCGGCGGTCTCCGGGCTGCATGCGCCGGGGACGATCAGGACATTGCGGGTATGGAGGTGCGAAATGTTGCTCAGATTTGCAATTCTCTTTTGGGCGGCCGTGCTGGGGCTGACTGCTTGCAACATCACCCCTCCGATGCGGTTTGACGCGCCGCAACGCTGGCTGACCCTTCCGCTGAACAGCCCGTCGCAGTTCTTTACCGTCCTGTTCGGCCGGGTGAACAACGACAAGAAGGCCGACCTCGTGATCTACGACTACGTCGCCGGCAAGGCCTATGCGGCGCTTTCCACCGGCACCTCGTTCGGGCCGCTCAAGCTCTATGCGTCCGGCCTGCCGACGTTCCCCCAATTTCCGGCGCCGGTCGCGCTGTTCGCCGATGTTAACGGCGACGGCCTGGACGACCTGATCATCCTCAACCACGGCGACGACAGCACGCCCAACGCGGCGACGGCGGTCGTCGCCTTGAACACAGGGACGAGCTTCGCCGCGCCCACGGTCTGGAACCCGAGCTGGTGCGCCAAATACCAGGGGTGCGTCGCCGGCAACGTCGATGGCGACCCCCACCATACGGCCGATCTCGTCGCCTTCACCCCCCAGTACGGCACGGTCTGGGCCACGCTTTCCAACGGAACGTCCTTCGGCACCGACACCACCTTCAATTCCTACCTCTGCATCAACGGCGAGGTCTGCGAGCTCGGCGACGTGGATGGTGACGGCAAGGCCGACGCCATCGTGTTCAAACCCCGCGCTCCGGGCAATCAAAAGGGTAACGTGCTGTGGGCCCGTTCCACCGGGACCGCGTTTGAGGACATAAAGCTGGCACACGGCTATTTCTGCATCGATTCCGAAATGTGCCTGGTCGGAGACGTCAACGGCGACGGCCTGGCCGACATTGTCCTGGTCAAGAGCATCCCCGAGGGCAACGGCATTGGCGGCAACAGCGTCAGCGTCAACCCGTCGAAGGCCGAAGTCCTGGTCGCGCTCTCCGACAAGACGAAATTCGTCAACGCCACGCCATTCACCTGGGCCACGCCACCGCCCCTGTGGGAAGCGAACTACAACTACAGCTACGGCTACTTCAGCCTGGCCGACGTGAACGGCGACGGACGCGCGGACCTCATCCAATGGGGCCAGACGATGAAAGCCAACGACGCACTTGGCGCCACTGCGGACGGATACGCGTTCAACGTCCTCCTGACTATCGACCTGCCGCCACCGGCCTCGCCTGGCACCACTCCACCAGGAGGCACCACGCCGCCCGGACCTCCGACCCCGAAGGGCCCCAGCTACGCGGCCGTGACGCTCTACAACTGTCAAACTTGGGGGGACGACCTCATCTATTTCGTGACCGATGAGACGACGCATGACGCGCCGGTTCAACTCCAGGGCTACTCGGAAGTATCCGAGACCGGTCAACCCTGCCCAGACCTCGCGAATTTTCCTCCGGTGACGCAGCAATTGACGGCCGGTCATACCTACCTCATCCAGGGCGTGGACCCCTACGCGCTCGAATGCAGCGATCCCCCCTCGCCCGCCACCGTCGCCTGCCAGTACGGCTCGATGGTGCTGACTGGCGGGACCAGCGGTGTCTGTCACTGGATCCTCAGCGCCCAGACGCCGTATTGCGGAGCCGCCCCGCAGGCCGTGCGGCCCGTCCTGCCGCCCCAACAGGCCCTGGCCAACGACCAATGCAGCTCGGGATACGTGTGGCGCCTTACTCAGCCCACCGATCATGTGTGCGTCCCGCCAGCCGCCCAGGCCGAGGCGAAATCCGAGAACCTTCAAGCCGCTGCGCGCCACTCGCCCCAGGCAAGTCCTCTGGCCATCGACGCCTGCCTTAGCGGCTTCACCTGGCGCCAGGCCGTTCCCCACGACCACGTCTGCGTCCCCTCAGCCGCGCGCGATCGTGTCCGCCAGGAAAACAAGCTCGGCCCCGCGCGGCGGCTGAAGCCCAAGGGTTAGCCCCGTCTCACCTGCCTGCCCGACCTTGCCGTAACTTCAATCCCCTCTCCCCACGAACGTGGGGAGAGGGTTGGGGTGAGGGGCACAGGCGGCGGGGTTCACGTAAGACGGGTTCAACCCGCCCGGCCCGTTCCTTCCAGCACGCCCCACGTGCAACCCCGGGAAACCTTTTTTCCTCGCTCCGCAGCGCCGCGAACCTGAAGCCGCGCGGGCAAGCCCGCCCGCCCAACGCTCGCCGTCATGCCCGCGCAGGCGGACATCCATTTTTTGCCCGCACAACACTGCCCGTTCGTCCCGAGTAGCGCCGCGAAGCGGCGCGTATCGAGGGACGGCGTTCTAGCTCAAGTAGGATGTGCTGAGCGCAGCGAAGCGCATCGATCGAGCGAATCCCGCGAAAGATGCGCTTCGCTGTGACCGGCTAATCCTCGTATTCGTAGTCGTTTCCGGGTACGACCTGAAATTCCTGTACTGCTGGCCCAATGGATCTTGGACACTTTCGAAAGAAGCCCGTTACGCGCTCAACATCACTAGCATCTACATGGAGTATTCGACCAACAACGAAAAACTCACCGGAACCACCCAAGGCGGCAAGCTTCAGATAGTCGCTGTCGGGGAAGTCTGGGGTAATAGTCTTGCTGATTGCACCACCCGGAAGGAGGTATGTTTCCAATTCCTCAGTCTTAAAGGACGTTCCGAATTGCGTCAAAATCTTGGCCTCGCTTTTGGACCACCCAGCAACGTAGGTCAGAGCAATCTTTTTAATCGGAGCGTCGCCAACATTTACGATGTGAAACGATACAAGGAATTTAGAAGAAGGATGAAATTCTAGTTTTCCTTCCTCTGTAAAATGAATGTCGAAATGCCTTACCCGCACCCTGGGCCGATGCGTGGTGTTGAATTCCTCTCTCGCCAGCGCAATCTGCCTCTCCCCTGCTTCCCACAGTTTGCGAGTCGATTTATCTAGACTGCGGGTGTAGACAGCCAATGCGAGGGTAAAGACCGCCAGCAGAATATCGGTGATCTTTAGGTCGTGGAACAGACTTGCCAAGTAGGGAACTAAATCCCTACAGAAAAACGACGCGCAGTCCTGGCTCACATTCTGCGACTGATCCCCGGATGGGGGAATGCATGGGAGCGAATAAGCCGTCAATAGGTAGGCAGCTATAACAAGCCATCTACGCCAATCGCATACGAGCTCCGGCATGCATCCCCCTTAAACTGCATTGCATGACTTGACGCGCCGCTCCCGCCACTCTTACACCCTCAACCACTCCACCCCCACCTCCCTCTCCACCCGGCACGCAGCATCCCCCGCCTCAAACCGATACCGCAAATAACAATAGTCCCGCGCATTGCTCAGATACCGCGCATCGAACACCACCGCATTGTCCCCCTTGCAGCGCGCCGAGCGCGTCAGCAGCCCCGGATGGCCCGCGCCCGCCACCGCTCGCCCCACCTCCTGCGTGAACGCATACGAATCCGGCGCCACCAGCGCCGGCCATTGCTTGGTCTTGCCGCGCAGGTCGAACAGCAGCGCGTCGCACGCCACCAGGTACACGCGCCGCTCGAAAGTCACCGTGCGCTCCGCGTCGACGAAGCCCGGATCCACCAGCAGCTGCTGCCGCGCGTGGAACACCGTCTCGTGCACCGTCGTCTCCAGCGCGAGGCTGCCGTACCAGGCGCCATAGGTGCCGTCGGAAAAGCGCGTCGCGGTCCAGCGCGCCGGCGCGAAGGGAAAGGCGATCGCCACGCCATAGCCCGGCTCGAACGGCCGGTTCAGGGTCGGGCTCGGCAGGCGCGGCTTGCTGTCCATCTCCAGCTTGGCGAACACCTCGCCCGCCTTCGGATCGTCGGACAGATCGTCGTACAGTGCCTGCGCCTGGCGCAGGCTGACGATGTTGCGGAACAGGTCGTCGCGGAAATGCAGCGCCGTGTCCAGCAGCTGCGGCGCGATCATAGTCCGCGCAGGAAGTCGACGTAATTGCGCACCGTGATGATCCCCGGCAGCCCGTGCTCGATCATCACCTCCACCGGCGCCAGATTGTCCAGCGCGCGGTTGCGCGCCGTCGGCCAGCGATACGCCAGATTGCGGTTGTGCGGATACAGCAGCCGCAGCGACTTGTGGATGCCCAGCAGATTGCCCACCCGCTCCAGCAGATCCCGGTGCGGCCCCAGCGGCGCACCGCCGCGGTAGCGCGTCAGGGTCGAGCGCGTCTCCGGCGACAGCCCCAGCAGTTCGCACTGCTGCGCGGTCGAAAGCTTCCAGTGATCGAACAGCGCCGTCACCATCTTCGCCGCCGTCGACCGCTCCGCCGCGCTCATCGCGAAGCGCCCCTCCGGCGCCGCTTCCCGGCCCCCACGCAGGCTGATCGCTTCGTGAACCATGGCTGATCTCTGGTACAAATTACGTACCAAAGATTAACAAACCCCCCACCCCAGCGGCAAGCCTCCAGCCCCCGCACTTCCAGTCCCCCGCCCACGCTTCCAGTCCCCCCTCCCCTTGCGGGAGGGGGTCAGGGGGAGGGGTAAAAGCCAGCCAGAAAAGCGCCTCAATAAAAAAGCGGCGCGATCCCATCGCGCCGCCGTCACGAAACCACCCCCACAAGGGCGGCGGCCGCAGCTACTGCTAGCGCCGCGTGCCGCCGCAACCCGAGGCGAGATGCCGTTGCGGCAACGCCTCTTGCGGAGTGACCCCCTTACTTCACAACAAAGCGCGCTTGATTGGGACCCCCCAAAAGCGGTGGTCGGAGCGCAGCCAGTCGGCACTCACGCCACGGGCGCGCGCAGTTCCCACAAAAAGGGGCGCGACCGGATCAGCGATCGCGCCGCCGTGCGAAAGGCCCTGCGACCCCGTTCCACCGCCCCGCTCCGCCGGGGCGAAAAGCCGCCAGGGCCATGCCCGCCATCTGCAACCGTGCGGACCGCAGCCGGCCCGCACGCACGCCGCGCCGCTACTGCTTCACCGCCACCCACGTGCCCGAGTCGTGGTGCGTCAAATCGTTCCAGTGGCTGGTGAGTGTCTTGCCGTCCTTGCTCACCGTGATCCTGGCGGTGCCGATCACCTTGCCGCCGAGGTTGTCGGTCTCTGTGAACACCCGCGGCGAAACCCGCTTGATCGACACCATGTCCTGGCCCGGATCACCCTTGAACGGCGCCTCGCTGCCATCCAGCCTGGCCGTATAGCTCTGGCCGGTGGGACTGCTGTAGCTGAGCATGTCGCCCTCGGTCTTGAAGCTGAAGTTGTTGCCGTTCTCCGAAGACTCCAGGATCTTCACCTGCCGCCACGAGCCGGAGATCGACTCCGAGCCCGCCGGCCCCTTCGCCACGCGCGTGAAAAGGCTCTTGTTGGTCACCGGCTCGCTGCTGGCGGTCGTGTCCCAATCCGAGAGCGTCATCGACTTGCCGTCTTCCGCCAGCTCGTACGTGTTCTTCCACACCACCACGCCGCCGCGCTTGCGGTCGTCCTCGAAGTGGCGCGCATCCACCAGCGTCGCGGTCAGCGTGTCGTAGTAGGGATCGCCCGTCACCGGATGATCCTGGCCATCGGCCGGCACATGGATCTTGGCGCGGCAGCTCCTGCACTCGTAGACGCCGTCCTTGATCACGTACACCCACGGCTTGGCCGGCAGCGTGGCCCGCGTCGGGGCCCCTTTCCAGTCCCCGTCCAGCGCACTCTGCGCACAGCAGGCAAACGGCAGCCACGCCAGCGCTCCCGCGCCAATCAGCAAAGTCCTCATCGTCATTCTCCCGTGAGCAACGTTCTGGTCACACCGCCCACCGTCACAAGGGCAGCAGCGGGCAGCGCAGTGCGGCGCGCCGCTCGCCGCTGCAACGAGGCGTGGCACCGCCATTGCGGCCGGGCCCACCTCGTGGGGGTAGGTGACTCGACACCAACATACCCCACGGCCACCCTGAAAGCGGCACGCCGCCGGCAGCCGCCGCAACGGGTTCGCGTGTCACGGAAATCTCAAGCCCGCGGCCAAGAAAAAGCGGCGCAACCGGATCACGTCGATCGCGCCGCCGTGCGGAAAGCCCCCTGCGTCCCAGTAACCTCGCTCGCCCCCGCCCCTAGGGGGGCGAGCGATCAGCCACGGGGGGCTATGCCCACCACATCCTTTCATCCCGCGCGGGCCGATCCATCCGGCCCGCCCCTTACGCTCCCTCACAAGGGCGGCGGAGGCGGCGGCCCGAATCGGCGCGCCGCACACCGCCGCAACTTGAGATGGCCTGGCCGTTGCGGCCGATTCCACCTCTTAGGGAGCCCTCTACATCCCCCAAAAATTCCGTCGCATGATTAACAACACGAAAACTGTTCGGCCAGCGGCCATCGCCGCGCGTGGCAAAAAAATACTGCCCACCGCCAAGACCCTCAATTCATTCGGCTTGTGGTGATCGCCGCGGTGGGAACCGGATTGCCCGAACGGTGAAGTGCGTCACGGTTGAGACGCATCGCCTCAGTCCCTTCGCCGCGAGGAGCAGGGGGAGGGATCCGCAGCCGCATCGCCCGGCACGTCCCGCGCCGGTCAGCAGCATGAGAGGCAGCCCAGGCCAGTCCGTTGCGCAGCCTGTGTGCGGTACCGCACATAGCGCAACACGCGCTTGGTCACGGAATCCGCCGACCTGGTGCCATTGCTTGACTCCGCCGTATCGCACTTGTACGTTCGCGCCCAGCATCGCAGCCGCCCTCGCAGAAGTTCGACTAACCGGGCGCCGCGGTGTCACGCGTGGGAGCAAATGACCAGCAGGTGCGGGGTACGCTCCGGTATTGGATCAGCCGGAGCGGCGACGCCGATGGAGTAGTGTTTTGTCGAAAGGGATGTTGTGGCGCCTCGGCGCGCCGTTGTTCTCGATCGTGCTCGCGGCTTGCGGCAATTCCAGCCCGGTCTCACTGGCGATCCTGCACTCCGCTTCCGGCGGCGGCACCATCGACAGCCCCGGTTCGGGCAGCAGCTCCAGCTCGTCGGGCGCGGGCTCCTCTTCCGGCGGCGGCTCCTCCAGCTCCGGCGGCAAGCCGTCCTCTTCCAGCTCCAGCAGCTCGTCCTCTTCCAGCAGCTCGGGCGGCTCCTCCAACTCGTCCAGCTCCTCCTCGGGCGGCAACTCCAGCAGCTCGTCGGGCAGCTCGTCCTCCAGCAGCAGCGGTGGCTCCAAGAGTTCGTCGAGCAGCTCATCCTCCAGCGGCGGCAGTAGTTCCAGCAGCTCGTCCAGCAGCAGCTCTTCCTCCGGCAGCAGCTCGTCGAGCAGTTCGTCCTCCAGCAGTGGCTCCAGCAGCTCGTCGAGCAGCAGCGGCTCCGGCAGCTCGTCGGGCAGCTCATCCTCCGGCGGCGGCTCCGGCAGCTCCTCCTCGTCCTCGGGCGGCAGCGCCGGCGGCCTGTCGATCCGCGTGCGCGGCAACCAGTTCGTCGATGCCGCCGGCCAGGTGATCCAGCCGCGCGGCGTCAACTTCAGCGGCTTCGAGTTCACCGCCATCGGCGGCTGGGACCCGGCCGATCCTTCCGGCGCCCAGGGCGGCCAGGCCGATGGCCCGAAGTGGTCCGCGATCGCCGCCTGGAAGGCCAACATCGTGCGCATCCCGCTCAACGAGGCCTCCTGGCTCGGCTACACCTGCGTCGACATCGGCGGCGTGGTGCACAACCCCGACCCCGGCGCCAACTACAAATCCGCGGTGGCCACCCAGGTCGCCGAGGCCAACGCCGCCGGCCTCTACGTCATCCTCGACCTGCACTGGGCCGCGCCCGGCAACACCTGCCCCATGCTGCAGTCGCAGATGGCCGACGCCGACCACTCGCTGGCCTTCTGGACCAGCATCGCCAACCAGTTCAAGAACAACCCGGCCGTGATGTTCGAACTGTTCAACGAACCCTTCCTTAACTTCGATTTCTCCGGCAGCGACGCCTGGTCCTACATGATGTCCGGCACCAGCGGCGCCTTCACCGGCTATCCCGCCACCGACAGCGCCGGCAACTGGCAGGACGTGCAACAGCCCTGGAACATCGCCAGCTACCAGCAGATGATCGACGCCGTGCGCGCCACCGGCGCCGGCAACGTCGTGTTGATTGGTACCATGCAGTATGACCAGAACCTGAGCAACTGGCTGGCCTACAAGCCCACCGACCCGCACGGCCAGATGGCCGCCGCCTGGCACCCCTACCCCACCTACGGCACCGCCTGGGGCACTCCCGCCTACGCCCAGCCCAACTTCTCCCCGCAGATCTGGACCGAGGTGCAGAGCATCCGCGCCGCCGGCATCCCGGTCATCGCCACCGAAACCGGCGACCAGAACTCCCCCGGCACCGTCGGCGCCCCGCTGGTCAGCACCGTCACCGGCTTCGCCGACCAGAACAACGTCGGCGTCATCGGCTGGACCTGGGACGTCTGGGGCGACCCCAGCAACGTCCTGATCAAGGACGTCACCGGCACCCCCACCGACGGCTACGGCCAGTTCTTCCACGACTGGATGGTCAACCACCCGTAGCAGTGCTGGCGGGAAAGCTCTCCTCTCCACCGCCCGTTCGTCCCGAGTCGATCCGAAGGATCGTATCGAGGGAGTACACGGACCTCTCCGTCCCGTCATCCCCGCGCAGGCGGGGATCCATTTTTGCTTTTTGTCTGTCATCCCGCGCCAGCGAAGAATCTGGTGCCGAACTTTCGCGGCCTGAAAAACCGCATCCCCAAAACTGGTGATCGCCACCCCGCCCGCAATTGCGTAGCATCCTCCCGCATTCCCCCGTGTGCACACGCACAGGGAGCGGGGGCGCAGCGCTTCGGGTGGAGAGCTGCATGGCCAGAACAAGAAGAAGACAGTACAGCCCCGTATTCAAGGCGCGCGTCGCGCTCGCCGCCGTCGCCGGCTCCATGAGCGCCGCCCAGCTCGCCCAGCACTACGGCATCCACCGCAACCTCGTCCTGCAATGGCGCGCCTTCCTCGTCCAGCGCGCCGCCCACGCCTTCGACCCCCGCTACAACGGAGCTGCGATCCACCACGCAGCCGCGCCGCAAAGCAGCAGCAGCACATCCTGAAAGCGGTACCACCGAGGAGGAGCACTCATGCACAAGCACATCGCAGCCGCCGCGCTGTCCGCGCTGGCCTTCGCCGCCGTCGCCGACGATTCGCTGCCCTACAAGGACGGCCCCGTCACCGCCGTCTCCTACGTCCGCACCAGGGACGGCCACTTCAACGACTACATGAAATACCTCGACACCGGCTACAAGGCCATCATGGAAGCGCAGAAGAAAGCCGGCCTCATCACCGGCTACAACGTCTACACCGCCCAGCCCCGCACCCCGGGCGAGCCCGACATCATCCTCACCATCACCTACGTCAACATGGCCGCGCTGGACAAGACCGACGAAGCCGACGCCGTCGTCACCAAAGTCGCCGGCAACCGCGAAACCCAGGACAAAGGCATCAGCGACCGCAACGAATGGCGCACCCTCCTCGGCGGCGAACTGATCCGCGAGGAAATCCTGAAGTAGACGCGCTGCGGCTCGATCCCTTCCCCCGCAGCTTCAAATCCCCCCTCCCCGCACTTTCAGTCCCCCCTCCCCTTGCACTCTCCAATCCCCCCTCCCCTTGCGGGAGGGGGTTAGGGGGAGGGGTAAACCTCACACACAGGGCGACCCTCAGGGAGAGGGCAAAACCTCAGACGCAGCAAGACAATCGGGGGAAGGTCGAGGAAGGGATAAAACCAAGACGCAAGACGACCGTCAGAGCGAGCCGCCATCCTCCACCATCAGTCGCGCCATCTCCGCCGCATACCCATCCAGCTGCTCCTGCGCCTGCGGCGCCAGCTCCGTCACCTCGGCGAAGTGCGTCGACATGATCCCCAGCACCCGCCCCTCGCGGATGATCGGCGTCGACTGCACCGCCTTGAATCCGCACAGCCGCGCGATCCCCAGGTAAGGCTCGAACTCAGGGTCCGCCTCCACGTCGCGGATCACCACCCGCTGCTGCCGCCGGAACGCCCGCGCGCAAGCCGTCGTCGACGGCCCCGCCGGCGTCACCACCGCAAACAGATCGAGGAACTCCGGCCGGAAGCCGCGGTGCGCCACGATCTCCAGCACGCCGCGCCGCGCATCGTAGAGCTGCACATTGCCGAACGCCGCCCCCACCGCGCCGATCGCCGCCTCCAGCACCGCGCCCACAGCCGCGCCCAGCGCCTCGGTCGACGCAACACCGTCGCCGGACGCCGCAGCATCCCTCGCCAATTGACTCTTGCCCTGGATCACCGAGCGGTTTCCCCGCGCCGTTTTGTCCTTGCAGGATGCTTCACCGCGGCCCGCTTGTCATCATCAAATATGATGATGCCCCACTCAACCGCCCGGTGACGGCACGGGCAATTCCTTCAGAACCGGCGCAAAAGCCCGGCCCAGGCGGCTAAGCGCCCAACAACACCTTCACGTACGGCGTCACCCGCAACATCCCGAACACCGCCCGTTCCGGTCCGCAAACCGCATATCCCAGCGCCTCGTAGAACCACCGCGCCTCCGCCGTGCTCTCCAACTCCAGCCGCCGCAGCCCCCATTCCGCCGCCCGCGCCTCCAGCGCCGCATGGATCCGCCGCCCCACCCCGCGCCGCTGGCACCCCGGCGCCACATAGAACAGCAACACCTGCCCGCTCCGCCGCAGCAGGCCCACTCCCTCCATCCGCCCGCCGCCCTCCTCCACCACGCAGAAATTCTCCGGGTCCCCGAGCCAGCGCCCGAACGCCTCCACCGTCTTGTTCTCCAGCCAGCGCTGCAGCGTGTCCGGGTCGTTGCGATGATCCGCCACGCAGCACCGGCTGATCGACTCGCGCACCACCGCGATCGCCGCCGCCGCGTCCTCAAGCGCCGCCGGGCGTACCAAGTCGTTCAGTCCTTTCTCCTTCGCCACAACACCACCCGTCCGTCCCGATTCGCGCCGCGAAGCAGCGCGTGCTGTTCCGAATGTCCCGAGTAGATCCGAAGGATCGTATCGAGGGAGGAAGGGAGGGAGCGCCCGCGCCAGCCGCGCCCGCTCACGGATAATAATCCGGATGCCCCTTGCAGAACTCCCGGCATTGATCCAGCCCGCCCGAGTCCTGAATGCACCCGCGCTCACACTCATTCCGCGCCGCCGCAAACCATCGCCGGTCCTGCTCACTCGAATACTCGAACAAGGCCACCGCCAGCCCCAGCAGCACGACCACGACAACCAGCACAGCCTTCAGTACACGCGGCATCCCATTTCTCCGTGCCCGCCGTGCCCATTACGGGTGGGCCACATCCTGGGCCCACGCAAATCCGTCATTCCCGCGAAAGCAGCGCTAGGTAGGCTGGCCGCGGGCAACAATGCCGCTCACAAATCTCGCCCCGAGAAGAGGCGAGACGTGTAGGTGATCGACGCCCCGGTCGGATTTCGGAATTCAATAAGAGCAGTCCCAGTACTCCCTGGCGACAGAAAATTCATTTCGGCGCTCTTAACGGTGACGATATAACTTCCCACCGGGGTAACGTTTCTAGTCTTGCCACGGGTGTTTGCTACGACCACTCCTGAAGGCAGACCACCGATGACCAAACTCAATGTTTTTGGTATTGGAAGTGCTGAAATATTTCGAATGGTGACTTCCTGTACATATAGTCCGGTATCAGGATCGCGCCGAAACCCGCTGGCGCCGATGTTCACCTGGTTGGTCACTTCCGAAACAGGAACCGAGTTGCTGGATCCGTTTCCCACGATCACTTCCGTCTCGGAGCGGGCAGCTCCATTCTGGACAGTAACGTATGCGATGCCGCTTCCGGTGGCTGTTAGAACGCCGTCTACATCGGCAGTCACGACGGTAGGGTTGCTCGTACTGTATGTTGTGCCAAGTGCACCTGCGGAGATCTTTCGCCTACTACCATCGGCATAGTCGCCCATAACTGTTAGCGCGCGCGCACCGTCTGGGTTTGGTCCCGGAACGTGGAGATGAACGACGCCCGGCAATTCGATACTTTTGGGCGAATCCGCAGGAGCGACGTTCACCGTGATCGATGGGCCCTCGACGATCGTAGATGAGTTTGTACGGACCAACGCCATTACTGTCAGCGGCCCAGTAAAGTTGCTCGGCACCACCAAGTCACCTTCATATGGTGCCGTGCTCAGCGATAGATAGGCAGTCGCCAAACCTCCAGTCGCAACCAGCACGGTATTTGGATTTACTGAAGGGTCAACCTGGACGATCACATGTACTGATGTGCCCGGAGACACCGTCGTTCCACTAGCAGGAGAAACAATGGTGATGCCCGATGCGCTTGTTTGTGCACTCGCAACGTTTGCGGCCAATAAAAAGCAACCGAAATCAGTCACGTCATGATCAAAGGTGCCCTGATCGAGGAATCGAACAGTCTGCGAAATGACTATATGATTACTTGGCAGGAAAGGATGCGACGAATGGACCACAAGGAAGTCCTTCATGCCGCTCAGGCGTGCGCTGTCGACCGTGACTTTCCCGTCGTTTGCTCCCCGAAGCATCAGCGATAGCACCCAGTTGATCGAACGATCCCCTGCGATCACTCCCAATTCGAATGGCGGCGGCCCCTGTCGATTGGGAATGGAGCTTGGCGAGGTGCCCAGCTCTGCTCCTGCCGGCCCATTGATCATCTGAAATAAGGCCCATTTCCCCAGCACATCCACGATCCGGCTACCGTGATTGGGAGGTCCGAGCATCACAACGCGACCGATATGGGGCACCAGGTTGTCCGCGGCGAGCTGCCGGACGACGATTCCCCCGAGAGAGTGGGTCACAAAGTCGACCCGCTCTGCCCCACGAGCACATTCCCTGACGGCCGGTGCAACGTAGCGCGAAGCCAGGTCTTCGATCCCATATTCCCGGGATGGATAGTCCAGATTGCAGACGCGGTATCCCCGCGCTTCCAGGGCGGATGCGAGATCACGCATCGACGATGGCGTGCGTGCCAGCCCATGCAGCAACACCACCGTGCGTACCTGGCCGGGAACCTCAGCCGCTCCCGCCGGGACGAGGCAGCTTATGCCAAGGGATGCCGCACAGGCTGCCAGCCAGGGATGCCTCATCGCCAGGCTCACTCGCCGTCGGGCCCCAGGCTTGGACTCAGGACTCCGATATTCAGTCGCCACGATAGCATCCCCCCATGGAGAGGCACGAAGCGATGTTGAGAATCAGCAGGGAAACGAAAACGGCAAATGATGCGCGAAACAGGCGAATGCTCCGGCCGCAGCTGCCGACGAGCGCGCTGACGATATATAGAAGAGGTCCCCATGGGCCGAGGTCAATGCCTTTGACGCCGAGACTCATCGGAAAAAAGAAGAACGCATAAGACAGCCATACGGAAGAAAACAGCTGGGAAGAGTCAAGACCAAAAAAGCAATTGCCGAGCACGCCAACGAACAGAAGCGCCACAGCGTACGCACCAGCAAAGGATGCAGCGCGGAATAGGCAGCGATGCTCTGATTCCGCGGTATCAGGTGTCATTGGGAGCGCCTCCAATGCAATGCGGCTCAACCCCAGAGCCGCAGTTCGCGACCGGCCCCTGACTGAGCATCCATCGTTACACTCAACTTAAATAAACACCGTTTAATTGTCAAGGACGAAACCGCGTGAACTGTGGTTTGGCTCTAAGGGTTCAGCTCCGTAGCGCAGTCAGCACGCAGGCCGGGGTGAGCAAAGTGAACCCCAACATGAACCGGAACTCGATCGTTGCCCACGCTAATATGCATTCACCAATGGCGTGAGTTAGATTGTGTTTCTGAATTTCATCAGGAATGTCGGCCAATGTCTGATTCCCCCAAAGAACCAATGCCGCTTGATGAGACGCTTAAACGGGTCTGGTGGGCGCAGCACAAGCCTAGGCTAGCGCCAAAGAAGAAGGCAAAGAGAAGTAGCCTGTAGGGCGGGTTAGCCGCGTAGCGGCGTAACCCGCCTTCCGCGAAGGGCAAAGTCAGCATGAACAACACCGACTCACCCCACCCCGCCACCCACGCCTTCGACGCCATGCTCAAGGCCCCGGACCACCACGCCGTCTTGCTCGACAACGGCAAGGTCCGCGTCCTCGACACCCGGGTCGAGCCCGGCCAGCGCACCCCCGTCCACGCCCACGAATGGCCCGCCGCGTTGTACGTACTGAGCTGGAGCGACTTCGTCCGCTACGACCCGCAGGGCAAGGTGCTGCTGGATTCGAGGACCTTCGCCACCAGGCCGCCGCCCGCCTCCGCCCTGTGGGGCGAGCCGATCGGTCCGCACTACGTCGAGAACGTCGGCACCGCCGTGCTGCATATCCTGGCGGTGGAGATCAAGGACTAGCTTCGCCTTCGACCAGAGTTCCGGTTCAATGTTGGGGTTCGCTCCGCTCAGCCCAACCTACGCGGCTGACAATGACCGCGACAGGCAAGTCCCGTGCTCACTCTGGGATGTGATGAGTGACCAACCACCGACAAAAGTCCCGCACCGCGGTGCGATGATGCGACGCATCCCACGTGAGACTCTCGGCGGAGCGGCGCAGGGCGTAGCCCTCCAGGCGGTTGAGACTGTCTATTTCAACGTCGATGCCGTCGCCTGTGCTCGGCCTGCCTTCGCTGGTGGCAAGGCGGTTCAGCGCTTCGCGGGCTTTGCCCGCGCTGAGATCCCGATCAGTGTAAGTTTGATCCAATGCTCCGCTGTCCCAGCCCTTACAAGAGGGCCAGAGCTTACCCAGGTCTTCGGCATAGGCAGGTTGCGCAGAGAGACTCGTGGCGAAGATCAGTACGCGGATGGCTGGTTTAATGCACATTGGGAAGTGTCGTAGGATGCGCTGAGCGCAGCGAAGCGCATCAATCGGGTGAGCATGCGGAAGATGTACTTTGCTACGCCCGCTCACTTCTTCAACGCCTTCCGCCGTTGCGACAGCCTGAGAAACACATAAGCCATCAGCAGCGGCGCCAAGGCCGCCCCGCCAAGCGCCCATTCCCAATAACGGCTGTGCGGCACCGAAAGAAGCCGATACACCACAAACAGCAGCGCCAGGAACAACCAGGGCCCCGGGTTGACGACCAGCAGCGGCAGCAGCCACCGATTCGGCGGCTCGGGCAAGGCGCCGGGCCTGCCCGCCGGATACTTGCCCAGAAACATCAAGACCAGTCGCAACCAGCGCGACAGCAGCGAAAAAGCCATGAGCGTCACCAGCAACCCGACCATGGCAAAGAACAGGCAGAAGACCATCGGCGCTAAAGGCTGATCCATTCCGTCCGAACCGTGGAACCGCGACCTCGAAATGCCGTAAGGCGGCCTTCGGCCGACGCTGCGTCATCCCAAGACGCGGCGGCCGCCGCCCAGGATGACATTCAGTCATCGCCTAAGCGCGAATCCTCACCCTCACGGAAACGCCAACACCTGCTGCTTCCCCTGCGCATCCGAATACACCTTGAAGAAACTCCCGGGTGCCCCGCCGTAAGTCTCGTTGCACGGCGCCTTCACCGCGAACACCAGCGAGCCCGAAGGCACGCCCTCCGGTACCAGCATGGTCGTCGCCGGCTGCACCGGCAGTGCCAGCAGTTGGTTCCCCGCAGTGCGGATCCAGTACGACGGCGTCGTCGCCGGATGCAGCCCCGGATCGTCCGACGCCGTGCCGCGCCCCGTCGCCGCCAGCCCGCCCACCATCACCTCCGCCTGCCCCGGCGCCGGGCAGCGCGTGATGACTTTCAGCTCCACCCCCGGAATCCGGAAATACAGCGCCCCCTGCCCCCACGGCCCGGCCCACACCAGCCCCGGCACCGTCCCCAGCACCAGCCCCGCGGCCAGACCCAGCGGCTTGAGCTTCATCGCTGCACTCCCCGATGCCGTGGCGGCATCCACTCGCCCGAGGCCACTATCCGCCAGGCCCGAGCATCCGGGTGTGAAACAGTTCGCACTACTCCGCGGCCCAACCTAGCCCGTAGGGTGCGCACCGCGCACGCGGCTCCCTCCAGCAGCCACGACAGCCAGCTTCGTCTCCAACGCGGCGCGCCCCCTAAGTGCGCGACCGCACAGCCACACACCCCCGGCCCTGCGTAGCATCGCCCGAACCCTTGTGCGCACGCGCAAGGCTCAGGAGCGGCAGTTCGAAAAAGGGAGACGCACGATGTCCGGAACCACCAGGCGGCTGCACAGCCCCGCGTTCAAGGCCCGTGTCGCCCTCGCCGCTCTCGCCGGCGTCTCCAGCCCCGCCCAGCTCGCCGAGCAGTTCGGCATCCACCGCAATCTCGTCCTGCAGTGGCGCCTGCGCCTGATCCGCTACGCCACCGAGGCGTTCGACGTCCACCGCCATCAGCGTCACGCCCCGCTGATCCCGGCCGCGCCGGTGCACCGCAACGATCACCCCCGCGATCGGCGCACCCACCCCTCCACGCTCACCTCCCCCAGCTTCGCCTCGCCCAGCGGCACCAGCGACAACTCCTCCACCACGCCGCCGTAGTACCGCGCCTGCGGATCCATCAGCACCTCGCGCTTGTCGCCCACCAGCTTGAGGTAGCGCCCGATCACATCGCACAGCGGCGCCCGCTCCGGCCCCGCGATATCGGCGATGCCCATCCGCGGCCCCGCCAGCGCCGCTTCCGCCACCAGCGACGCCACATCGTCCGCCGCGATCGGCTGGAACAGCCCCGGCGCCAGCCGCACCTGGCCCTCGGCCGTGCTGAAATCGGCGATGCCGCCGAGGAACTCAATGAACTGCGTCGCGCGCACGATCGAATAAGGCACCTTGCCGCCCTGGATCAGCTGCTCCTGCGCCAGCTTGGCGCGGAAGTAGCCGTTGTCCATCCGGTCCGTGCCCACGATCGACAGCGCCACATGGTGCCGCACCCCCGCCGCCAGCTCCGCCGCCAGCAGGTTGCGCGTCGAGGCGCGGAAGAACTCCAGCACCTCTTCGTCCTTCCACGAAGGCGCGTTCGCCACGTCCACCACCACCGACGCGCCTGCCAGCGCCTGCTCCAGACCCTCGCCGGTGACCGCGTTCACCCCGTTGCGCGGCGATGCCGCCAGCGCCTCATGCCCCGCGGCCTTGAGGATCGCAACAACCTTGGCCCCGATCAGCCCGGAGCCTCCAATGACGACGATTTTCATGTTCCGATCCCTCATGCGAAGGCGCCACGCGCGCCGGAGTGCTCCAAAGACGAGGCAAGCTCCCCGCGTGTGACATGCCTCGATTCCCCCTCCCCCTGTGGGAGGGGGTCGGGGGGAAGGGTTGCCCACGCGCTCTGCTTCGCAATCAGGCAGTTCATGGACCGGGCCCCGCGCCGCTCAGTTCCCACTCCAGCCGGTACGTCCGACCTGCGGATACCATGGCAGCTTCAACCAACCAGGGGGAGCGCTCCGTGAGCAAGAAGGCAACGGCCGCCATCGCGGCGGCCGCGCTGGTCACAGGGCTTGTCGTCGGCGCCTGCGCCGCGGTCCGGGTGGAGTCCCACCTCCAGGACCTCATCGTCGACGCGAACCTAGCGGGCGACTCCGCCGACGATGCCCGCGCCGCGCTGAAAGTGCTGGCCCTGCTGCACGACCGGAAAGACGACGCGGCCCTGGAGAACCTGGAAACCCGGCTGGACACCGACGTGGTCACCCTCGCCGTCATCCATTCCGATAGCGACATCGTTCGCCGCACCGCGCGCGGCGCCATCGCCGAGATCAAGCAGTACCGCGACCAGCACCCGCGCGCCTACCCGTCCGCCAGCACGCAAAAGAGAGTCGAAGCAGCCTTCCACTCGCTGGAAACGCCGGCGCCGGCGCAGTAGTTCAGGAAGGAGCGCGCTTTCAGTCCCCCTCCCGCCTCAACCGCTCGCCGCCCCCGAAGCGCGGCGCCCCCGGAACGCGCTCTCCCGCACCATGCTGTCCCAGCACTCGTCGCACCAGGCCCCGGCCGGCTCATGGGCGTGCCGCACATGCCCCGGCTCGCTGCAGCTCTCGCACCAGCCGCAGAACCCGTAAGGCAGTTCCAGCTTCTCCAGCAAGTCGCGCCGCTCATGCCACAGAAAACAAAAGCAGGGACGAAGCTGCTCGTCCACCAGCTGCGGTTCGTGTCCGCTCATCCGCCATCCCCTGAAGGCAGCCTGCGAGCACTCCGGCCCGTTCAGCCCGCCCACAATCCTGATTCGCCCTGAAAACCTCAGTAGCGCGTCTTTTTATTTCCAGGCCTCAACCGGCGGCTCGCGCTGCGACCACCCTCAATCCCAGCCCCAACCGCCGGCGCCACGACGCCCAGTGTCCCGCTGCCGCGACTATCCGGCAATCCCGCCTGTCCGGCTGTGAAGCAGATCGCATTGGGGACCCGTCTGCTACAGCAACCCCCTGCTCGGGTACCAGTTGACACAAGCAGTCTCCCGGGTACGGTCCCGTGCGAACTGGAACCTTTGCGTCGCCGCATTCGTTTATACGGATGAGCGATCTGCCACACGACCCTGCCATGAACCCACACCCCACTCGCGCCGCGCCCGCCGTGGGCGAACAGTGCTACGCCTGCACCCACTTCATCGGCTCCGCCGCCTCCGGCAGCACCGGCCGCTGCCGCGCCTTCCACCAAATCCCCGCCGACATCTGGAGCGGCGCCTTCGACCACCGCCAGCCCCATCCGCGCGACGGCGGCATCACCTTCAGGCCCTGGAAGGCGGACCGCTAAGCCCCTCCGCCCGGGGGCGCGTCTTGCCTCGCCAGCGCACGAATCCGGCGCACGATCCATACCAGCAAAGCCGCCACCGCCGCCACATAAGCCAGGCTCGTGCGCAGCTGCCACGCGGAGGCCGGCGTCGTCCCGCAGTTCTCGCAATAAAAGGCCTTCGTCGTCACGACGCCAACCACCAGCGTCACCACATACATCAGCACCGTCCAGAACACCGCCCGCACCAGCCCGAGGAACACCTTCAGCGGCGTCCGCCCGGCCAGCATCCGCCGCACCTCCAGCACCCACAGCGCCAGCAGCAACACCAGCGAAGGCACCAGCACCAGCGCATATCCGGCTTCGTTCTCGGTCAGCGGCAGCCCTCCTGCGATCTGAGCCGCCCATCTCTCGCGGGAGAGGGGCAGTCCATCATGGCAGACGCACTTCGCTGTGCTCCACGGAGGCGGGCTCGCCTTCCGCCACCAGCCGGCCCTGCCGGACCAGTTCCTTCACCCGCCGCGCGTAATAAAGCTCGGGCAAGCCGGGGACGCGCAGCCTGCTGTCGGCGACGACCATCGCCACGATCATCGCCACCTTCCTGCCCCGCGTGCCGGCCTGGGCCACCAGCGCCTGGTCGATCCTCGCCACCTGCTCCGCGTCCAGCGCCGCCGCGATGGCCTCCTGCTCCGGGCTCAACTCGGGCCCGGGCGGCTTCTTCGGCCCAACCCGGATGCGCCCGATCGCCCACGCCAGCAGCGCCAGCACCATCAACAGATAGCCGAAGCCGATAACCAGAACCCCGGCGTTCGCCGGCCGCGTCGAGCAATCCTCGCAATAGATTCCCGAGGTGATGGCGCTGAGGACCATGGCCACGGCAAAAAGCAGCGCGGTCCACGCCACCCCGCTGATCAGGCAGATCAGCACTCCGAGGACCGACACGTCTCCCAGCAGCCGCCGGAACTCCAGCACCCACAGGGCGAGCGCCAGGATCAGCGATGGCACCACGATCAGCCAGAGGTCGGCGTTGTTGACCGTCATCGGTCCGCGACAAAAGCCGGCCGGTCGTCGTTGCCCGCCATGGGCGGACAAGCCACCTTCATGCAGGTCTCCTTGATCGAAGCGGGCAATTCAACCAGGCCGCATTCTTTGGACAAGGCCAGCTCGATGTGCCGCATCACCGGCCGCGTGTTGGCGATGACCACCGGGTCCGGAAGGTGATTCATGGTCAGATGCGTCTGGTCGAAGCTCACCTTGCCGCTGTAATCCTGCTCCAGCTGCAGCGCCCCCCAGATCTTCGGCGCATCACCGCTGTAGAAGAAGGTGTAGATCTTCGTTGGCTGCTCGATCCCCGACAGGCTGACGGGACGCCCGCCATCGTCCTGCCTGTAGCGCACGTCCCGGACCCCCGGCGCGGCTCGCACTACCTTCTCCACGCACGCCAGGTCCGGCAACGAAGGCAAGTCTTCGTAGCGGCGGACTCCATAGACGAAATCGCAGCCCGCGAGCAGGAGCAGTGCTGAAAGGAGCAGGACTGTTCTCATATCAACCGTCCACCATCATGCACGCCTCCTGTCGCATCCGCGCCTGGCGTGAGCACGGCAACTCAGCCCGACGAAGGAAATCCCGTTAGGGAGGGAGGATAGACGCAACCAATGAAGCAGCGAAGCCGCGTGGCGTGCGCGTTGCACACCCCATGCCTCGGCACCACGCGTTCGCCCCGAGTGCGCCGCGAAGCAGCGCGTATCGAGGGACCCGCTCAGTTCAAGCCGCCAACGGCCCACCCAAGCGCACCACTTTCGCCGCAGCCGCCGGCTGCTCCGCCACACCAGCCTTGCCCGCCGCCGCGCGCCGCGCGCTCACCGTCTCCTCGACCGGCAGGGCGCCATAGCGCCCTTCCTCGAAGGCCCGGGTGCGCCAGCGCTGGCTCCATACCGCCCGGTTCTGGTCGTTGCGCACATCCAGCTCGTAGCGCACCTCGACCGGCGACGAGCGCGTATCGGTCACGAAGCCCGGAAACGGCAGTTCGTAAAAGTCGATCTCGTCCCGGTTCAGCCGGGCGCGGATCTGAGAAATGAACTTGAACATGGGACTGCTCCAATGCCCCTTGTCGTCCGGTTCTGGCCGGGTGGCGATGGGGCGTCCCCACCCGACGGCGCGCACGATAAACCCTCCAGGAATCAGCGCCCAGCCGCCTTTTCAGGAACCATCCTCCTGAAATCCGGAAGGGTTCCGCCTCGGCCTCGCCGCGCATATCCCCCGTCCCTCCCACTTTCCGGTAGGACCATTCCCGGAAATGCCGTCTGGTTGCGGGAATGGGAGGAGCCTAGCCTGTGCGCATTCGGCCATCTGGCCCCACGGATTGGAGGAACAAACATGAACAACACCCGGACCCGGCTCGCCGCCGCCGCGCTTTCCGCCGTCCTCGCCGGCGTCATGGCCCCCGCCTTCACCGCCAGCGCCGACGACGCCGCTCAGGCCACCGTTCTCGAACAACAGGTCAGCCAGGCCACCGTCAGCCGCTCCCTCGAAGGTGTCGTCGTCACCGCCCACACCAACCCCTTCTCCGGCTCCGACCAGCGCCTGGCCCTGCTCAACGCCTCGCTGCCGCTCGACACCGGCAGCAGCGCCGTCGAGCCCACCAGCCTGCAGCGCGTCGCCGCCCTCTTCCCGCGGAATCCCAACGCCGCCACCGGCGAAGCCCGCTTCATGATGGACCGCACCGCCACCCCGGTCAGCTCGAACTACGACCTCGGCGGACGCTGACAGAAGCAGCAGGCGTGAGGTGCGCACCGCGCACCTTCACGCGTTGAAACCTCATTCTCTTCAATCCCCTCTCCCCACGAACGTGGGGGTCAGTCACGGCCGCTTGCGAGCGCAGCTCGCGGCCGTGACGGACGGGCGGTGCAGGATGCACCGCCCAGCTTTCTAGCGAAGCAGGAAGCGCAGCGACGAAAGAAGGTCAGGGTGAGGGGCAAGTTTTATCGCTGGGAACACCCGGCTTCGGTACCGCCTGGAACTTCGCCTCGAACAACACCCGGTTCGCCGCCACCGTGATCGCCTGCGCCGCCTCGGCAGCCTTGCGGTAGCAGGCGTAGCATGCGTAGGGTGCGCACCGCGCACCGCCACGCATTGAACCTTGCACATCCGCGTGCGCATTGCGCACCCCGCACCTGCTAGTTCCCGTGCTCGCGCACCAACGCCCCCGGCGCCTTGCTCTTCCACGCCGACCGCACCAGCTCCTTCACCACCGCCGGCGCCGCCGGCGCCAGCTCGATGCGGATCCCCCACACCTTGCCACCCCACCACAGCTTCTCCACAAACTCTCCGTGCAGCGCCAGCGCCCGCTCCCGCACCGTCTCGCTGACAAAGACGTGAATATGCGTCTCCGCCGGCGACACCGTCACGAAGATCTTGCCGCGCACCCGGAATGAGGGAGACCCGTGGTGAGGCTGCTCCGTCACCTCCGGCAGCTTCAGCGCAAAACGGCGAACCTCCGCGATTTTCATGCTGCTCCTGGCGCTGATCGGTGGGATCCCCTCTCCCCACGAATGTGGGGAGAGGGTGAGGGGTGTAACGCGCCACTTGGTTTGATCCACGCCGCCACTTGGTTTGAGTCGCCGGGAAAGGGTAGCAAAAAGCGCCCTTAGGGCGCTGCGAGGGGGTATCTTAAGGGCGTCCCACAGCCACACCAAAGGCCGCCCTTATGCCGCCCAAGAAATGGCACGGCCGCGACCCCGCGACGGGGGAGCCACTGCCCTACATGCTTTTCACCGCTGGCGACCTCGAAGGCGAGGCGCGGAAGCGCGCCCAGGAGCTGCGGACGGCACGGAGCAGGACGCCCCAGGAGCGCCGAGCCCTGGCCGAGGACACCGCGCACCTGCTGCGGGCGTGCGCCGACGCCCTGGCGAAGCTCCGGATGGCCGCCCGGGGCAACCACTAACCGCTCGCGGTCGGGGGAAAGCAGGGCTTGAAGTCGCCGCTGACCAGGCCGTTGAGCTTGGTCTTCTTGAACGCCTCGGACAGCTCGAACTGTTGGTCGTTGCCGCAGTAAGTGATCATCCAACCGCCCCGGCCGTAGGGGGCAGCGTGCATCACTTCCCATTGGTCCGAATTGTCCCGCTTGAGCCACCAAAAGCCCTGCCACGTAGGTGCGCGCATGGGACATTCTATGCCCAGCCCTCGCCGAGGCCCATCTGGGCGGTTAGAGGACGCGGCGCCGGCCAGCCATCGGGCCAGTTGCCAATGACCAGCTCCTGGCGCTCCACCTCGTTTCCGCCACCGCCCACCGTGTAGGTGATCCCGACCGACTGCTGCGGCAGGTTGGCGAACACACGACGCATTTCCGGGTGATCGTTGACGGTAATCACCAGGCGGCCCTGGCACGTCCTGGCGGCCTCGGCCAGGGCTTCGTACTGCGCCAGGGGGAAGTCGACGCCATAGCCCTCGGTTTCCCAATACGGCGGGTCGGCGAAGAACAAGGTGTGCGGCCGGTCGTAGCGCTCAAGGCAGGCTTTCCAGTCCAGATGCTCGATCACAGCGCCAGCCAGGCGGATGTAGGCGTCGCTGAGATCCTCTTCGATACGCAGAAGGTTAAGACGAGGCCCTGTCGTCGTCGAGGTGCCGAAACTCTGGCCTTCAACCCTTGCGCCAAAGGTCAGCTTTTGTAGGTAGAAGAACCCGGCCGCGCGCTGAATATCCGTCAAGGTCTCGGGCGGCGTGTCCTGCGCCCACTTGTAAATCTGCCGGCTGACCAGCGACCACTTCAGTTGCTTGCCGAACTCCTCCAGGTGGTTCTTGACCACGCGGTAGAGATTGACCAGCTCGCCGTTCACATCGTTCAGCACCTCCACATCGGAGGGCGGCTTAAGGAAGAAGATCGCCGCCGCGCCGGAGAACAGCTCCACATAGCACTTGTGGTCCGACAGCAGCGGCAGAATGACGGGCGCCAGGCGGCGCTTGCCTCCAATCCAGGGGATGATCGGCGACGACAAGACAGGCTCCTTGGGAAGTACCGCGTGGTAGGCTTCCCTTGTTCCGCGCGGAGCGGGGAGGCCCTGGACTTGCCACGATCGCCTGTAGTTCGTGGCCGGTGGCCGCCTGGTGCGCCAACACCTGGCGGTCGCCTCCTTTTTCACACTGTCACCTCGACATACGGCAGGGCCGGAGCGCCGCCCTCGACGCGCCCACCCAGCACATAAACCGGATTGCTGACGGACCAGCCGGTGCCCAGGACGCGCACCGAGCCGCCGCCCTGCAGGTCCACCAGCACAGTCCCGTCGCTGTACACGGCGGAAACCGTGCCCACCGAGAGCTGCGGGCCAGCGATCAGCAGCGCGAACTGCTGGTAGGCGTTCACAGGTAGCTCCTCTCCACCTTCGCGGTCTGCCAGATCTCCGGGCGGCCGGCCACGATCTGGATGCCGGTCACCACGGCGCGCCAGGGCGTGGGATCGTTCACCTGCAGCAGCTGGCCGACTTGCAACAGGCCCGGCGAAGTCGACGAGGTGAACAGCGGCACTTGCACCTGGACCAGGCTCTTGGGGCCGCTGGAGTCGAGGATGTAGCGCCCGCGCGCGGTGTTGGCCTCGGGCGCGCACATCAGCGGGTCGACCACCTGCGGCGCCGGCAGATCGCCGAGCGTGCCGTCGCGCGTCACGCGCACCAGGTAGCCGTTCGCCTGGCCGGACACGAACACGCGGTTGTAGGCCGGGTTCGGCGTGTAGCTGAGCGGCTTGGTGAGGATGATCTCGCGCGGCAGCACCACGTCCGGCGTGGCGCTGGCGAAGTTCTTGGGGCTGACCGGATAGCGCGGGAGCGCCGTCAGGATCTTGTTGAACGGGTCGCTCTGGATCGAGCCGCCGACGCTGGCCGCGATCGCGCCCAGCACGTCCATCGTCGCTTTCTGGCTGTAGCCGAAGGTGCCAGCCGGCACCAGCCAGTCGAGCAGCTGCCAGTCGAGCGTCCAGCCCGAGCCCTCCAGCTCGGCCAGCGCGATCTGCTGCGCGTTCATGTCCGTGGTGTAGGTGTTGGTGCGCAGCCGCGCGGTCGGCTGCGCCAGCTCGGCGGACAGGCTGCGGCCGTTGATGGTGTAGGTGCGCGAGCTGAAGCGCTCATCGGTGGTGTAGCTCTCCACCCGGAACGCCCACGGCCAGCCGTTGAGCGCCACCTTGAGGATCTTCGGGCCGCTGCTGTCCGGCTCCAGCAGCTCGATGTCGGATGGCCGCGCCAGAGTGGCCTGCAGCGTCCAGGCCCAGCTGTCGCGGTCGGCATCGAGCGTCACGCCGAAAGCCTCGATCGGCGTCAGGTCCGGCAGGCGCAGCAACGTGACGGTGTTGTTCATGTAGTACACCTGGCGGACAGGGACCGGCGGCAGCGGCGGGTTGTTGGGGTCGGTCGGGATCGGGATGACGATGGGCGGGTTGATCGGTCCCTGGCCTGGGCCAGGTCCCCAGCGCACCTGCTCTGGACGATTGACGGGCTGGCCGGCGCGCCAGGTCTGCAGCAGCTCGCGCTGCTGCGGCGTGAAGCTGCCCCACAGCATCCGCCAGGCGCGTTCCAGCGGCTTCGGCGCGCCCCAGGAGAGGATCGACGCGGCGTTGTCGTGGAGCTGCAGCTCGCCCCACTGCGTGCCACTGAAGCGGTCCAGCGGCGGCCGCACGCCCCACAGGAAGCGCTCGCCCGCGTCCAGCTGCTGCCGCAGCTCACCCCATTGGAGGCCAAGGAAGCGATCGTTCTTGCGGTTGTCGCCCCACTCCACCCGCAGCGTCGGGTGCAGCGGATCGGCCTGGTCGAAGGGCAGCGTTTCGCGCTTGTCGTTCCGCGTAGTGTCGCGCCAGGGCAGCAGACCGGCCTTGTCGCGCGGCGCGCCGACGTTCCAGCGCGCGCCGACGCCAGCGGTCGCGCTGGAGATCGACACGCCGCCGAATTCCAGAACGATGGCGTCTGGACTACCCGGCAGATTAGGCAGGAACGGGACCGTGACATTCACAACGGCTCCGGCGTGCGGCGGAAAGCATAGGGCGCCTCGGTGTTGTCGGCCGGGATACCCGTCACCACCACGTCGCTGGTGGTCGGCAGATCCACCTCATAGCTGCCGTCGCCCGACGCCGATATCGCTGTGCCCAGCACGTCGGCAGGCGAGGAGTACATCATCACGACGCGGCGCTGCCTCGGCGACCCCCCCCTGAAGCACCGCCTGGCCCAGGCCGAGGTACGCGACCTTGGGGTGGGCAGCGGGGCTTAGCCGCGACGCCTGCGCCGAAAGCCGCGCCGCGTCGCGCGCCCGCTTGGTCGCGGAGTGGGTCGGCGCGATTCTGAGCAGGTAGTCGGTCAGCGGTACGACCAGGTTCGCCTGCAGCAGGTACTGATCGAGGATCACGGGGAACGAGAACGCCGGCGTGGCGAACAGCGGATCCGTCCCCGGCGTCAGCGGCGCAGCGCTCGGCGCGCGCGTCGTCGCCACGCTGTAGAAGCCGGGCACCCCGAGCACCGGCGGGCTGATCGGCGAAAGCCGCGTGTAGCGCGCCGTGAACGTCAGGCGCGGGAAGTACGAGCTCACCGCCTTGTCCACCTCGGCCTCCGCGGCGTCGACCTCGTAGTCCTTGGCGCGCGCGTCGGGGCTCGTGCTCGCGGCGCGTTTGCCCACCTCGGCGGAGGTGAGGCCGCCGGGGCGCGCCATCGCGTCGTGAAGCTTCTGGTCGGTCGCGGCCGCACCCGAGGCGGGCGCGTCGGCGGCATGTCCGAGCGCGCTCCACGAGGACGCGAACACGGTGGCGAGCAGCAAGCGACGTGGCAACGGTCGTATCATGGTGCAATCCTCTCTCGGTCGTTCGAGCTCCGGCGCCCGGCGCCGGACGAATCGGTGGTGCGCTTGCCGATGCCGCCGAGCAGCACGTCGACGAGCAGCGCCGCGAGCTCGTGTCCCGCGGGCGCGCCATCGAACTGCGGTTGGCCGTCGAGCGCGCGCCGCAGCATCTGCGGCACGATCACGAGCGCCGCGGTCGACATCATGAGCAGGCCCGGGTGTCGGTCCGGCGCGAGCGCGCCGCTTTCGACGCCTTCGCCGAGAAAGCCGAGCACGAGCGGCAAGTGCCCGCGCTGGAAGCGCTCGACGATGCGTTCGAAGCGCTTGTTCGAAGTCAGCGACTCGCGAAGCACGAGCCGCACGACCATGAGCTCGAGCTCGCTCGCGTCGCCCGCGCGCTCGGCGAGATGAAGCAGCCGGCGTTCGAACGGCTCCTCCGCGCGCAGAATGCGCACGATGTCGGCGAGCAGCCGCTCGTACACCTCTTCGACCACGGCGAAGAACAGGTCGTCCTTGGTCGGGAAGTAGTAGTAGACCATGCCGATGCTGGTGCCGGCGTCCTTCGCGATCTTGCGCAGCGACGCGCCGTCCACCCCTTCTTCGAGGAAGCGAGCACGCGCGGCGTGCAGGATGCGGGTGTCGATGTCGGAGCGGGGGCGCGGCATGGTCAGGTGAGCTTCTTGGAAAAGCGCAGCGACGCCAGCGTGACGAGCGCGACGAGCAAGCCGAACAGCCACACCACCTCGCCCTCGAAGTCGGCGAAGCTGCTGCCCTTCAGTGTGATGCCGCGCACGATGCGCAAGAAATGGGTGAGCGGCAGCGCTTGGCTCAGCCACTGCGCTGGGCGCGGCATGCCTTCGAACGGGAACATGAAGCCGGACAGCAGCATGCTCGGCAGCATGAAGAAGAACGTCATCTGCATGGCCTGCTGCTGCGTCTTCGCGAGTGTGGAAAAGAACAGGCCGAGCGCGAGGTTGGCGGCGATGAACAGGAATGCGAGGAGATAGAGCAGCGCCGCCGATCCGACCAGGGGGACGTCGAACACCGCGTATCCGGCGCCGAGGATCAGCGTCATCTGCACGTAGCCGATGCCGATGTACGGCACGATCTTGCCCACGACCAGCTCCACCCGCTTGACCGGCGAGACGATCAGTTGCTCCAGCGTCCCGCGTTCGCGC